>CALGGB010000239.1 GCA_937880925.1 uncultured Rhodospirillaceae bacterium | reverse complement strand
CAGATCCTTGCGTTCCTTGACCTCGACCTCGGTCGAAGCGCCGACCTTGATCACCGCAACGCCACCGGTGAGCTTTGCCAGGCGCTCCTGGATCTTCTCGCGATCGTATTCGGAGGTCGTGTTTTCGACCTGCTGGCGAAGCTGGGCGACGCGGCCCTGAATGTCGGCCTTCTTGCCGGAACCGTCGATGATCGTGGTGTCGTCCTTGGAGATCTCGACCCGCTTGGCCTTGCCCAGCATGGCGAGCGTGACGTTCTCCATCTTGATGCCGAGATCCTCGGAGATAACCGTGCCGCCCGTCAGGATGGCGATGTCCTCGAGCATGGCCTTGCGGCGATCGCCGAAGCCGGGAGCCTTCACGGCCGCGACCTTAAGGCCGCCGCGCAGCTTGTTGACGACGAGCGTGGCGAGCGCCTCGCCCTCGACGTCCTCGGAGATGATGACCAGCGGCTGGCCGGACTTGGCCACTTCCTCGAGCACCGGCAGCAGGGCCTGCATGTTCGAGACCTTCTTCTCGCACAGCATGATGTAGGGGCTGTCGAGTTCGGCGATCATCTTCTCGGCGTTGGTCACGAAGTAGGGCGAGATGTAGCCGCGGTCGAACTGCATGCCCTCGACGACCTCAAGCTCGGTCTCGATGCTCTTGTTCTCCTCGACCGTGATCACGCCTTCCTTGCCGACCTTCTGCATGGCGCGGGCGATCATCTCGCCGACCGCCTTGTCGCCGTTGGCCGAGATCGTGCCGACCTGGGCGATCTCCGCCTCGGTCGTGATCTTGCGCGTGCGCTTTTCCAGGTCCTTGACGACATGGTTTACGGCGATGTCGATGCCGCGGCGCAGATCCATCGGGTTCATGCCGGCGGCAACGGCCTTGTTGCCTTCGCGCACGATCGCCTGGGCCAGCACGGTCGCGGTCGTGGTGCCGTCGCCGGCGATGTCGTGGGTCTTGGAGGCGACCTCACGCACGAGCTGGGCGCCCATGTTCTCGAACTTGTCCTCGAGCACGATCTCCTTGGCGACCGTCACGCCGTCCTTGGTCACGCGGGGCGCGCCGAACGACTTGTCGATCACCACGGTACGGCCCTTGGGGCCGAGCGTGACCTTGACCGCGTCGGCGAGCACGTCGACACCCCGCTGCAGGCGGTTGCGCGCGTCGGCGCCGAACTTCACTTCTTTGGCAGCCATGGTCTGTTATCTCCGCAATGTCGTGTTGGAATGAGGGGAACGGGGTCCGTTCGCGCTGCTCACTTCTTCTTTTTGGGACCGTCGATGACGCCCATGACGTCGGCTTCCTTCATGATCAGAAGTTCGGTGCCGTCGATCTTGACCTCGGTGCCCGACCACTTGCCGAACAGCACGCGGTCGCCCGACTTCACGTCGAGCGGCGTGCGCTTGCCGTTCTCGTCGCGCCCGCCGGGGCCGACGGCGACGACTTCGCCTTCCATCGGCTTTTCCTTGGCGGTGTCGGGGATGATGATGCCGCCCGCGGTCTTCTCTTCGCCGTCGATGCGGCGCACGACGATACGGTCGTGCAAAGGCGTGAAGCCCATGGAGCTCTCCTAAAATGCTGAAAATACTGGGTCGCGCCGGGGCCACGCTTTGGCACTCTTCCGTTGCGAGTGCTAAGGACATGGGGCGCAACGGTCCAAAACAATCATTTCCTGAGCCCTGCACGAAAATAATGTCTCGCGCGGCCCAACACGTTACGGGTTCACGGCAAGCAATCCGTCTTTGCCTGATCGTTTCATGGTCATTTTGATGGTTCCGGCACGACGCGCATGGAAACGGTCTGCGACGCGTGCCGGCGACCCGGTTCTGAGAACCGGAATACGCAGCCGAACGGCAGCAAAGGCGCCGCTCCTGTCTGTTTTTGAGGTTCCTCCGGGAAGATCAGTCCCGCTCCCTATGCTAACGTCGCGCCATGGCTGACGAGGCACATGATCCGGTAGGGCGGCTCAAGGAACTGCTTGGCCGGTCCGAGTACATCAAGGCGTTCGATCTTGCCCGCACGGCGGTGGCCGACAATGACGCGGGCGTGCGACTGCGCCACGGCGGCGTGCTCGCACTGGCGCGCATGGGCGCGATCGACCAGGCGCGCCGGATCTATGCGCAATGGGGTCTGGATGCGGTCATCGACAACGAAGACGTCCTGGCGCTGAAGGGCCGCCTGCTCAAGGACGAAGCCCTGGCGCAGCACGGCGAGGAACGGCGGCGCGGCCTGCATGAGGCAGCCGCGGCCTACCGCCGGGCCTATGATGCTTCTGGCGGCTATTTTTCGGCGATCAACGTGGCCAGCCTCAGCCATCTGGCTGGCGACCGCGCCGCGGCCGGCCACTGGGCGGCCACGGCCAGCCGGCTGGCGGCCGACGAGGAAAGCTACTACGGCCGCGCGACCATGGCCGAGGCCGCGATTGTCGCGGGCGATCTCGATGCGGCAAGCCAGCGCCTTCAGGAGGCGATCGCCTTGCAGGGCGCCAGTCTCGATGCCAAGGTAACGACGCGGCGCCAGTTGCGCATGCTGCTTGGCGGCGGGAATGCAGCCATCCTGAAGCCGCTGGACCCGCCCGGGGTGGCGCATTTCTGCGGCCACCGCCTCTCGCTCGAGGCTCAAGACGCCCGTTTCCCGCCCAGCCGGGAGGCCGCCGTCGCCGAAGAGGTGCGCCGGCTGGTCGCCGCGCACGACATACGCTTTGCAACCGGTTCCCTGGCATCGGGCGCCGATATCATCATTGCGGAGGCCGTTCTCGAACGGGGCGGCGAACTCGATGTGGTGCTGCCCTTCGCCCAGGCGGAGTTCATCGACGTTTCGGTGCGTTCCGACGGTGCGGCCTGGGTCGATCGTTTCCATCGCTGCCTGGAACGCGCCGCCGATGTCCACTTCGTCACCGGCGGCGCCTACC
Source organism: uncultured Rhodospirillaceae bacterium (assembly GCA_937880925.1). GTDB lineage: Bacteria > Pseudomonadota > Alphaproteobacteria > SP197 > SP197 > CALGGB01. Next base: position 8,692 of record CALGGB010000239.1, on the reverse strand, counting down.
TCGGTCACGATGCCCTGTTCGGTTATGCCTCCCACTTCGCGCTCGGTCTGGCCTGCCTGCGCAGCGCCAGCCTGGAGGCCCCACTGCACCAGATTGCGGTCTGGGACGGCGTGGCCGCAGCCCCCGATGCCACCGCCGGAACGGGGCCGGACGTCGCCATGGGGCGCAGCATGGGCCTCATCCAGCACATCGTCTCGCCCAACGCCCGGCCGCCGCAGCCGGTCGCCGACCTGCCGGTCCCCATCGCAAGTCCGGATGCGGAACAGCGGCAGCGCCGGACCATGGTGTTTGGCGATCTCAAGGGCTTCAGCAAACTCCGCGACGAACAGATCCCGCCCTATGTCGATCACGTCCTGGGCGCGATCGCGCGGGTGCTCGACCGTCACGAGCGGCATCTGGTGTTCCGCAACACCTGGGGCGACGGCCTGTTCCTGGTGTTCGACAACGTGAGCGCCGCCGCCGACTGCGCTTTTGCCTTGCAAGGTGCCATGGCGGCGCTCGACTGGGAGGGCATCGGCCTGCCGGGCGGCATGGGCCTGCGTCTTGGCATGCACTACGGCCCGGTCTTCGAGCGCACCGACCATGTGCTGGGACGCCGCAACGTCTTTGGCGAACACGTCAGCCGGGCCGCACGGGTCGAGCCCATCACACCGGAAGGTCAGGTCTATGGCACCGACGCCACCGCCGCCGCCCTGGCGGTCGACGCGCGCGACCGCTTCCGCAGCGAGTATGTCGGCCGGTTGCCGCTGGCCAAGGGATATGGCGAGTTCCGCATGTACGCGGTCTCGCGGACGACAGCCAAGGGAGACGATTAGGTGAGTGATGTTCCTGGCAGCGAGATTCTGCCCGACGACCAGGCCCGGGTCTTTCTTTCCTATTCCCGCAAGGACCGCGAGCGCGCCCAGCGCATCGCCGACGTGCTGCGCGAGCGCCACTTCGGCGTCTTCCGCGATACCGACGACATCCTGCCCACCGAGGAGTGGCGCGAGCGGCTGAAGCAGCTCATCGAGGAGGCCGACACGATCGTCTTCCTGCTCAGCCCGCATTCGGTGCAATCGGAAGTCTGCGCCTGGGAGATCGAGCTTGCCGCTTCGCTCAACAAGCGCATCGCGCCGATCGTCATCGACGAGGTCGACACGGCGCTCATTCCACCGCTGCTCGCCCGCCTCAACTTCATCTTCTGCACCGAGCGCGACCGCTTCGTCGATGCCGTCGACAGCCTCGTCATGGCGCTCAACACCGACATCGACTGGATCCGCGAGCACACCCGCCTTGCCGGCCTGGCCCAGCGCTGGGACCGTGCCTCGCGCCCCGACAGGCTGCTGCTGCGCGGCCAGGACATTGCCGATGCGGAAGCCTGGCGCGATTCAAAGCCGCCCGAGGCGCCCGACGTGACACCGATCCAGGCCGCGTTTGTCGCGCGCAGCCGCCATGCCGCCGGCCAACGACAGCGGCGCTGGATCGCGGGCGCCATGGGCGTCGCCGCAGCGACCCTGGCGCTGGCCGTCTTTGCCTGGGTGCAGAGCCAGAACGCCAGGGCCCAGCGCGAGATCGCCGAGGAGCAGCGCTCGGTCGCAGAGGAGCAACGCTCGGAGGCCGAGGAACAACGCGCGGTCGCAGAGGAACAGCGCGATGTCGCCGAACAGCGCCGGCTCGACGTGCTCGAGCGCGCCACGGCAAGCTACCTGCGCGCCGGAGACCGCCGCCAGGCCGTCGCCGCCTGGATCGAAGCGACAGCCGAACGCCCCGAGGATTCCCCGGAACGCCGCATGCTGCGCTCCCTTCTGGCGGGCCTGGTGCCCGTGGCGGAAGCGCCCATTGACGCCGCCCCGGGCGAACCCTTCCGGCTCAACGGCACGCTCCATCTGGTGCTTCAGGACGGTTCAATCAGCACCGTGCCGGGTTTCCCCGCCTCGTCCTACGAGACCGTCGGACCGTCCGTTGCGCTGCTCACCTCGACCGGCGGCGTAAGGCTCTACGACAGCGCCGACGGCGCGGTTCTGGACGAACGTTATCCCGAGGCACAGATCTTCCATCCCTGTTTCGTTGATCGTGGCCGGCCCGACGAGGTCCGCGTCTTCAACGCCTGGGCCTACGGCTACAGCGCCTGCGGCTATCGCGTCGCGGAGACATCCATCACAGTCACCACGGTCGGTGAACAGATCAACCACATGGTCTGCACCGACGATGCCGTGGCCTTCGGCGCGGCCCCGAACCGGATGTTCGAGATCAACGATTTCGATTACCTTTGCCTGCCGCCCGGCACGCCGGCAGGCGATCTTTCCGAAATCTTCCCCGGTGTCGACGATCTTGCACCACCGAAGCCGTTGCCCTCCTACAGCTTCCCCGAGGTGGCAAACGAACAGGATCTTTGGCAGGCCCCCGATACCGATCACCTGGCTGCATTGATGCGCAAGCGTATCGTTTCGCAATACCGCATCCCCCCGGGCCTGCTGGACTATTTTGCGGTCTTCGCCTTCGGCGACATGGACGACCCGGCACCCTATATCCTGCCGGAGATCTGGGATGACGGAGACTTCGTCGCCATCGAAAGCCTGACAAGCTGGGGTGGTACCGGAGGTGAGGCCCATATGGTCTGCATCGGCGATCCCGCGGCTGCGCTGGAATGCAGCGACATCTTCAGCATGAGCGGCTTTGCCGGGCTGGAGGCCGCACCCGGCCGCGACCAGGTCCTGATCTACGGGCGTGATCTGGAAGGCTCCGGCGATGATGTCTCGCCGCACAACATGCTCGTGCTCCATGCCGACGGCAGGCTGGAAGGCATGCCCGCCATGAAAAGCTTCGGCGCCATTTTCGATCTCGACCTCGCGGGCAACGAAGAGGCGCTGATGGCCCTGAGCGAGGTCGGCATCGTCACCCTCTCTCTTGCCGGACCCGAGCCGGTGGTCGAGCAGCAGTTGATCGCGCCCCGGGACGCCATGGCGATCGCCTGGCTCGCCGACGGCTCCATGGCCGTCCTCGATGCCGAAGGCGGCCTGCACCTGGGCAGGCCCGACGGCCCCCTGACACGCATCGCGACGCAGCTTGGCACCATGGCCGAGGACGAACGCTACCTGAACTCCAACAGCGCATGGCTCGTGGAGAGCGAGGACGGTGGCCTTTTTGCTGCCGGCATCGGCGATCGCTTCCAGCTCTTCTCGGTCGCACTCGGCGCACCGCTCAGCGATGTCGTGGTTCTGGATGACAGCCAGCTTGCCTGGATCGACCAGATCGAACCCCGCCTGATCTGGGGCGAGGACGGCAGTATCACACTGGACTACATGGGGCGGCGCTATCTCCGCTCCGGCCCGGACCCGGACGCCACCACCGCCGACTTCATGGACCCAGAGGCCCCGATCCGGCAGCTGGAAGCCGCGCTGAGCGAGAACTAGTCCGCTCTATCCGCCAGGCTTTGCCGCACCCTGGATGTCATGGTGGTTCCCCGATGCCGACCACGTGCCGTCGGGTTGGCCTCCGTCAGGCGCGTCTTGTTTCCCGCCAATCAGCAGCACTGTGCCAGATCAAGGCTCTCGCATGACGGAGCAACCCTGGCAGTTTCTCGCCCGTGTTCCGACAGGCATGGAACGCCCGCTCCGGCCGGCCCAAGCATTGGGGCAGGTTCCGGGACCACTTAGTCCGGTGACAAGGCACGACGATAAAGGTGCCAGGTTGCATGACCAAGGACCGGCAGCGCGATCAGAAGTCCGACAAAAATCGGCAGCATCGAAAGGAACAGCACGCACGCGATCAGCACAGCCCATAGCAGCATGGTTCCGCGATTCAGGCGTACGGCCTCAACGCTGGCAACAATCGCCGTCACGAAGTCCACATCCCGATCAAGCAGCATGGGCAAGCTGACAACGGTGACCGAAAACAGCACGAACGCGATCAGGCCACCGACAAGGCTGCCGACGGCCAACATCGCCAACCCTCTGCCGGAACCCAGTATATCCAGGGATTGGCCGCCGATTCCGGACTGCCCGACAAAGATCGCAAAAATGCCAAACGCGATGATCACCCAGAAGCCGAAGATGATCAGCACCGCAGTCGCCATCATGGAGAGTTGTCCATTGCCCCTTCCACGCAGCGCGCCCAGGACACCCGTCCAGTTGACGGGTTCACCGGTCTCACGGCGGCGACTGACCTCGTAGATGCCGACGGCCGCGAACGGCGCCAGGATTGGAAAGCCTGTGGCTGCAGCAATGAACCAGATCAACTGGCCTTGAGATACCGTCCCGAAATAGAGAGCAATCCCGCCCAGCACGTAGAAGAGGGCAAAGAATATCCCGAACACCGGCATCGCTTTGAAATCGGCCCAACCTGCCGCAAGCGCAGTGCGCAAATCCTTCCAGCCCAGGTTACGAGAGACGTGGACCGACTGGAAACCGTCTGCCTGAGAAAGACTCATGTGAAGATCTCCTCTTGCACCATCCATAGACTCGCCGCCCTGATGATACCATCAATCTGACGATACGCACCTATGTGTTCAGTATCGCGTAGTTCGGCGTTGTCTGGATTACTTGGTTGCTTGTGCTAGTGGCGGTGCCTTGGCTTCTGGAGATGAAGGCCCCTTTCTCAAAGCCACCGGTTCGTGCGGCTCATGCCCGATGCGCAGATGACGCAGGTTTCCATGAAGCGGTCCAGAGCCACCCACCGATCGAAAACCCGTCGGCAACGGCGATCCCTGTCGACCCAACATCACGGCAGTCGTTGACGACAGGGAAATGCCCGGGGCGCATGTCACTCAACCGTCGTGGCGACCATCATCGACCAAAGGCGATCGATGCTCTCCTTCGGGTCACGGCGATGGGCCTGAAACGTGACATGGGCATCCGGCCCGGCATCGGTTGAAATGGCGATGGACCACAGGGCGTCGATCTCGTTGGGAACCATGGAATAGCGCAGGTCGATGATCCGGTCGGGCACAAGCGGGTCCTGCGCCAGAAAGCCATCACTGAAGACGCTGAAGCGCTGAATGTCACGCGCCTGCTGGGAGTTGATGTCGAGACCGGGAAAATCCCGAGCGACGTCGAGTTTCCGGACGGATTCACCAGGAAACACACGTGGCGCAAACGTGGGGCGTGCGGCATCGACGAAGTAACGGTCTTCCGTCGCGTAGATGATCTTCCAGATCAGGATGTTGCCAAAGCTTGGCTTGGCATCAAGCCGCAGCGGCGTGTGACTGCGCGATGCGGCAAGGGTTGCACCCATCTCGATTGCGGCGTTCCGCTGCACCATGGCCGCGCCCAGATAGAGGCCGGCCCATACCAGCGCGCCGATTGCAAACAGCTTCTGTCGGCGCACGGCGGCAAGGATGACCAGTACCAGGACAGGCACCGTGAACAGCGGGTCGATGACGGAGACAAGGCTGAAGGCGACACGCTCTGAACTGAAGGGCCACCAAAGCAAGGTGCCGTAGGATGTAAAGGCGTCAAGAAGACCGTGCGTGCCGTAGCCGAGCGTGCAGAACAACCAGGTGGACCTGAAAGGAACGCCCGCTCGGCGCCCCAGAATCAGATGGAAGAGTGAGGCGCAAGCCAGACCGCCCACGGGGATAAACAAAACCGAGTGCGTGAACTGCCGATGGAACTCCAGAAACAGAATCGGATCGGAAGACGATCGGAACAGGAAATCCAGATCCGGGACCATCCCTGCCAGAAATCCGAAACATCCTGCCCAGACCAAGATTCGGCGATCTCTGGCGAAGGCCTGCGGCAAGGCCGCACCTATCAATCCCTGTGTGAGAGGATCCATCGTTAAATGCCAAGACCCATCATTGCGCCCCATCAGAGCCTTGGATGAAAGATAGCGGTGCAGGGAGACTCCGGCGAACCCGTTTCCGGCTGAATTCCCTGTTCTGCAGGAAGATACAGGGAAATTCTCCGAATTATGGGCCAATCCTCCAGAACCGCCGCGATGGCGCTACATCGAACGCCTGAGCGCGCGTCTGCGTGAACTCGGGATTGCCGTGCGGCCCAAACCGACACAGTCCAACGGCGGCATCCTGACCTTCGACGTGGCCGCCCGCCAGCCGGTGCTGTCAAGCCAACTCGACTGGCTTGGGCCCGGTCCGGACTCCTCCGTTCAAGGCGTGGGCATCAGCATGAGCGACCGTGCCAGAAAACCAGTTCGACTTCCCCCGGCTCGATCAATGCTCGATACCGTGACAATCCCCGCCAAGCGGTTGTGCGGAGGCTGTTTCGGGCACCTCCGGTTTGAGCTTCAAGTGCTCCAGCACAGGCTTGGCGTCGAGCACCTCCTTGTCGACCCAGGTCGGCCGCAAGCCATCGACAAGCATCCGATTGCGCAATCGCGTCCAGCGTATCGTCGCCTGCAGCATCTGACGTTGCAGTTTCTGCTGAACGGCGAGGAGTTGGCCGCTGTCTGATTCCTCGCGCCGAAGATGGATGATGTCTTTCAGTCTGTGCGTCATCGCGTTGATGTCGTGTGCCATTATGGTCTCGGCGAGGGCGAGCCTTCCGCTCGTGTTGTCGGCGATGCGCGTCGTCAGGCTCTGGCTGTGTTGGCGATAACGCAGCAGCGGCTCGGCGACGTAGTACATGCCCTTGAGCAGTGCCGCCCGGAATGGCCAGACATGGTCCCAGCCACCCAACGGCAGATCCTGATGCGTTGCCGCAGGGAACCTGTCATGGACCGCGCGATCGAACGCGAATGAGGCGCCGAGCATCATCGAGTTCCATCCGCCGCCCAACAAGACGTCGAGGCCGACATTCCGCGATGCCGCAATGTTGCTGAGCAACCCCCGGGCGGCCGCTGCGCCATCGATCATCTCAGCGTTCGAGGACACCAGGGAGACATCCTGTACGGTGAGGCTCTCGACCAGGCGTCGTGTTCGCTGCGGCATCGCCAGGTCGTCGCCGTGGCCAATGATGAGGATGTTTCCCCGCGCCAGTCCCACCAGCTTGTTGACGTGTTCGGGTTCTCCGAGGTTCTCGTCGTTCCTGTTGACGACGACCGTATGGGCTCCCTGGTACTCGGATGCCACTTCTTCAATGATATCGAAGGTGCCGTCACTGGAACCGTCGTCCGAGAGGATGATCTCCAGGGGCTGATAGTCCTGCGCCAGCACGCAGCGTACGGCGTCGCCAACGAACGGCGCGTGCTGGTAGGCGGTAAGGAGAAACGAGACCGTGGGCAAAGCCATTCCCCTGTCATTCCTGCAGGCATAGATCCAATTGGCTATGCCAGTGCGGGAGCCGGATGTCGAAGGCTTCGCATACGGCACTGTTGTCGAGAACCGAGTAGGCCGGTCGGCGGGCGGGTCGCGGAAACGCGCTGCTGGGAATGGGGACGACCCTTCGCGCCCTGACGTTGCGGTCGTCAGCCTCGAGAGCGTGTCGAAGGATCGCCTCGGCGAAGGCGTGCCAGGTTGCCTGTCCGGTCGCCGAGAGGTGATAGAGTCCGCCGCTGCCCGACAGCGGATCGGCATCGCCCGGCGCCCAGCAACGCGCCAGCGCCTGTAGGGTCGCCTCGGCCACCATCCTGGCCCAGGTGGGCGCGCCTGTCTGGTCTTCGACCACGCGCAGCTCGTCGCGGTCCCTGGCGAGCCGTTGCATGGTCCGCAGGAAATTCGACCCTCGGGCGGCATAGATCCAGCTGGTGCGGAAGATCAGGTGTGGCCCAGCGACCGCCTGGATGGCCCGTTCGCCGGCAAGCTTGCTGCGGCCATAGGTGTTGATGGGCGAGGTTGGATCGTCTTCGCGGTACGGTCTGTTCTCCGAGGCGGCCGCAGGAACGCCACCGAATACGTAGTCGGTGGAGTAGTGCACCAGGGGGATGTCGAGCCGCCGGGCCTCCTCCGCGAGGATGCCTGGCGCCTCTGCATTGACTGCCATCGCCAGGTCTTCATTGGCCTCAGCGCCGTCAACGTCCGTGTACGCCGCCGCATTGATCACGAGATCCGGCACGATGTCGCGAACGCAGCGCCGCAACTGGTCCCGATCGGCAAGATCCAGCCGATCGCGACCCGGGGCCTTCACGGGCCCAAGGGATGCGAGCGCGCGCTGCAGTTCCCAGCCGATCTGCCCGGTCGCGCCGATGAGCAGGATGGTCCCCGGCTTTCGCCGTGCTGGCGACGTCATCATGCGGCCCCGGGGTAGCGGGGAAGCCTGGCAGGATCGATGTCCCTGAGCCGCGGCGCGGCGGCGTCCTTGGGCGACAACCGGGGCATCTCGATTGGCCAATCGATCGCCAGGTCCGGGTCGCTCCAGAGCACCACCGTCTCCGCGGAAGGATCGTAGATGTCGCTGCACTTGTAGACCAACCGCGCCGTGGCGCTGATCACGCAGAACCCGTGGGCGAAGCCCTCGGGAATGTAGAGCTGGCGATGGTTGTCGCCGGAAAGCCGCGCCGCGGTCCACTTCCCGAATCCGGGAGAGCCCTGCCGGATGTCCACGGCAACATCGAGGACCTCGCCCTCGGCCACCCAGACGAGCTTGGCTTGCGGCAGAGGGTTCTGGAAATGCAGGCCGCGCAGGACTCCCCGGGTCGAGAACGACGCATTGTCCTGGAGGAAAGGTCCCCTGATCCCGGCTTCTGCATAACGCTCGGCGTGAAACACCTCGAGAAAATGACCGCGCTCGTCATGGAAGACATCGGGTTCGATCAGCAAGACGCCCGCGAGATCCGTTTCGATGACGTTCATAGTGGCTGGCCAATAGGGTTCGACTCG
>CALGGB010000238.1 GCA_937880925.1 uncultured Rhodospirillaceae bacterium | reverse complement strand
TCGGCCTCTGCGATGCGCCCGACGGGGATGTTGGAAATGATGTGGGCCATCATCTCGTCGCTGACATGGGCGATGAGGTCTGTCTTCACATAACCTGGGCAGACCGCGTTCACGGTGATGCCCTTGGAGGCGTTCTCCAGGGCCAGCGCCTTGGTGAAGCCCAGCATGCCGGCCTTGGCAGCCGCGTAGTTCACGACGCCCAGCATGCCGGCCTGGCCGTTGATCGAACTGATGTTGATGATGCGCCCGAACTGGCGCCCACGCATGCCCGTGAGCACGGCATGGCTCATGTGGTAGCAGGAGGAGAGATCGACATCGATCACCCGCTGCCAGTTCTCCGGCGTCATCTTGTGCAGGAAGCCGTCCTTGCTGATGCCGGCGTTGTTCACCAGAACGTCGACCGGGCCGACCTGCTCCTCGACCTGGGCGACACCGGCGGCGCAGGCGTCGTGATCGGAGACGTCCCACTTGAAGACGGGAATGCCTGTTTCGGTGGAGAAGGCGCGGGCGGTGTCGTCGTTGCCGGCGTAGTTGGCGGCGACGTTGTAGCCGGCGTCGCGCAGGCTGGTCGAGATCGCCGCGCCAATTCCGCGCGTTCCTCCGGTCACCAGAGCAGTTCGTGCCATCGTCGTTCTCCCTCGTTTTACGCCGGTTCGGGCGCACGCCCGCATGCCCTTCCGGTCTCTATCCCTAGTCGCAGATTGCGACGCGCATGTAACGAATCGCTCCGGACGAGTCCAGAGTGCCAAACACGCGATTTTACAGCAAAGTTGCGCGCAGAACTGACAATCGGCCCGCCTTCAGGCGAGAGGCGTCATGCCTGAAAGCGACATCCCTTGCGGAACGTCCTAACGCTCCACGCACATGGCGATGCCCATGCCGCCGCCGATGCACAGGGTGGCAAGGCCCTTCTTGGCGTCGCGCTTGCCCATCTCGAAGAGCAGGGTGTTGAGCACGCGCGCGCCCGAGGCACCGATGGGATGGCCGATGGCGATCGCACCGCCGTTGACATTGACCTTCTCGGGATCGAGGCCGAGATCCTTCAGCACGGCGCAGGACTGCGCGGCGAAGGCCTCGTTGGATTCGATGAGGTCGAGGTCCTCGACACTCCAGCCGGCCTTCTCCAGGGCCTTGCGGCTGGCCGGGATGGGGCCCGAGCCCATGATCGCGGGATCAACGCCAACACTGGCCCAGGAAACGATCCGCGCCATCGGCGTGATGCCCCGGCGGCTGGCCTCGGCGGCGCTCATCAGCACCGTGGCGGCGGCACCGTCGTTGATACCGCTGGCGTTGCCGGCGGTCACCGTGCCGTCCTTCTCGAAGGCCGGACGCAGCTTGGCGAGCATCTCCATCTCGACGCCGTGGCGGATGTATTCGTCGGCATCGACCACGACATCGCCCTTGCGACCCTTGATCGTGACCGGGACGATCTCGTCCTTGAAGCGGCCCGCCTTCTGGGCGGCCTCGGCGCGGTTCTGCGAACCCAGGGCAAACTCGTCCTGCTGCTCGCGCGTGATCTGCCACTGGCGCGCAACGTTCTCGGCGGTGTTGCCCATGTGATAGCCGTTGAAGGCGTCCCACAACCCGTCCTTGATCATGGTATCGACCAGTTCGGCCGGGCCCATCTTGGTGCCGTTGCGCATGTGCATGCAGTGCGGCGCCCGGCTCATGCTTTCCTGGCCGCCCGCGACGACGATGTTGGCATCGCCCTGGGCGATCTGCTGGAAGCCCAGCGCGACCGCGCGCAGGCCCGAGCCACAGAGCTGGTTGAGCGCCCAGGCCGGGCTCTCGACCGGGATGCCGGCGGCGATGGCGGCCTGGCGGGCGGGGTTCTGGCCTTCGCCGGCCTGCAGGATCTGGCCCATGATGACCTCGTCGACCTCGCCGGGCTCGATACCGGCCCTGCTCATGGCCCCTTCGATGGCGACCTTGCCCAGTTCATGGGCGGGCAGCGCCGAAAGCGCGCCGTTGAAGGAACCGACCGGCGTGCGTGCGGCACTGGCGATGACGATCTCGGTCATGGCGGGGTTCTCCTGCGTTTCGTTTGTTGGCTGCCCCTACATATAGCGCGCCGGCGACGATTTCGCATGTGCGAAAAGATTCCGGTTCTCACAGTCCCTTGAGCCAGACCGTCAGCGGCTGCCACAGCGCCTCGCGCGCCTTGCTGCCCACGACCATGCCGATGTGGCCGGCGCGGGGCTCGATGAAGGTGGCATCGGGCAGGGCGCGCGCCAGCGCGTTGGCGGAGGGGGGCGGCACGATGCGGTCGCGGGTGGGCACGGCGGCGAAGGCGGGCATGGTCAGGTCCTGCGGGCGCATCGCGCGTCCCGCGACGGTCCACAACCCCTTGCCGGGCAGGTTGTCGCCGTACCAGCCCATGAAGCAATCGCGCGCGGTGGGTGCGGCCAGCGCGACACCGTCGTTGAGCCAGTCCTCCAGGGCGACGAAGGCATGGGTTGCTTCGGCATCGGGGTCCATGGCGGCGAAGCGGCGGAACTTGGCCTGCACCATGTTGGGCTGGAGCGCGGCGAACATCGCCTGCAGCAGGTCTATGGGCACTGGCGGGTTGCCGAGGCGCATGGCCGTGGCCGCTGAGGCTCCGATCGCCAGGAACGCGGCCTGACCGTTGCGGTCGGCGTGGAAGTCCCAGGGTGTCGCCAGCAGGGCCAGGCCCGACACCCGCTCCGGGTAAAGCAGGGCGGCCGAAAGCGCCAGCAGGCCGCCCATGCAGTAGCCGGCCAGCGGTACCGGGCCGCCCGCCAGTGCATGTGACGCTTCCAGCGCCCCGCCCAGGCGCTGGGTGATATAGGCCTCCAGGCCGAAGTCGCGCTCGGCATCACCAGGGTCGCCCCAGTCGATCAGCAGCGGGCGCAGGCCCTGTTCGCGCAGGTGGTTCATCAGGCTGGCGCCGGGGCGCAGGTCCAGAATGTAAGAGCGGTTGATCAGGGAGGGGGCAAAGAGCACCGGACGGCCGGTGCCGCCATAGTCGAGAACACGTGCCGAACCCTGCCGCCAGAGCACGGGCAGGTCGCGGAGCACGCGGCGATAGGGGTGGGCGTGGTAGGCGCGGATGCCGGCCAGGAAATCGGCAAGGCGCGCGGTCGACTCAGCGGCTACGGCCCCGGCCAGCGCTTCAGGATCGGCCGCCCCGATCGCTGTCTGGATCGCGTTTGCCGCGCTTCTTTGCGGCGCGCTCCAGGGCAGCAAGCCGTTCCTCGCATGCTCCAAGGCGGCGAGCGAGCTCGTCCATACGGCCGAGGAGGTCGCCATGTGCAGAGCCAGGGGCCGCGGGCCGCTGCGTGGCGCCGTCATGGCTGCCTGCCGCAGCCTGCAGCGGCACCATCCAGGCCTGGGTCCAGGCCATCAGGCCTGGATCGGCCGCGGCGGCCGCAACATGCTCCTGCCACAGGTCGACGAAGTCCCGGGCAAGTCTGGCGAGATCGTCCTGTTCGCTCATGGTGTGCAGTATAGCGCAATGGTTCCGTTTCCGTCGCCTCGTCGGGTCACTCCGGCGGTGTCTCCTCGATCTCCCGCTTCACCTGGCCGTAGGCGAGCAGGGAGAACAGCGCCGTTCCGCCAAGGATATTGCCGACCAGGGCCGGCAGGAAGAAGCCGCCGACGAGGGTTCCGATGCCGATTTCGCCGGAGAACACCAGCAGGAAGCCTTCCATGGAGCTTGCCACGACATGGGTCATGTCGCCGAATGCGATCATCCAGGTGAAGAGAAGGATGATCCAGAACTCGAAGGAGCGTGCATTGGGCAGCATCCAGACGATCGATGCGACCAGGAAGCCCGCCGGAACCGCCCGCACCAGCAGTTCGAAGGGCGATTTCTCGAAGACGTGACGGCCAAGCTCGCGGAAGGCTTCAAGCTCTTCGGAGCTGGCGATGCCAAGGAACTGCGCGAAACAGGCTGCCAGAAAAACGCCGACCAGGTTGGCGCCCAGCACGACGCCCCACATGCGGGCGGTCCTTGCCAGCGCGCTGCGCGAATAGTCCGCCATCAGGGGCAGCACGACGGTGATCGTGTTCTCCGTGAAGAGCTGCATGCGGCCCAGGATGACCAGCAGGAAACCGATGCTGTAGCCGAAGGACGAGATGGCCCTGGTCCAGGGTGCATCGGGCAGCATCATGGTGAGCATGCCCTGGGCCACCACCGACGTGGTGATCGCGATGCCCGCGGCGAGGCCCGACCACCAGAGCGAAATCCAAGGCCGCTCCAGTTCGCTCTCGCCGTCGGCGCGGATGATCTCGTAGATCGAGAGGGCGTCGAAGGGCGTGGGCGAGGCTTCCTCGTGGTCGAGGTCGGGCCCCGGGTTCTCGTCGTTGCTGCTCACGCATGGTCTCCTGGTATCGGGGCTGCTGTTCTTTGCGCTGCAACAAGCCCTGTTCGCATTGCAGCATCTTGGTCATAATGGCCGCGCACAACAATCGGGGACGTCATGGCCCGAGCCAAGGACGCTGACGGTAACGACGCCGTCGTCATCAAGAAATACGCCAATCGCCGTCTCTACAATACGGCCACGAGCAGCTACGTGACGCTCGATCACCTCTCCCAGATGGTCAAGGACGGGGTCGAGTTCGTCGTCTTCGATGCCAAGTCGGGGGAGGACATCACGCGCTCGGTGCTGACGCAGATCATTGTCGAGGAGGAATCCAAGGGCGCCAACCTGCTGCCTATCAGCTTTCTGCGTCAGTTGATCGGCTTCTACGGCGACAGCCTGCAGACTTTCGTGCCGCGCTACCTGGAAATGAGCATGGAGAACCTGGCCAAGAACCAGGAGCAGGTGCGCGAGACCATGACCAAGGCCTTCGGCCAGATGTTCCCCTTTGCCGGGCCGCCCAGCGCCGGAGCGGTCGAGGACATGGTCAAGAACAACATGGCGATGTTCCAGCGCGCCATGGAGATGTTCAACCCCATGGCCGGGGCCACGGGCGAGGGCGGTCAAAGCCCTGAAGGCGCCGGTGGGCGTGACGATCTCGACGCCCTGCGCGGCCAGATCGACGCCCTGAAGAAGCAGCTCGACGATCTGGCAAAGCGCGGCGGCTGATCGGGCGGGCGCGCCTGCCGTGTCCTTCCTTCTGCTCAAGCTGATCGCCACGCCCGCCCTGGTCGGGCTTGCCGGCTGGTCCTCGCGCCGCTGGGGTCCCGCTGTAGGCGGCTGGTTCGCCGGTGTGCCCATCACCTCGGGCCCGATTTCCCTCTTCCTTGCCCTTGAGTACGGCGCCGCCTTTGCCACCGACGCGGCGCTCGGCACGCTTTATGCGATGCCCTCGATCGCGGCCTACGGCATCGCCTATGCCTGGCTGGCGCGGCGCGGGGGAAGCTGGCTGGCCTGCCTGCTGGCCTCCCAGGGCGCCTACGGCGGCGTCTTCCTGATCCTCCATCTGGTGACGCCGGCGCCGCTGGTGGTCTTTGCCCTGGCGGTTGCCGGGGTGATTGCGGGGATCGCCAGCGTCGGCCTGCGCGACCGGCCGATGCTGGTCAGCCTTTCCTCGAATCTGGTGCTGGTCCTGCGCGTGGCCGTGGCGACCGCCATGGTGCTGCTGATTACCGCGGTCGCGCCATGGCTGGGGCCGGGACTGTCGGGCTTTGTCGCCACGATCCTGGTCGTGGCTGCGGTGCTGGCCGCCGCCGGGCACCGTGAACACGGCCCGCCGGGGGGCATCGCGGTGATCCGCGGCCTGATGCTGGGCCAGATCTCGTTCCTGGGTTTCTACACGGTGGTATGGAGCCAGCTTGCCGTCCTGGGCGTGACCGCGACCTACCTGCTGGCGCTGGCCGCCGCGGGCGGTATCGGTCTTCTGGTGGCACGCGGGCTGCGCCGCCCGGCTATGCACCCTGGCGGCTGAACGCAAACGGGCGGCGGCCCTGCGGCCACCGCCCGTCGCATCGTTTCCCCAAGCGGGATCAGTCGACGGTTTTCAGCACATTGCCGATGGTGTCGAAGATCTCGTCGATCTGGCTCTTGCTCACGATCAGCGGCGGCGACAGCGCGATGATGTCGCCGGTGACGCGCACCAGCAGCCCGGCGTCGAAGCACTTGTGGAAGCTCTCCATGGCGCGGGCCGTGGGGGCCTGGGGACGCGGTTCCAGCTCGATGCCGGCCATGATGCCGAGGTTGCGCAGGTCGATGACGTGGTTGCCGCCCTTGAGCGAGTAGAGGCCGTCCTCCCAGTAGCTGGAAAGCTCGGCGGCGCGCTCGAACAGGCCCTCTTCCTTGTAGATGTCGAGGGTGGCGATGCCGGCCACGGCAGCCAGCGGATGGCCCGAATAGGTGTAGCCGTGGAACAGCTCGATGCCCGCCTTGGTGTTCTCCAGGAAGGCGTCGTAGATCTTCTTCTTGCAGAACACCGCGCCCATGGGGACCGTCGCGTTGGTCAGGCCCTTGGCCGTGGTCACGATGTCGGGCTCGACGCCGAAGAAGTCGACGGCAAAGCCGGTGCCCAGGCGACCGAAGCCGGTGATCACCTCATCGAAGATCAGCAGGATGTTGTGCTTCGTGCAGATCTCGCGCAGGCGCTTGAGGTAGCCGCGCGGCGGCACCAGCACGCCCGTGGAGCCGGCAACCGGCTCCACCATCACGGCCGCGATCGTCGAGGCGTCGTGAAGCTGAACCAGCCGCTCCAGATCGTCGGCCAGGTGCTCGCCCCAGGCCGGCTCGCCCTTGGAGAAGGCGTTGTGCTCGATGTCGTGGGTGTGGCGGATGTGATCGACGCCGCCCAGCAGGCCGCCGAAGAACATGCGGTTCTTGACCATGCCGCCGACCGAGGTGCCGCCGAAGTTGGTGCCGTGATAACCGCGCTCGCGCCCGATCAGGCGGGTCTTGGAGCCGTTGCCGCAGACGTTGTGATAGGCCAGCGCGATCTTGAGCGCCGTGTCGGCCGACTCCGAACCGGAGTTGGTGAAGAACACATGGTTCAGGTCGCCCGGCATGATCTCGACCAGCCGGTTGGCCAGCTCGAAGGCTGCCGGGTGGCCAAGCTGGAAGTTCGGCGCGAAGTCCATGCGGTCGGCCTGCTTCTTGATGGCCTCGGCGATCTTTTCGCGGCCGTGACCGGCATTGCTGCACCAGAGGCCGGCCGTGCCGTCCAGAATCTTGCGCCCGTCCGGGGTGAAGTAATGCATGTCCTTGGCGCCGGCCATCAGGCGGGGCGCGTTCTTGAAGCCCTTGTTGGCCGTGAACGGCATCCAGAAGGCGTCGAGGTCGTTGGGCCGGTCGGGATAATTGAATCCGTCGTTATCCATGTTCTTCTACCTTGGAGAAAGTTCGGTTGCGGCTGCAGCGACCCTATCATGGCGGGCGTTGGCTGGAACAGTAGCAGCGGCCCGCATTGTGTCGATGCCCGCAATGGCGTATTTCGCTGCACTGCGCGTCTGTTGCGCCAACAACGATGGAAGCCCCCATGCTGCGACGTTTCGCCCTTGTGCTGTTTTCCCTTCTAGCGATGGCCGGTGCCGCCCAGGCCCAGGAGCCCGGCAGCTTCGCCGAGCCGACCTTGCGCTCGACGCACGGCGACTGGCAGGTGCTGTGCGTGCTGAACGAGAACCTGCTGGAAGAGTGCTTCATCGGCCAGGCCCTGGACGACCAGGTCAGCGGCCAGCGTGCGATGACGGCAATGGTGATGAAGGCGCCCGACAACTCGGTCGCATTGCGCATCACGGTTCCCCTGGGCGTGCTTATCCCGGCCGGCCTCGACCTCACGATCGACGGCAGCAGTGTCGGCGAGGTCGGATTCGTCGCCTGTTTCCCCGACGGCTGCATGACCCAGGTCGGCATGTCGGCTGAGGTGCTGGCTTCCCTCAAGGCGGGCAACCAGGCGACGGTGACGGTGCACGACTTTGACAATCAGCCCATTGCCCTGCCGCTGTCGCTGACCGGGTTCACCGCCGCCTTCGACGCGCTCTGATCGGTCGTTCCCGGCGGGCAGGGAAGGCATGATCCAACGCCTCACCGTGCCTGCCGGTCGCGGCCTGGCCGTGGCACTGGCCCGGGACGCGCGCCTGCGGGTGGTCAATACGCCGGGCACGCAGGTGGTCGACACCTGGGCCTTTGTCATGGGTGACCCTCACGAATACCTCTCCATGGAGCATTGCAGGGAGGTTCTCCAGCGCATCGTCTTCGAGCCCGGCGACGTGCTGCTTTCGAACCGTTACCGGCCGATGCTGGAAATCCTCGCCGACAGTTCGCCCGGCGGCCATGACACGCTGATCGCGGCCTGCAGCCGGGAGATGTACGCCCGCGCAGGCGGTGGCCAGGAGCACGCCAACTGCGCCGATAACCTGGCCCATGCCCTGGAAGGCCATGGCCATCTCATCCCCTTCACGCCTGCGCCCTGGAACCTGTTCATGCTGGCGCCGGTGCGCGACGGGCGCACGATCGACTATGTGCGGCCGACGTCGCGGCCCGGCGATGCCGTTGAGCTGAAGGTCCTTGCCGACTGCCTGATGGTTTTTTCGGCCTGCCCGGACGATCTCTATCCGACCAATGGCGGCGACGGCAAACCCCGGGATGTGGCGATCGAACTGCTGGCCTGAAACCCGGCGGCCATGGCCGGATTGACGCCTTCCCGGCCGCCTTCCATACTTGATCTCGCACCTGCGAAATGAATGGTTTGAAGACGATGACCGGTTTCCCCGATGATCTGCCGGAGGCCTGGCGCAAGCTTGCCTCCAAGGAATTGCGCGACAAGCCGGTCGAAGACCTGCTTTGGAAGACGCCCGAAGGGCTCGACATCAAGCCGCTCTACACTGCGGCCGACCTGGAGGCGCTGCAGGGCATCGATACGCTGCCGGGCGTTGCTCCCTACACCCGCGGCGTGCGCGCCACGATGTATGCCAACCGCCCCTGGACGATCCGTCAGTACGCAGGTTTCTCGACCGCCGAGGAGTCCAATGCCTTCTATCGCCAGGCGCTGGAAGCCGGGCAGAAGGGACTGTCGGTCGCCTTCGACCTCGCCACCCACCGCGGCTATGACAGCGACCATCCCCGTGTCGTGGGCGATGTCGGCAAGGCGGGCGTGGCGATCGATTCGGTCGAGGACATGAAGCTGCTGTTCGACGGCATCCCGCTTGATCAGATGTCGGTTTCCATGACGATGAACGGCGCCGTGCTGCCGGTGCTCGCCATGTTCGTCGTCGCCGCCGAGGAGCAGGGCGTTTCCCAGGACAAGCTTTCCGGGACCATCCAGAACGACATCCTCAAGGAGTTCATGGTCCGCAACACCTACATCTATCCGCCCGAGCCCTCGATGCGGATCGTGGCCGACATCATCGCCCATACCGCGATTCATATGCCGCGCTTCAACTCGATCTCGATCAGCGGCTATCACATGCAGGAAGCCGGGGCGACGGCGGTGCAGGAGCTGGCCTTCACGCTGGCCGACGGCGTCGACTACGTCCGCGCCGCGGCCGACCGCGGCCTCGACGTCGACGATTTCGCGCCGCGCCTGTCGTTCTTCTTTGCCATCGGCATGAACTTCTTCATGGAGGTCGCCAAGCTGCGTGCCGCCCGCCTGCTTTGGGCGCGCCTGATGGAGCCGTTCGGCCCGAAGAAGCCGCAGTCCTCCATGCTGCG
This sequence comes from uncultured Rhodospirillaceae bacterium, assembly GCA_937880925.1. Lineage (GTDB taxonomy): Bacteria > Pseudomonadota > Alphaproteobacteria > SP197 > SP197 > CALGGB01. The sequence goes on along the minus strand of CALGGB010000238.1, from coordinate 2,373 downwards.
CACCCATTGCCAGACCTCGGGCGTCTCGCTGACCGAGCAGGACCCCTACAACAACGTCGTGCGCACGGCCTATGAGGCGATGGCGGCGGTTCTGGGCGGCACCCAGAGCCTGCACACCAACAGCTTCGATGAGGCGCTGGCCCTGCCCAGCGACTTTGCCGCGCGCATCGCCCGCAACACCCAATTGATCCTCTCGGAGGAAACCGGCGTCACCCACGTCGTCGACCCGCTGGGCGGCAGCTATTACGTCGAGGCCCTGACCCAGTCGCTTGCGGCCGCCGCACAGGAGCTGATCGACGAAGTCGAGGGGCTCGGCGGCATGACCAGGGCGATCGAGGCCGGCATGCCCAAGCTGCGCATCGAGGAAAGTGCCGCCCGCCGCCAGGCCCGCATCGACCGCGGCGAGGAGGTCGTGGTCGGCGTCAACAAGTACCGCGCGGCCAATCCCCAGCAGGTCGATGTGCGCGACATCGACAACACGGCAGTGCGGGAATCCCAGGTCGCCCGTCTCAAGCAGATTCGCGAAAGCCGCGACGAAGCCGCCTGCAAGGCCGCGCTCGAGGCCCTGACCGAGGGCGCGAAGGGCAACGGCAACCTGCTGGCGCTCTCCATCGAGGCAGCCCGCGTGCGCGCCACGGTGGGTGAGATTTCCGATGCCATGGAGGCGGTGTTCACCCGCCACCGCGCGGTCACCCGCTCGATCTCGGGCGTCTATGGCGCGGCCTGGGAGGACGACCCCGGCTTCCAGGCGATCCGCAAGCGCATCGATGTCTTTGTCGAGGGGCAGGGCCGTCGGCCGCGCATGCTGGTGGTCAAGCTGGGCCAGGACGGCCACGACCGCGGCGCCAAGGTGATCGCCACCGCCTTTGCCGACATCGGCTTCGACGTCGACATCGGCCCGCTCTTCCAGACACCCGAGGAGGCCGCGCGCCAGGCCGTGGAAAACGACGTCCACGTCGTGGGAGTCTCCAGCCAGGCCGCCGGTCACAAGACCCTGGTGCCCCAGTTGATCGCGGCGCTGCGCGAGCAGGGCGCCGATGACATCAAGGTCGTCGTGGGTGGCGTCGTGCCGCCCCAGGATTACGCCATGCTGAAGGAGGCCGGCGTCTCGGCCGTCTTCGGCCCCGGCACCAACATCCCCAAGGCGGCGGCCGAAATTCTCGACCTGGTCGAGGAACAGCCGAAGGCGGCGTGAAACCACGACCCGACGGATGGGCGCCATGACCGATGTCGAAGCCATCCGTTCGGGTGACCGCCGCGCCCTGGCGCGTGCGATCACGCTGATCGAATCGACGCGCGCGGCAGACCAGGAGCGCGCCGAGGCGCTGCTTGCCGACCTGGGACCGACAGGAGAGGGGAGCTGGCGCATCGGCATTTCCGGCGCGCCGGGCGTGGGCAAGTCGACCTTCATCGAGGCTTTCGGGCTCCACGCCCTGGCGCAGGGCAGGAAGGTGGCGGTACTGGCGGTCGATCCCTCCTCCACTCTGACCGGCGGTTCGATCCTGGGCGACAAGACGCGCATGGAGCATCTCTCGCGCGATTCCCGGGCCTTCATCCGGCCCTCTCCCTCGGGCGGTGAGTTGGGCGGGGTGGCGCGGCGCACGCGCGAGATCATCGCGCTCGTCGAGGCAGCGGGTTTCGACCTGGTGATTGTCGAAACGGTGGGCGTGGGGCAGTCCGAGACCGCGGTGGCGGCCATGACCGACATCTTCCTGCTGCTGCTGGCCCCCGGCGCGGGCGACAGTCTGCAGGGCGTCAAGCGCGGCATCATGGAGCTTGCCGACCTGATCCTGGTCAACAAGGCCGACGGGCCGCTGGCCGATGCCGCCCGCCACGTCGTTTCCGATCACCGCGCCGCCATGTCGCTGATGCGCCCGCACGAGAAGTTCTGGACGCCCCGGGTGGAGGCCTGCTCGGCGCTGACCGGCGCGGGCATCGACACGGTCTGGGCGGCGATCGGCGACTATATGGCCGCCGCCGGTGAGGATGGCATCGCAGCCAAGCGCCGCCACCAGGGGGCGGCGGCCCTGCGCGACGAGGTCGCGCGTCTGGCCATCGCCCGCCTGCGCGACGATCCCGCCCGCCGCGACCTGCTGGCCCGCCTGGAGCAGGATGTCGCTTCGGGCGCCACGCCTCTACGCCAGGCCGCCCGCGACCTGCTGGACGGCTGATCGTGGCCGCCACGCCCCGCGACCGGTTGCGCGCCATCTGCCTGGCTCTGCCGCAAGCGGCGGAGGAGGAGACCTGGGGTCACATCACGTACCGTGTGTGCGGCAAGATCTTCGTCATCGCGGGCGATGATGACGGTGGCCGGCCACGCATCTCGATCAAGGCACCACCCGGCAGCCAGCAGATCCTGGTGGGCGCCGACTC
>CALGGB010000237.1 GCA_937880925.1 uncultured Rhodospirillaceae bacterium | reverse complement strand
GGATGCCTCCAGCCTGGCGCCCGAGGACATCGTCGCCGTCGATCTGGTGTACCCGGAGCGTACCGGGGAGATCTATCATGTGGTCCACCGGCCCGGTCACCGCTGGTTCTATGCACCGGACATGACCCCGGACGAGGCCATCCTGATCAAGGGCTACGATTCAGAGACCGACGGGCGCGCCCGGTTCACGCCCCATACCGCCTTCGACCTGCCTGATACGCCGGCCGATGCGGCGCCACGCGAGAGCATCGAGGTTCGGGTTTTCGCGAGCTTTGCCTGATCGCTCTATCTTGATGATGTAGAGCGGAGCCGTTGGGCAAGGCTGCGGCGCGTTTCCTCGGGCTGGTCGGCCAGGGCCTCGAGCAGGCTTCGCAGGCGCTGCTCCATGGTCTGGCGCTGGTCGATCAGATCCAGGATCACCGGCACCGCGGCCTCGTTGACGCCCAGGGCGCGGCGAAGATCGCGGATGAGATGGGCGCGCGCCAGATCAACCTCGGCAAACTGGAGATCGCCGTCCACTTCCAGCGGCAGCAGCCAGCCCGCCTGCACCCAGCGCCGCACCTCGACACGGCGCACGCGGCAGGCCACCACCAGTTCGTCGAGTGTCATCATGTCGTGCGTTTGAGCGAAGCCCTGGGATCGTAGGGATGGCGCTCCGCCCACTCCTTCAGGAAGGTTTCGAGTTCATCATCGGGTTTCTCGGGCAATACGACCTGAAGATGGATAAACTGGTCGCCCTTGCCGTCCTTGCCGGCAAGGCCCCGCCCCTTCAGGCGCAGCTTTCTGCCGGTGTTGGAGCCCTTGGGCACGGTCATCTGTACCGAGCCATCGACCGTGGGCACCGCGATGGGCCCGCCCAGCACGGCCTCGCCAAGGGTGATCGGCAGATCGACATGTATGTCCCTGCCCTCACGCCGGAACAGCGCGTGCGGGCGCACCTGTACGGTGACATAGGCGTCACCTGGGGGGCCGCCGTTGAAACCCTGCCCGCCCTTGCCGGAAAGCCGCAGGTTGGCGCCATCCTCGATCCCGGCGGGAATCTTGACGTCCAACTGGCCACCTTCGGGCAGGGTGATGCGCTTGGTTGCGCCGCGGGCGGCATCCAGAAAATCGACCGCCAGGGAGTAGTGCACATCCTGGCCGCGCATCTTCATGCTGGCGCCGCCACGGCGGCGGCCGCCGCCGAACATGCTGGAGAGAATATCCTCCATGTCGTCCTGGCCCATGCCGCCCATGCCCGGACCGCCCTGCTGGGCGCGATACTTGCGGCCTTCCTGGCTGCCGGCATAGGAATTGTAGAAGCCGCGCTGGGTTTCGGCGCCGGCGGCATCGATTTCGCCGCGATCGAAGCGGGCGCGCTTCTCGGCGTCCGAAAGCAGCTCATAGGCGCTTGAGACGTCCTTGAACTGGGACTCGACCTTGCTGTCGCCCGGGTTGAGATCGGGATGCAGCTTCTTGGCGAGCTTGCGGTAAGCCGCCTTGATCTCATCCTGGCTCGCCGAACGGGCGACACCGAGGGTTTCATAGGGATCGCGCACTTGGATTCCCCTCACGACCTGGCTTCATGACACAAAAAAGGGCGGTGCCGGTCAACCGGCACCGCCCCTTATGTAGGTATGGCAGGCCCTCAGTTCACGACCTTCCAGGAACCATCGGGCTGCTCGCAGGCGGTGCCATAGGCCTTCTGCACCTCGCCACCCACGGTGACCGTGGTCTGATACTCACGGCAATAGGCGCCGGAGGCGTCATTGCCGTCACGGGTGGGCGTGATCGTGCCGGAATTGCCCGACTCCGGGTTGTTCCAGTTGATCGTCTGGCCGATCGGGGCGTTCTGCGCCTGCTGGCTGGCCTGCTCGGCATAGGCCTGGTCGGCCTTGTCGAGAGACTGGCCGATCTGGTTGCCGAGGAAGGCACCGGCAAGGCCGCCGGCCACCGCGGCCAGAATCTGGCCGCTGCCGCCGCCGACCTGGGAGCCCAGCAGGGCGCCGCCGGCACCGCCGAGAAGCGTGCCCGCAGTTTCCTTGCCGCCTGCACCTTCGCAGGCAGTCAGGCTAAGGGCTGCGGCAAGAGCCAGAGCGATGATTTTCAGTTTCGTCATGGGCGTCACCTATGGTTGTCGCGACGGTGAAACGGCAGAAACCGCTTCGAATTGGAATAGGCTTGGATTCCGGCCAGAACATGGCAGACCCCTTGCCGCCATGCCATATGCTAGATGGTTACAGTCGGTAACCGGACAAACGTCTTCGGTGTGACACCCGTTGCATTTTTTGTGTGGAGAACCTGCATGACGCGGCTGGAAGAGCGCGACCCCTTCGAGGTTTTTGCCGAATGGTTCGGCGAGGCGCAGAACTGCGGCATCAAGGAGCCGACCGCGGTGGCGGTGGCGACCGCCGATACCGACGGCCAGCCCTCCCTGCGCATGGTCCTGCTCAAGAGCCACGGACCGGACGGCTTTGTCTTCTATACCAACTACGAAAGCCGCAAGGGCCGGGAGATCCTGGCCAACCCGAAGGCCGCCATGACCTTCCACTGGATGCCCCTGGGGCGCCAGGTACGGGTCCAGGGCCGGGTCGAGCAGGTCAGCGCCGAGGAGGCCGACGCCTATTACGCCAGCCGCCACCGCGACAGCCGGATCGGCGCCTGGGCAAGCCAGCAGTCGCGCCCCATGGCGACGCGCTTCGATCTTGAGAAGAACGTCGCCAAGTATGCCGCCCGTTATGCCGTGGGCGAGGTGCCGCGCCCGCCTTACTGGTCGGGCTTTCGCATCGTGCCGCACCTGATCGAGTTCTGGACGGAAAAACCCTTCCGCCTGCATGAACGCATCGTCTTCACCCGCGTTTCCGATGATGCGGCGTGGACGACAGAGCGCCTGTTCCCCTAAAGATACCGCCATGGTCTCGCACGACGATATAAAGACGACGACGGTCGGTACGATTGACGGTCACGGCGCCCGGCTGATGCGCCTGGCGACGGTCGCATCGGTGTCGGTGGCCTGCCTGCTGATCGTGGCCAAGATTGTGGCGGCGATGATGACGGGTTCGGTCAGCCTGCTCTCCTCCCTCGTCGATTCGCTGCTCGACGCCTTCGCCTCGATCATCAACCTGCTGGCGGTGCGCCACGCCCTGCAGCCGGCCGACCGCGAACACCGGTTCGGCCACGGCAAGGCCGAGCCCCTTGCGGGCCTTGCCCAGGCTGCTTTCATCGCGGGCTCGGGTGTCTTCATCGCCATCGAGGCCATGCATCGCCTGGGCAGCGGCGAGCCGATCGAGAACAGCAATATCGGCATCGCTGTGATGGTGCTCTCCCTGGTCCTGACCCTGGTTCTGGTTGCCTTCCAGAGCCACGTCGTGCGCCTGACCGGCTCCACCGCGATCGGTGCCGACGCGATCCACTACCGCATGGACATCCTGCTCAACCTCAGTGTCATTGCCGCACTGGTCGCCGCCGGAGAGTTCGGCCTGTGGTGGTTCGATGCCGTGGTCGCCCTGGCGATCTCGGGCTACATCGCCTGGAGTTCCTGGAAGGTCGGCCTGCGTTCCTACAATCTGCTGATGGACCACGAGTTTCCCGACGACGTGCGCGAGCGCATCAAGAACATCGTGTGGAGCCACCCCGAAACCCGTGGCCTGCACGACCTGCGCACCCGCAGCTCGGGCATCCAGCCCTTCATCCAGTTGCATCTGGTGCTTGACCCCCATCTCTCTCTGGTGCGCGCGCACCAGATTTCCGATGAGGTCGAGCTGCTGATCATGAACGAGTTCCCGGGTGCGGAGGTCATCATTCACCAGGACCCGCTGGGCCATGAGGAACCGCACAGCCCGGTACAGCCCGCAACCTGACGTGACCGCCTCCGACCAGGACGAAACCATCGCTTTCCTGTCCTCTGCCGCCGCCTTCGACGGCGAAGGCCCGGTGCAGCGTATCGATACCCATTTTTCGGTGGTGACCCTGGCGGGGAACCGCGTGCTGAAGCTCAAGCGTGCCGTTTCCAACGACCTGCTGGACTACGCCAGCCCGGAACGGCGCCGTCTTGCCTGCGAAAAGGAACTGGCGATCAACCGGCGAACCGCACCCGGCCTCTACCTGGCGGTCCTGCCGGTGACCCGCGAAAGAAGCGGCGGGCTTGCCCTGGACGGGGCCGGCGAGGCGGTCGACTGGGTCGTCGTGATGCGCCGCTTCGATGACGACAGCCTGTTCAGCGAGCTGGCCCGCAAAGACCTCCTGACCACGGCGCTCATCGACCGTACCGCCGATGTCGTCGCTCGTTTCCATGGCAAGGCCGAGGCAGCCCCCGACCATGGCGGCATCGATGACATGCGCTGGGTGGTCGAGGGCAACATCGAGGCCCTGGAACAGGCCAGCGAAGCCGATCGCGAGATGGTCGCGGCCCTGGCCGAGGCCAGCCGGGCGGCCCTTGCCGACCACGGCGGCCTGATGGAGCAGCGCCGCAAGAGCGGCCACACCCGGCGCTGCCATGGCGATCTGCATCTCGGCAACATCTGTATCTTCGAGGACCAGCCGACCCTGTTCGACGCCATCGAGTTCAATGACCGCATCGCCTGCTGCGATCTACTCTACGACCTGGCCTTCCTGGTCATGGATCTCTGGGCGCGCGGCCTGCACGGCCACGCCAACCGGGTGATCAACCGTTATCTCTGGCGCACCGGAGACTGGCAGGGCCTGCCGCTGTTGCCACTCTTCCTGTCCTGCCGCGCCGCGGTGCGCGCAAAGACCTCCTTCTGGGCGCAGCAAGTACAGGAGAACGGCGAAGACGCGGCACAGCGGCGCGGGGAGGCCCAAGCCTATCTGCAGCTTGCCCTGCAGGCCCTGATCCGGCAGCCCCCCGCCCTGCTTGCCCTGGGCGGTCTCTCGGGAACCGGCAAGACGACGCTGGCGATGGCCCTGGCGCCCGAACGAAGCGCCATACCCGGCGCGCTGGTGGTGCGCAGCGACGTGTTGCGCAAGCAGCTTGCCGGCGTCGCCTTCGAGGAACGCCTGGGCAAGGAGGCTTATGGCCCGGAGAGCAACAGGGCGGTCTATCGCAAGGTCGAGGGGATGGCCGGAGCCGTGCTGGATGCCGGGTTATGCGCCATTGCCGATGCCGTTTATCTGCGCGCCACGCAACGGGAAGCCATCGCCGAGGTCGCGGCACACAGGGGGCTGCGCTTTGACGGACTGTGGCTGGAAGCCCCCCGCCACATCATGACGCAGCGGGTCAACGCACGCAGCGGCGATGCATCAGACGCCGATTCCGCCGTGGTCGCCTTTCAGGCCAGCCAGGTCACCGATGCGATCGACTGGCCGCGCCTGGAAAGCGGCAGCGATGTGGAATCCGTGGCCGTGCGCGCCCGCAGTCTCGTCTGAAGCGTTTCATGGCACAGAGCGCCCAAGCTGCGTAACATTGCAAAAAAGCAGTGCACCCTGGGGAGACCGACATGACCATCGCCAAAATTCTGGTTGCAGCCAGCGGCACGGCAGAGGGACGCGCCGCCCTCGAGACCGCATTCCTGCTCGCCAAACGCTACAACGCCCATGTCGAGGCCATCAACGTGCGCCGCAATCCGCGCGATGCCGTGGCCTTCATGACCGAGGGCATGACCGGCGCCGTGATCGAGGAGATCATCGCCACCGCCGAGCAGGACATTGACCGGCGCGCGCACCGCGCCGAGGACGACCTCCATGCCGTGGCCGGCCGGCACGAAGTGCCGATCACCAGCCACCCGGTGGCGGGCGAGCTTTCTGTCACCTTCCGCGTCGACGAGGGGCGCGAGGACGAGGTCATCGCCGAGCGCGGCCGCATGTGTGACCTGGTGATTGCCGCACGGCCCACCGCCGATGGGGACGCCAAGGAAGAGGTCGTGGCCGAGTCGGTGCTGATGGAATCGGGCAGCGGGCTGCTGCTGGTGCCCTCGGGCTCGATCACGGACCTGTCGGGCAATGCCGCCATCGCCTGGAACGGCAGCGCCGAGGCGGCACGCGCCGTACACCGGGCGATGCCTCTGTTGATGCAGGCAAAGGAGGTCGCCATCATGGCGCCGGAGGAAGGCTCGATGCGCGGGCCCGGCCCCGAATCGCTGGCTGCCTATCTGGCGCTCCATGGCATCCACTGCCATGTCCACAATCTGCCGAGCAACTGGACCAATATCGGCGATGCCCTCCTGAAGATCGCCCATCAGGAAAAGGCGGCCTTCATCGTCATGGGGGCGTTCAGCCAGGGCAAGCTGCGCCAGCTCATCCTGGGCGGGGCGACACGCTTCATGCTCAATCACGCAGACTTGCCCGTACTTTTCACCCACTGACAGCGATCACTTCCTGACAAGGCTCCGCTTGTCCCGCTTCGGGACAAGCGATACGATTTGGCACGGTCGGGAATTCGGCCCGCGGCGCCCAGCGCCGATGCAGCGGGATAGCGGTTCGTGCCAAGCGATTCAGTCAGCCAGCTCGGGAGGAGGGTTTCCCGCGGAGATGCCGGGCCGCTGATTTCTTCGGCGTTCGACCATCTCCCCAGCGCAGTGGTGCTGTTCGACCACGCAAAATCCATCGCCGCCTGGAACCTGCCGGCCGCTGATCTCTTTGCCGACCATGGCACTTCCCTGGCAGTTGGCGTTTCACTTTCGAACATCCTGCATGGCCTGCTTGAAGGCGGTGTGATCGACCTTGGCGGCGAGGAACCGCAGGTCTGGCATCGCCGTGTGATGGCCGCACACAGCAGCGGCAACAGTTTCGACCAAGCGCTCAGCGACGGCCAGGTGCTGCGTGTCAGAGTTTCGGCCTGCGACCATGGTCTGGTCGCGGCCTACACCGACATCACCGACCTTTACAGCCGGGAACGGGAACTGCGCGACAGCCGGCAGCGCATGCGCCGGATGAACGAGATCGGTGTTGCGCTCACCGGCGAGAAAAATCTCGATACGCTGATCGAGATGATCATGCTGGAGGCCAAGATGCTGACCCGCGCCGACGGCGGCACGATCTACCTCAAGGTCGAGGAAACGGGTCAGACCGTGATGGTCGAAGGCAAGCGCATCGACAGGCGCACCGGCGGCGACCGGCGCCTGGGCGATCGCCGCAGACTGAAGTCCGGGCCACCACCCGGGGTGGCCGAACGCCGGAGCGGCACCGACCGCCGCAGCGGCATTGACCGCCGGCGGGCCCGCGAGATGCTGCGCTTCGCCATCCTGCGCAACGATACCCTGGGCATCGCCATGGGGGGCAGTTCCGGCAAGGAGATCACCCTGCCCCGCCTGGCGCTCTATGACCCCGAGACCGGCGAGCCCAACCGCAAGAACGTCGCCAGTTATGCTGCCCTGACCGGGACCACGGTGAACATCGCCGATGCCTATGATGCCGAGGGCTTTGACTTTTCCGGCACACGGCGCTTCGACGAAATGAACGGCTACCGCTCCACCTCCTTCCTCACGGTGCCGCTCAAGGACCGCAAGGACGAAGTGATCGGTGTGCTTCAGCTCATCAACGCACACAATGATGCGGGCGATGTCGTGCCCTTCGATCCGACCCTGCAGCAGGATGTGGAGGCGCTGGCCTCCCAGGCGGCGGTTTCGCTCGACAACGGATTGCTGCTGGAGGCCCAGCGCAGCCTGTTCGAATCCCTGATGCGCGTCATGGCCGACGCCATCGACCGCAAGTCGCCCTATACCGGCGGTCACTGCACACGGGTGCCGGCCCTGACCGAAATGCTCGCCGAAGCAGCCTGCAAGGCGGCCCAGGGGCCCCTGCGCACCTTCGACCTCAACGAGGAGCAGAAGTTCGCCCTCCATGTCGCGGGCTGGCTCCATGACATCGGCAAGGTGACCACGCCCGAGCATGTCATGGACAAGGCGACCAAGCTGGAAACCATCCACGACCGCATCACCGAGGTCGAGACCCGCTTTGCCGCCGCCAAGCGCGATGCCGAGATCGCGTTTCTGCGCGCTGCCATGGAAGACGGTGCGGACCGCACGGCACTGGAAAAGTCCTGGCGCGACCATGTCGCCGAACTCGACGACGACCTCGCCTTCCTTCAGCTTGCCAACATCGGCGGTGAGTTCATGGCGCCCGAGAAAAAGGAGCGCGTGAAGAAGATTGCCGCCCGCACATGGCGCGATGCCGGCGGGCGGGCAACCCCGCTGCTTTCAGAGGAGGAAGTCCACAACCTGTGCATCGACCGCGGCACGCTGACGCCCGAGGAGCGCAAGGTGATCACCGATCACATGGAGATCACCATCGAGATGCTCGAGCAGCTTCCCTTCCCCAAGTCGCTGCGCCGGGTGCCGGAATTTGCCGGGCTGCATCATGAAAAGATGGACGGCACCGGCTATCCGCGCGGCCTGACGCGCGACCAGATGTCCATCCCGGCACGCATCATGGCGATCGCCGACATATTCGAGGCCCTCACGGCCGCCGACCGGCCCTACAAGCAGCCCAAGACCCTTTCGGAGTCGGTGCGCATCATGACCTTCATGAAGAAGGACAACCACATCGATCCCGATCTCTTCGACCTGTTCATCGAATCCGGGGTCTATCTCGACTACGCCAAGCGTTTCCTCAATCCCGAACAGATCGACACCATCGACGTGGACGCCGTGCTGGGCCGCAAGCAGGCATGAGCGGCGCGATCACGGTACGTGGCTATCGCCCAGGCGATCTCGCGGCGGTCGCCGAGATTCTGCGCAGCGCGACACGGCAGGCCTACACGTTCATGGCCTGGACCCACAACGACGACAGCTTCGCGGACTTCATCGCGGACACCCTGGAGACCTGGGATGCCGTGAGGGTCGCGGAGGCCGGGACCGCTCCGGTCGGCTTTGCCTGCCTGGAGGGGGATCTGCTCGATCAGCTCTTCGTCCTGCCCGCCTGGCAGGGCCGGGGCGTGGGCGGCCTGCTGCTTGACGACATCAAGAAGCTTCGGCCCGAAGGCTTCCGGCTTTATACCTTCCAGAAGAACCTTGTCGCCCGCGCCTTCTACGAGAAGCGCGGCCTGGTCGAAACCGGCCGCGGCTTCAGCGAACAGGAGCAGGAGGCCGATATCGCCTACCGATGGGAGCCCCAATGACGACCGAGAGCATGCGCACCGTGGTCATCACCGGCGCCAGTCGCGGCATCGGCCACCA
>CALGGB010000236.1 GCA_937880925.1 uncultured Rhodospirillaceae bacterium | reverse complement strand
TGGCAGATGCTGGGCGGCTTCCGGGAACGGCTGCCGGCTTACGCCTCCCTTTCCGAGCCCGGTTCGCTTGAAGAAGCGCTGGATTCGGTGCGGCGGGTGGCGGCCATGGGCTATCGTGGCGTCAAGCTGCAGATGGGCAGCGACCCCGCTTTCGATCTGGAGCTTGTCGCCACGCTTGATGCGGCATTTGGCGATGGCGAACTGCAATTCATGGTCGACCTGGAGCAGCGCTACAGCTTCGAGGACGCTCTGTGTCTGGGCCGCCGTTTGAGCGAACTGGGCTTTGCCTGGATGGAAGCGCCGCTGCCTGACAGCGATCTGGCGGCCTATCTGGAGCTCAACAGGGCCGTGACCGTCGATATCCTGCCGGCGGGCGACACCCTGGTTGGATCCGCAGCCTGGCTGGAAGGCCTGCAGGGCGGCGCCTGGTCGCGCCTGAGGGCAGATGCCTGTAGCGGCGGCGGCATTACCGGCCTGTTGCGCGCCATGGCGCTGGCCGATGCCCTGGACGTCGGCGTGGAGCTGCAATCGGTCGGCCATCCTCCGGCGCAGGCGGCGAACCTGCACCTGATGCTCGGCGTGCCGGGCTGCACCTGGTTCGAGCATCACGATCCGCTGCGCCCGCTGGACTACGGCGTTGCATCGCCCCTGAAGATCGACCCGGAGGGGCGTGTGGCTGCGCCCGAGGGTCCCGGTCTGGGACTCCTCATGGACTTCGCAAGGATCGAGGCCGATGCCGTGGAGACCTTCGACAGCGCGGCCTGAGCCCGGCTTCAGCGGCGCAGCCGGACCAGCGCCAGGCCGGTCACCGAGGCGAGCACGATGCCGCCACCCACCATAGAGGCGGTACCGGGCAGTTCTCCCAGCAGCAGCCAGGCCAGCAGGGTCGCCGCAATCACCTCAACCGGCAGGGACAGCATCAGCTCTCCGCCAGGCAGACGCCGCGAACTGATGACGAAGAAGCTGTAGTAGAGCGGTGTCACCACGGCGCACCATAGGGCGAGCAGGGCTATCTGGCCGCCATCGGGGAGCTCGGAGGGAAAGGCGAGGGGAGCGCTCGCCGCCGCCGCCGCCAACGCGCCCAGCGCGATCATCGGCAGCATGTCGATCGCGCGACCCCAGCGCAGAACCACGGCAAAACCCGCCACGACCAGCGCGTTGGCCAGCGCCAGAAGGACGCCAGCCAGGTTGCCGCCGCCGATGCTGCCTCCGACCATGGTGGCGATGCCGATCATGGCCCCGGCCATCGCGGCCCAGGTCACCGGCAGCACCCGCTCCTTGAGCGCGATGAGGGCGATCAGTGCGGTCAGCGGCGGCACAGCGCCCAACACGGCGACCACGTCGGCGACCGGCGCATTGCGCAGCGCGACCATGAAGAGAATACCGCTGGCGGCAAAGAAGACGCAGCCCAGTGCGCCGATGCGGCCCATGCGGGCCACTGTTGCGGGCAGGCGGCCCCGGTACCAGACCGCCAGCACGGCAAGCATGGCGCTGCCCGCCACCGCATGACGCCAGAAGACAAGCTGCCAGTCGCCGATCTCGCCCATCCAGCGCACGAAAACGCCGTTGCTGGCGCTGAGCAGGGCCGCAACCATCACCAGCGCAAAGGCGCGCCCGTAGCTCATGGCATGGCGCTCAGCGTGGCGGTGGCAACAATCATGGCGGACCCCGGTGGAAGGATCGCCACGGAAGCTGAAATCGCCGCTCTTGTCATCTGTTGCGACAAGCCCGGCTGGTGCATACTCCCGGGCCCATTTGCAACGAGGAGCTTCGCCATGAGCGACCTTCAGGTCATTGCCTTCGATGCCGGCGTCAAGCTCGACCGCTGGCCTTCCGCCCCTGCCGACCGCCTGATCAAGGGCGAACCCGTGGCCCACGGTCACTATTACCTGCAGGACGAGGACAACGGCCTCACCGCCGGCGTCTGGCACTGCACGCCGATGACGATCAAGTCGGGCCCCTACAAGGTCAACGAATTCATGCACCTTCTGCAGGGCTCGGTCACCTTCGACTATGCCGACGGCACCTCGGAAACCTTCAAGGCCGGTGACAGCTTCATCGTTCACAAGGGCACGCCGCTGAGCTGGAACCAGTCCGAGGACGTGTTGAAGTATTTCGTCATCTTCAACGACGCATCGGGTGCAGCGGCCGCCGAGCCCGAGAAGCTGCGCGCCGTCCGCATGGAGCCCCACGGCCCAGCGGCGAAGGGCATGGAGAAGGCCGCCATCGCTGACACCAGCCTCTACGAGGGCGGCGTGCCGACCCAGCACAGCCACAACTATTTCAGCGAGCCCACGGGCCAGCTTGTCGCCGGCGTCTGGGACACCACCCCGATGTTCCGCAAGACCATGCCGTTCCCTCGCCACGAGCTGATGATGATCCTGGAGGGTGCGGTCACCATCACGGACGGCAACGGCAAGGCGCAGACCTTCAAGGCGGGCGAGAGCTTCTTTGCCCCCAAGGGCGCGGTCTTCTCGTGGACCAGCACAGAATACGTCCGCAAGTACTATGTTATCTTCCAGCCCAAGGCGGCCGCCGCGGTCGCCGATGCAGCCGAATAAGGAGAACACCCCATGGCCGATCTCAAGCCCATCGCGTTTGAAGTCGACGGTCCCGCAGGCAAGGGCCTGGAGACCTGGGAGGAAATCCCCGCTTCCGCCCTGGTTTCGGGCACCCCGGTCCAGCGCGGCCACAACTATTTCACCGACGATACCGGCACCCTGACCGCCGGCGTCTGGGACTGCACGCCCATGACAGGCAAGTGCGAGCCCTACAGCGTCAACGAGTTCATGCTGGTGCTCGAGGGTTCCGTCACGATCATCCACGAGAACGGCACGGAATGGACGATCAAGGCCGGCGAGAGCTTCGTCATCCCCAAGGGCGCCCCGGTCACCTGGAAGCAGACTGAATATATGCGCAAGTTCTACGTCATTCTCGACGATGCCGATGTCGAGGCCGGCGAGATGGACACGCTGACCGTACGCCGCCCCGATCCCGCCGAGAAGATTCCGGCGGTCGGCGAGCAGGACACCTCGCGCTACATCGGCGAGGTGCCGACCCAGCATGTGAAGGTCTATTACGGCGATCCCACCGGCCAGTTTTCGGTCGGCATCTGGGACACCACGGAGATGCACACCAAGCCGCTGCCCTTCGTGCGCAACGAGCTTATGCACATCCTGGAAGGCGAGGTGACGATCACCAATGCCGACGGCATCGCCTCCACCTTCAAGGCCGGCGACACCTTCATGGTGCCCAAGGGCATGAGCTACCAGTGGGACAGCAAGGGCACGGTGCGGAAGATCTTCTGCATCTTCCAGCCCAAGGAGAAGGCCGCCGCTGCGGTCGCCGCCGAATAAGGCCCGCTGTAGCAAGCACGTTGCAAAGCCCCCGGGGGGAAACCTCCGGGGGCTTTGTCGTTGAGGCCGTTTTACCAGCCCAGGCCGTCGGCGGTGAGTTTCAGGCCGACCAGCACGAGCATGGCGTAACATAGGCGGTAAAACAGAAGCTGCGGAATGCGTCCGTGCAGCCTCACGCCGCACCACATGCCCAGCACCGCCAGCGGTGCGAGCACTGCCGAGGTGATCAGCGTCTCGCGGGTGAAGAAGCCCATGGCGGTGTAGGGGGCGAGCTTGATGTAGTTGATGACGGTGAAGAAACCGACGGTGGTCGCCACATAACGGGTCTTGTCCAGGCGCAGGCCGAGCAGGAAGACCTGCACCGGCGGCCCACCGGCATGGGCGACGAAGCTGGTGAAGCCCGAAAGCGCGCCCGCGAAGGGCCCCATCCACGGCCGCATCACGGGCGAAAGCCGTCCGATCATCGGCTGCACCCAGTAGTGCAGGCCGAAGAGCAGCGCGATCAGCCCCAGCAGCAGGCGCATGCCCTCGACCGTGATCATGTCGAAGGTGAAGGCCGCCGCAGCCATGCCGGCAAAGGCGCCGGGGACCATCCAGGCGAGCAGGCGGGTATCCCATTTGCCCCAGTACGCGCGCAGGCCGACCAGATCCATGGCGCAGAGCAGGGGCGCCACGATGGCCGCGGCCTCTACCGGCGACAGCGTCAGCGCCATCAGCGGCACGGCCAGGATGCCGAGCCCGCCGCCGAAGCCGCCCTTGGAGATGCCTGTGACGATCAGCGAAGCGACGGCAAGGCCAAGGAAGAGCGGATCGGCGAGGGGAAGGTCCACGCCCGGTGTCGTCAGTAGACCTCGAAGTGTGCCTCGGTCGGTTTCACGCCCTTGCCGTTGATTGGCAGGATGTCCTGCGGGCAGGCCGACATGGCGACCACGCAGTCGATCTCGGCACGGAACACGACATAGTCGCCGGGCTTGGTCGCGGGCGGATCGAAGGAGAGGTCGCCCTCCGATGTCCAGGGAATGTTCATGAACAGGTTGAAGGGAGGCGGCGTGTGCGTCTCCTTCATGCCCAGTTCGGTGAGGCCGTGGGTCAGGTTGTCGGCGCAGTTGTCGTGGTAACCCTCGACGCCCAGCAGGCCGTAGCGCCAGCGGTCGCAGGCCGCGATGATCGTGTCGTGAACGCCGGGCGAGGTGTCCTCCACCAGGGTCAGGATGGGGCGGCGGCGGTTGGTCAGCATGGCGTCGCCCACCTTGGGGATCATGCGCAGGTTGAAGGCGCGGGTCGCCTCCATCGACATGAACTCGGACGTATCGCCGTCGACGAAGGCCCAGGTATCGACCACCTGCTCGCCGTGGGTGTTGATGATCTTGATGTGCTGGCCCTTCTTGACGTGCGCGGCCTTGCCGCTGCGCGCCGGAACCGTTTGCTGATTGCCCATGATGTTTCTTCCCCTTGTGCGAAGGCTCGCGTTGGGGGCGCATTGTGGGCATCCTGCGGCCCAGCGCAACGGGAACGGAAAAGCCATGGCAAGGCCCCAGACACTACGCACGCGGGCCGCGCTGCGCGAGGGTGTCGACGCGCTCTGCGCCATCGAGCCGGTTTTTGCCGCGCTCCACGATGCAGTAGGCGATCCACCCCTGCGGCTCTCCCGCCCGGGGCTGGCCACCACCCTTCGCGTGGTCACCGAACAGTCGATCTCGCTGAAGGCCGCGGCGGCGATCTGGGCGCGCCTGGAGCAAAGCTTCGATCCACACGACGGTGCCAGCGTCCTTGCGGTGACACCCGAGCAGCTGCGCGAACTGGGCCTGACCATGGCCAAGGCGCGCGCCTTCCACGGTCTTGCGGCGGCCGCGGATGCTGGCCTGTTCGACACCCTGCCGCGCCTGGACGACGAGCAGGCCAGGCACGCTCTGATCGCCCTGCCGGGCATCGGCCCGTGGACCGCCGAGATCTATCTGCTGTCCTGCCTGGCGCGCGCCGATGCCTGGCCGGCGGGCGATGTCGCTCTGCAGACCGCGGCCGGCCGCGCCTTTGCCATCGCTCCCCGCCCCTCGGAACGGGCGCTGATGGTGATGGCAGAGCCCTGGCGGCCGTGGCGTTCGGTCGCGGCACGGCTGCTCTGGGCCTACTACCGCCACCCCGTGACCGGAGCCTGAGCCATGGCCGAAGAACTGAAAGACTGGTTCGACGGCGCGTTCTTCGCCGACCTCGCCGGTGCGGTAAGGGAACAGCATAAGCCCTTTCCCGAGCAGCGTTTCCTTGCGGAGGCCCGCGACGGCCTGGAGGCGCTTGCCCTGATGGCGCGGCTGGAGCGGGCGGCCGCTCTGCTTGCCCGCCACCTGCCGCCTGACTACGAACGGGCGCTTGCGATCGTCCTTGCCGTCACGCCACGCTACAGCGGTCACTTCAGGGCGCTGCTCGGTCCCGCCTTTGTCGCGCTCTGCGGGCGCCACGATGCCGCGCGCTCGCTGGAAGCGCTGCGCGTCATGACTCGGCACGGCTCGGCCGAATTCGCCGTGCGTCATTTCCTGAAAGACGACTTCGAGGCGACCCTGGCCGTGATGCGTGGCTGGGCCGAGGACGATGACCATCATGTGCGCCGGCTGGCCAGTGAAGGCAGCAGGCCGCGCCTGCCCTGGTCCTTCCGCCTGACCCGGCTTGTCGCCGATCCCGGCCCGGCGATTCCCATCCTGGAGCGTCTGAAGGCCGATCCCGAACTCTATGTGCGGACTTCGGTCGCCAACCATCTCAACGACATCGGCAAGGATCATCCCGAGCGGATGCTCGATCTGGTTTCAGCCTGGGACCGCAGCGACCCGGCCACGGCCTGGATCGTGCGGCACGCCTGCCGCAGTCTGATCAAGGCGGGGCATCCCCGCGCCCTGGCGCTGCACGGCTTTGGCGAGAAACCGGCGGTCGACCTGCGCGCGCTTGCGGTGACGCCCCGGCCGGTGCCCTGGCAGGGCGTGGCGAACCTGTCGTTCTCCCTGGCCTCGTTCGGCAACGTCCCGCAGCGCCTGGCCATCGACTACGTCGTGCACTTCGTCAAGGCGAACGGCGCCACGGCGCCCAAGGTCTTCAAGCTGCGGGTGGTGGAACTGGCGCCGGGCGACGTTCTGCCTGTCGCCACGCGGCGCTCCTTCGAGGAACGCACCACCCGCCGACACTATCCCGGCCGCCACCGCATCGACATCCAGATCAACGGCGTCGTCTGCGGCGGCATCGAGTTCGACCTGCTGGCGCCCTGATCGGAGCCCGGTCAGACAGGCAGACGGTGTCAGGCAACCAGTTCGCAGGGCCCGGCGACCTCGGCGAGAGGATGGCGTCCCACCAGGATGGCGTCCATGCCCAGCAGCAGGGCGCCGGAGATGTCTGTTGCCGGGTTGTCGCCGATCATGATCGCTTCGCTGGCCGAGCAACCGGCGCGACGCAGCGCCTCCTCGTAGAGCGCGGGTTTGGGTTTGCCGATCACCGTGCAGGGCGTTTCGGGCATGCAGGCGCGGACCGCCGCCAGCAGGCATCCTGTCTCGGGGACAAGACGGCCGTTGCGGCCGGGATGGCTGACGTCGGAATTGCTGGCGAACAGCTCGGCACCTGCCGAGAGCTCGCGCACGATGGCCTCGAGCCGGCAGTAATCGAACCCGGTATCGCGGGCCAGCAGCACGACATCGACCTCCCGGCTGGCCAGCGTCAGCCCCAGCATGCGGGCGCGGGCGCGCAGCACCGGGCTGCCGGCAATGAGAATCCGCGCACCGGGCCTCCGCCGGGCGATGCTCTCGACCGCGACGATCCCGGCCAGCACGATGCGGTGCGGCGGTACATGCAGTCCGTCGAGCGCCAGCTCCTGGGAAAGCCCGAGCGGATCGTGGGTCGAGTTGTTGGAAACGATGTAGAGCCGTTCGCCGAGGGCATTGGCCAGGGCTGCGGCTCCGGGCAGTGCGACGTTGCTTTCGGCCAGGCAGCCGTCAAGGTCGCAAAGCACGGCGCGGGAAGCGGCAATGCGCTCGCGGGGGGCCATGGGCGTGGTACGGATCGGTGCGGGAGGTTCGGCAAGCTTGAGCATGGAGCAGAGCGTGAAGGTCTCCGGCAACGCCATCGTGACGTGCTCGTGACGATACGATGACGCGCGGAATCGTGACCGCACGGCTGCCATCAGCCCAGGAATCGGCGCAGCACGGTGACCGAGACGACGCCGACGGCGACCACGGCGAGCAGCGGCAGGCGGCTTGCCGCCAGGACCGTCAGCACCATGGCGGCGATCTCGGCCGGACCGGCGGTGGCCGCAGGCGCGATGACCGCGATCAGCACCGCGGCGGGCAGGGCATCGAGCGCCGCTCGCGTGCGGCCTTGCTGGGGGATGCGATGGGCCAGCAGAAGACCGGCCGCCCGCGTCGCAAAGGTCACCGCGGCCATGGCCGCAATGGCCGCCCAGGTGGCAAGTTCGGGCGTCACGGTCCGGGTGCCCGCTGCGGCAAAAGGGCCGCGACCGTGACCCCGCAACCCGCGCCGATGACGACGTACCAGGCGCCGGGCAGAAACTTGTGGGCAAGGATGGCGCCCGCGGCGCTGGCGCAGGCGACCACCAGGGTCGTGCGGCCGCGCCAGAAGCCCGCCACCAGGCCGATGAAGACGGCGGTGAAGGCAAAGTCGAAGCCCCAGGCTGCCGGATCCTCGATCAGCCCTCCCAGCATGGCGCCGGCCGTGGTCGTGACCACCCAGTTGGCATAAAGCGGCAGTGCCGCGCCCAGGTAGAAGGCGGGCGTCAGGGGTTGCTGCAGGGCCCGGTGCTCGGCCACCGCCCAGATCTCGTCGGCCATCAGGAAAACCGCGAGCCAGCGGGTGCCGGGTCCGAAACGGCCCAGGCGCCGGGCAAGCGATGCGCCCATCAGCACATGACGCAGGTTGATCAGCAGGGTGGCAAAGGCCAGGGCGGCCCACGCCGCCGGGCTCGTCCACAGGTCGATCGCCAGGAACTGGGCGCTGCCGGCAAAGACGGTGGCGCTCATCGTCGCCGTCTCGAACGCCGAAAGGCCCTTCTCTGCAGCGTTGGCGCCCAGGATCAGGCCGAACGGCACGACCGCAACGGCTGCCGGCGCGATGGTCAGGGCGCCGGCCGCCGCCTGCCGCCAGGGTGAGGTCTCAAGGGTGGTCATGGCCCAGACTGCGCCACCGCCCGGGCACGGTCTTGGACGGGATTGCTCAGGCCGCTCGATAGGCGCCCGGCGCGCTGCCGGTGCGCTGCTTGAAGGCCCGGTTGAGGTGGCTCTGGTCGTAGAAGCCGCAGGCCAGCGCGACCTCGGTTGGGGTCCGGCCTTCGGCCAGCAGGCGGCGGGCAGCGCGCACGCGGCAGTCGGTGAGATAGGCGTGGGGTGTGAGTCCGGTCTCGCGCTTGAACAGGCGCAGCAGATGATGGCGTGAAAGGCCGGCGATGGCCGCGAGTTCGGCCAGTTCCGGCGCGGTATCGAAGCAGGTTTCGAGATAGTCGCGTACGCGCGCCACCGCCGCTTCCGAGCGTGCGGGCGGACGGGTGTCGCCGATGCGGAAATCGCCATGGCGCCGCAGGATCAGCGTCATGGCCTGGAGCAGGGCTTCGTCGCCCGCCAGGGGATCGCCACCGCCCTCCAGGATGCGGTGCGCGCGCAGCAGGGCAGCGGCAGCGAGGGGGTCGTCGACGACCGGCTCGGGAAAGTGGGGAGCGGTGTGTCCCAGACCGGCTTCGTTGGCCAGATCGGCGAGCAGGGCCGGTGCGGGATAGGTCATGCGATAGGAGAAGCCATCCTCCAGCGGTGCGCCGTCGTGGACCTCGCCGGGGTCGATCAGGTTGAGCGAGCCTGCGGCCGCCACGCGGCGTTCGCCGCGCAGGTTGTAGACCTCGCAGCCCGAGACGATGACGCCCACGACATAGGTATCGTGGCTGTGGGGCGCGTAGCGGTGGCGGCGGAAACTGGCGGTCAAGCCATCGAGACCGTGGTGACGCCGGGCGCGCCACCAGCAGGCCCGGTCGCCCGGATCGTGGCGATCGGTGTCGACGCAGTGGTGCTGGGGCAGGACGAGATCCGGCATCGCTTCATCGTGACTTGCTTGTGCGGCTGCGTCTTGGACGCGATTGCTGTCCATCCCATCACACCGGGGCGATTCGGCGTCGCGAGATGACCTGGAACCGCACCGCGAGGAGGATTGCCGCCACGGTCGCGCCGATCGCCTCGCCCCAGAGCAGGCCGGGTACGCCGCCGCCCAGATGCGGCCCCAGCAGCCAGGCCGCCGGCACCATCACCACCCAGAAGGAGACAAAACCGATCAGGGTGGTCGGCCAGACATCGGCGGCGCCGCGCAGCGCGCCGACCAACACCGCCTGCAGGCCGTCGCAGATCAGGAGGAAGCTGACCACCGCCAGGCCCGCCAAAATGATCGCCTGCACCGTGGCATCGCTGGTGTAGATCGCCGCGATGGGCAGACGCCAGAATGCGACGGCACCGGCAAGCAGGATCATCGCGATGACGATCAGGCCCGCCCCTGTCCAGCCGGCCAGCCGCAGGCCCGCCGGGTCGCGCCGCCCGACCGCATTGCCGACCCGCACCGAGGTCGCCGTCGACATGCCGATCGCCACCATGAAGCAGAAGGCGACGACATTCATGGTCGCCTGGAATCCGGCGACCTCGGCCGCGCCCATGATGCCGGCCATCATGGTGATGGCCATGAAGGCGGTGGTCTCGGCTGAATAGGACAGCGCCATGGGGGCGCCCAGTCGCAGGAACCGTGCCTGTAGCCGCCAGGGCCCCTCGATACGATGAAACAGGCCGTAGGTATCCCGGTCAGCCATGGTCAGGACATAGCCCAGCAAGGCGATCAGCATGACCCAGCGGGTCAGGCTGGTCGCCAGAACCGCACCCGCAGCACCCATCGGCTCGAAGCCGAAGTTGCCGTAGATCAGAACCCAGTTCAGCCCGACATTGACCACGTTGGCGCCGATCATGACGAACATGCCGGGCCGTGTGCGCCCGATGCCCTCCAGGAACATGGAGGTTGCGACATAGCCGTAGATTGCCGGCATGCCCCAGGCGAACATACCCAGCGCCCGGCCACCGCCCTCTGCCAGATCATCGCTCTGACCGAACAGGTGCAGGATGAATTCGCCCTGGGTCATGACCAGCGCCCAGAAGGTGCCCAGCACTGCCGCGTTGGCAAGGCCGATCCAGAAGATCTGGCCGCAGGTACGTTGTCGCCCCGCTCCATCGGCCTGGGAGACCAGCACGACGACGCCGGTCAGCAGGCCGATGCCGATGACCAGCATGGTGATGTGTGGTGAAAACGAGATCGCCAGATAGGCCAGCTCGGCAGGGCCCGCGTGGCCCGTCATGATCGTGTCGGCGGTCACCATGATGAGCATGCCGCAGCGCGCGACAATCACCGGCGCGGCCAGCCCAAGTGTGCGGCGGATATGTTCCGACAGTGTGTTGGCGGGCGGCCGCAGGGGCGTGCGCGCGGGGGCGGTCATGATCGGTCCGATCGAAACGGGGCGAAGCGCTTAACACGCTCCGCCCCCACGGGCCACCGGGGCTGCCGTGCTATTGCCCTGGCGTGAAGCTCTCGACAACCGTCTGGCCGGTCGCCACATCGAGCCAGCTCACCGTGCCGCCTTCTATCATGACGCTGAAACAGGCCGTCTGGCCCTCCAGCCAGGTGTTCCAGCGCCTGCAATAGGTATCGCCCTCGATCCACCAGGTACCGCTGTCCTGGTACTCATCGTTGACGCCGGCGACCCCCTCGGTGCTGCCGTCGGCCAGGATGTGCACCGTGTAGGGGTTGCCAAAGGCGTTGACCCCACTGGTCGTTGCGCCGCTCAGGGTACTCTCGATCTGGGGGCCCTTCAGTGGCTCGGCGGCGATTGCCGGGGCCAGGCCGACAAGGGCAATGGTTGCGGTGAGACAGGCGAAGCGGTGAAGCGACATGGCATGGGCTCCCGATGAGCTTCAGGGTGTGCCGAGCGTTGCGGCGAGGAATGCCTCGACCCGCGCAATGGCGTCGGTATGGGCGGCCTCGTCGTGGACCAGATGATGGCCCCAGTACTCCCCATCGCAGGCGCGGCAGTCGAAAGAATGGGTGGCGCCAGGATAGACCGCAAGTTCGACTGGCGCGCTTGAGGGAGGGAGAGCTGCGACCATGTCGGAGCAGATGCTGGCCGGAGTCCAGTCATCGGCATCACCGACCAGCACCAGCAAGGGCGTGCGGTAAGCCTGCGAGGTGCGCGAGCAATACGGATAAAGCGCAACTGCGCCCTTCACGGCGGATTTGAGGTCGCCGCGCAGTGAACCCGGCTCGGCCGCGATCTGCAGCGTCACGCCCGCGCCATGGGACCAGCCCATCACCGCGATGCGCGTGCTGTCGATCTGGGGGCGGCCCTGGAGAAAGACGATGGCGCCGTTGACATCGGCAGCGCGCGGTATCGGACGCAGGATGTCGGTGCAGATCTCCTCGATATCGCGCGGTGTGAAGCTGTCGATGCGCAGGCTGGCGAAACCCTGGGCGGCGAGCAGTTCAGCCCACTCGGCATGGGTCTCATAGAGCCCGGCGCAGCCATGCAGCATCATTACCACGGGGAAGGGCCCCTCCCCCGCGGGCAGGGTGAGTTGCCCCATCACCTCGCCAGGCGGCTGGCCGGCTGCGCCCGGATAGGTCTCGAGAGACGTGAACTGCACGTCCTGGGTCATAGACCCGGCTGCTGCATGTTCGCCCATCAGCCCGGCGGCGAGCAGTGAAACAGTGAGCGCCAGCAATCGAAAACGCGTCATGGGTCCCCGACGTATTGTTCAGTTGTTGTTACAATACCACGTCAGGATGTCCGGGCCATAGAGCGGGGTTTGTTCGGGTCGGCCGATGCGGGTCCAGCGTGCGATGTCATCATCGCTGGCAAAGTAGAAGGGCAGAACGTGGCGGCCCCACATCAGAACGCGGTCGAGAGCCCGTGCCGTATCGACGAGCTCCTCGCGGCTGCGGGCATCCACCAGCCTGGCGATCAGGGCATCGATCACCGGATCGCTGATTCCCGCATAGTTGCGGCTACCCTGCTGGCCGGCCGCGGGACTGCCCCAGTAGATCGCCTGTTCGTTGCCTGGCGAAAGCGAGACCCCCCAGCGCCACACCAGGGCGTCGAAATCGAAGGTTTCGATGCGGGTCTGGAACTGCGCGGCATCCACCGTGCGCAGGCGCGCCTCGATGCCCAGCTTTTCGAGGTTGGCGACATAGGGCAGCAGGATGCGTTCCCAGGCGGGGCTGCCGAGCAGGATCTCAAAGCGGAAGGGCCGGCCTGCGGCATCGACCAGGCGGCCGTCGACGGCACGAAACCCTGCTTCCTCGAGCAGCGCGGCGGCCTGCTTCAGGTTTTCGCGCAGGCGCCCGCTGCCGTCGGTCTGCGGCCAGCGGTAGGGATGCCCGAAGAGTTCGGTCGGTAGTTGACCTCGGAAGGGTTCGAGCAGGGCAAGCTCGCCGCCCTGCGCCGGACCTTGCGCGGCCAGAGGCGAATTGTCGAACAGGCTGGTGATGCGCCGGTACTGGCCGTGCAGCAGGTGGCTGTTGGTCCAGGTAAAGTCGAAGGCCAGGCCCAGGGCCTCGCGCACGCGCACATCGTCGAAGGGGGCGCGCCGCTCGTTCCAGGCGATACCCTCCAGGCCGGAGGGGCGACCGTGGGCAATCTCCTCCATGACAATGCGCCCGTCTGCCAGCGCCGGCCCGTCGTAGCCGGTTGCCCAGCGTGCCGCATCGTCCTCGAAGCGGATGTCGAGGTCGCCGGCCTTGAACGATTGCAGGGCGACATTGGCATCGCGGAACCACTGGTAGGTGATGGTCTGGAAGTTGTTGCGCCCGGCGTTGATCGGCAGGTCACGGGCCCAGTAAGCGGGGTCGCGGCGATAGACGACACGGCTGCCCGGCACGATCTCGGCGGCGATGTAAGGGCCGGTGCCAAGCGGGGGCTCCAGGGAGGTCTTCAGAAAATCCACACGCTCGAAATAAGCCTGCGACAGCACCGGCATCAGCCCCAGGATCAGGGGCATCTCCCAGTTATCGGGCACCAGGTCGAAGCGGATCGTCCGGTCGTCCAGGACGGTCGTCTGCGTCACGGCGGCATAATAGGTCCGGGTGTGCGGCTTGCCATGGTCGCGCAGGCTCTCGAAGGTGAAGAGCACGTCACCGGCGGTGACAGGGCTGCCGTCCTGGAAGCGGGCGGCCGGGTCGATGTGGAAGGTGATGCTGGAGCGGTCCGGGGCAAGCTCGACGCTTTGCGCAATCAGCGGATAGAGCGTGAAGGGTTCGTCCGGGCTGCGCGCCATCAGGCTTTCGAAGACCAGGCCCAGGCCGCGCGCCGGCACGCCCAGCACGATGTAGGGGTTCATGGTGTCGAAGGTGCCGACCTCGCCCAGGCGCAGGGCGCAGCCGTCGGGCGCGTCGGTCACCACCCAGGGCACAGGCGCGGTGATACCGTCGGGATAGGCAGCATCGCCGAACATCGCCAGGGCGTGCAATTCCTCTGCCTGTGCGGCAGCACCCCAGACGAGCAGGGCGCACGCCGCCAGCAGCCGCCAAAGCCCTGCAATCGCGGTTCGCATCAGGCGTTGCCGCGCCATGCAGGACCGCTACCATGGCGCGAGGCCGACCTCAGAGCGGCATGTTCAGGAGCAACCATCATGTCGGTCTACCAGACCTCCCTCTATTCGGAAATCGACTACGAGGCCGATGGCAAGCAGATCGGCCGGCTCTCGCTGCCCTGGTCGGTGACGCGCTCGGCCTATGGCGTCATCCCCATTCCTATCGCCGTGATCAAGAACGGTGAGGGGCCTACCGCCCTGCTCATGGCCGGTAACCACGGTGACGAATGGGAGGGCCAGATTGCGCTCGGCAAGCTGATCCGAAGCCTGCGGGCCGAGGACGTCGCCGGCCGGATCATCATCCTGCCTTCGGCCAATCTGCCCGCGGCGCGCGCGGGCGTGCGCGTTTCGCCGCTCGATGGCGGCAATCTCAACCGCACCTTTCCGGCCGATCCGGCCCATGGTCCGACCTGGCAGATTTCCCACTACATCGAGCATCATCTGATGCCGATGGCCGATCTGTTCGTCGATCTGCATTCGGGCGGCGGGTCGCTTGATTACGTCCCCTTTGTCGGGGTTTCGCTGATCGGCGACACCGATTTCGACCGCCGCTCCATGGCCGCCATGCGGGCCTTCGGCGGGCCCTATGGTCAGGTTTATGACGCCTCTGCAGGGCTTGCCGCGCCGACGGGCGGCGGTTCGACCGCAGGCGGCGCGGCAATACGCCAGGGCTGCATCGACATCGGTGGCGAGTTTGGCGGCCGCGCCGTGGTCGATCCTGACCATCTGGCTCTCGTCGAGCGCGGTCTGCGCAACCTGCTGGCCCACATGGGCATCACACCCGGCGTGCGCGAGGAACCACCCGCCCCGATGCGGCTGATGACAAGCGATCCCGCCTCCCTGTATATCTTTGCCTCTGATTACGGTGTTTTTGTCCCGGCCGCACGGTTGGGCGCCACCGTCAGGGCGGGTGACCTCGCAGGTGAGGTCCACGCCATCGAGCACCCGGAGAAGGTGCCGGTACCGGTCCACTTTCGCGCCGATGGTCTGCTGATCTGCGTGCGTGCCGTGGGCCGTGTTGAGCCCGGCGACTGCCTGGGCCATCTCGCCATCGACATCGACGAACCGAGGTTCGACCAGCCATGACATCCAAATCCGAGGCAGCCGCGGGCGAAGCCTGGCCCCACCGTTCCCCCCTGCGCGCGCCCAAGCTGGGCGACCGCGTCTATGAGCAGATCGTCGAGCGCATTGTCGCCGGGACCCTGGCCGAGGGCGACCGCCTGCCCAGCGAGCACGAGTTCTGCCGCATGTTCGAGGTTTCCCGTCCTGTCGTGCGCGAGGCCCTGGCCCGGCTGCGGGCCGACGGCATCATCGAATCGCGCCAGGGATCGGGCAGCTACGTGCGCCGTCGCCCGGTGCGCGATCTGCTGCAATACGGAGAGGCGTCCAACGCTGCCCAGCTCCTGCGTTGCTTCGAGTTCCGGCTGGCCCTGGAGGGCGAGGCCGCGGCGCTGGCCGCCGTGCGTCACGACAGTGCGGAGATGCGCGCCATGAAGAAGGCCAACGAGGCCTGCAACGAGGCCGCCATGAAGGGACGCCTGGGCAAGCAGGAGGACCTGGATTTCCACATGGCGATCGCCATGGCCAGCGGCAATTCCCTGTTTCCCGACACGATGGAACTGCTGCATGACGACATCCAGAACGGCATGGACATGGCGCGCAGCCTGATCAAGGCCGAACGCAAGGACCGCGTCGTCATCCTCAAGCAGGAGCATGCCATGGTCCTGGCTGCCATCGAGGACCGCGATCCTGACCGCGCCCGTGTCGCCATGCGCGCCCATCTGGGCAACGCCCAGCGCCGCATCGTCGGCAACGGAAGCTGAGGTTTCCGACGTTCCCGGCGAGCGGATGCCGGGTTACGGATTCAGGCCGACAGCGACCCGCCTTCGGGTATGCTCCGCCTGAAATTCATGGAAGGACGGCCGCATGGTCAACCTCGTTGCCGCGTCAGGTGACGCGTTCCGCATCCGCGACAGTTTTCCGCGCAAGGTAAGGATCATCGAGCACCAGTGGATCCCGATGCCCGACGGCACCCGGCTGTCGGCGCGCATCTGGCTGCCCGAGGATGCCGAGGCCGATCCGGTGCCCGCGATCATCGAGTACATCCCCTACCGCCACCGGGATTTCACGCTGCCGCGCGACGAGATGATCCACCCCTGGTTCGCCGGCCACGGCTATGCCGCGATCCGGCTCGATATCCGCGGTTCCGGCAATTCCGAAGGCCTGCCGCTCGACGAATACGTCGCCCAGGAGCAGGACGACATGCTTGCCGCGCTCTCCTGGATCGCCGCCCAGCCCTGGTGCACGGGCGCCTGCGGCATGATCGGCATTTCCTGGGGTGGCTTTTCGGGCCTGCAGACCGCGTTCCGCCGTCCGCCCGAGTTGAAGGCGATCATCACCCTGTGCTCGACCGACGACCGATATGCCGATGACGTGCACTACATGGGCGGTTGCCTGCTGCGCAACAATCTGGCCTGGGGCGCCCAGTCGCTGGCCTATTCGGCGCGTCCGCCCGACCCCGATCTGGTCGGTGATGCCTGGCGCGACATGTGGCACGAGCGCCTTGCGAACCTGCCTTTCACCACCGCCGAATGGATGAGCCACCAGCGCCGCGATGCCTATTGGAAGCACGGCTCGGTCAACGAGGACTGGGATGCCATCCAGTGCCCGGTCTATGCCGTCACCGGCTGGGCCGATGGCTATACCAACACCGCATTGAAACTGATGGCTGGGCTCAAGGTGCCGCGCCGCTGCCTGATCGGGCCGTGGGCCCATGGTTATCCCCATGTCGCCACGCCGGGACCCCAGATCGGCTTTCTTCAGGATTGCCTGCGCTGGTGGGACCGCTGGCTGAAGGGCATCGAGAACGGTATCGACAAGGAGCCCATGATCCGCCTGTGGCAGCAGGACATGGCGCCGCCCCGCATCGAACACGCCGAACGTCCCGGCCACTGGATTGCCGAATCGTCGTGGCCGGGTCCCGCGATCGCCTCCCGCGACCTGGGTCTGGATGCCTCCGGCAGGCTGGTCGATGGCGTGGGCAGGGGAGAGGTGATGGTTGCCACCCCGCTTACCGTGGGCAGCCTGACCGGCGAATGGAACCCCCATGGCATCGGCCCGGAAATGCCGGTCGATCAGCGGCCCGAGGATGCCGTGTCGGTGGTCTTCGACGGTCCGGTTCTGGAGCAGGCCATCGCCATCGTCGGCTTCCCGCTGCTCCACGCATGCATCGCATCCGACCAGCCGGTCGCGACGTTGGTCGCCCGCCTGGAGACCCTTGCGCCCGACGGCAGTTCGGCGCTGCTCTCCTGGGGAGCGCTGAACCTCACCCATCGCGATGGTCATGAGGAGCCCGCGGCCCTGGAACCAGGCCGCGCCTATGACGTGACGGTGCAATTGAACGCCATCGCCCAGACCGTGCCGGCGGGCTATCGCTTGCGCCTGGCGCTGGCGAACACAAGCTGGCCGTTGCTCTGGCCGGCGCCGGCCATGACGGCGTTGAGCCTTGACGCCGCGCAAAGCCGGCTGGAGTTGCCGCTGCGCGATGCCCAGCCGGGTGATGCTGAGCTCCCGGAGTTCGAACAGGCGGAAGTGCCGCCCATGCCTGCGATCGGCTGGCAACGCTCCTTCGGGCGGGTGCGGCGCATCGTGCGCGACCTGGCCAGCGGCAGGACCAGCCTGGAGCTCGACAAGGACGATGGCGCCTATCGCATCGAGGCCCATGGCATGGAGATCGACCAGGTCGGCCGCGAGGTGCAGGAGATCGTCGATGGCGATCCGCTGTCGAACCGGGGAGAGGTTACCTGGCGCATCGCCCAGCGGCGCGGCGACTGGGATGTCGCCATCGAATCGACGACGTCGGTTTCCTGCGATGCAACGCAGTTCCGTGTCGAGGCAACGATCGCAGCCTTCGAGGACGGCAAGGAAGTCGCACGCCACAAGCTGGAACGCACGATCCCGCGCGATCTGATCTGAGGATCAAAAGAATCCGAGGGCCCAAAATAAAGGGGCCGGTCCTTGCCGGACCGGCCCTGATCGCTGCAAGCCCGAAGGATCAGGCCTGGCTGTCGTCGATCCAGACGTCGTCCCAATAGAGCGAGCCGACATACATGAAGGGATGGCCCTTCATGTTCTGCACCTTGTTGGCAACACCATCGGTCCAGTTGATGAAGACCGGCGTGATGGTCGAGCCTTCGGCTGCCATCAGCATCTGGATGTCGCAGTACATCTGCTTGCGCTTGTCGAAGTCGAGCTCCTTGCGCGCATCAAGCAGCAGGTTGTCGAAGGTCGGGTTGGACCAGCGGCTCTCGTTCCACGATGCGCCCGTGACGTAGGCCACCGACAGCATCTGGTCGGCGGTGGGGCGGCCGTACCAGGACGAGCCGCACCAGGGCACCTGCATCCACACGGCACTCCAGTAGCCGTCCGAAGGCACGCGCTTGACCTCGACGTTCATGCCGTTCTCGCGCATCAGTTCGGCCATCACGATCGAGGCATTCGCGCCGCCGAAGTTGGTGTCGGCCGCGGTCAGCTCGAAGGTGGCATTCGCCATGCCGGCCTTCTCAAGGTAGAACTTCACCTTGTCGGGATCGGCCATCGGCTGGGGCACTTCCTCGCACCAGAACGGATCATGCGGCGGCACGGGATGGTCGCGCGCGACCACGCCGAGGCCGTCGAAGGCCAGATCCAGCATGCGCTGGCGGTCGAACGACCACTTCAGCGCCTGGCGCACGTTGTTGTCGCTATAGGGCGCGGTGTCGGCCAGCATGGGGTAGGTCGGATGCGCGCCGCCGGGCTGCGACAGGATATGGGCGCTGCTGGAAGCCTCGACTTGCTGTACAAGGTTGCCCTCGACGCCGATGGCGACATCGACTTCACCCGAAACCAGCGCATTCACGCGAGCGCCGTTGTCGGGGATGGCGAAGAACTCGATCTCGTCGAGATAGGGGCGGCCTTCCTTGTGATAGTTCGGATGGCGCTTGAAGATCGAGACGATGCCCGGGTCGAATTCCTCGACCATGAACGGGCCGGAAGTGACGACATTGCCCGAGGCATAGGCAGCCGCATCCTGGCCTTCCGGACAGACCGTGAAATGGTACTCGGCCATCAGGTAGGGCACGTCGACGTTGGTCTGTTTCATGTTGAAGACCAGCGTGTTGCCGTCGGCGGTGATCGACTCAACATCGCCCAGATAGGCGTTGGCCGCCGAACCCTGCTCGGGATCGAGGTGGCGGTTGAACGAGTAGGCGGCGTCGGCCGCAGTGATCGTCTTGCCGTTGGAGAACTCCGCGCCCTCGAGCATCTTGAAGCGCCACTCGGTGCCGTCGGCATTCGATTCCCACTCGGTGCAGAGATTGGGCACCAGGCCTTCGCCGGGGAAGAAGTCGATCAGACGGCTACCCAGAAGCTGGGAGCGCGAGATGTCGATCGCCTGAACGATCTTGGTCGGATCGATGGTGTCGCCCGCGTGGCTGGAATCGGCGGCGGCCACGATGCGTCCGCCCATCTTGGGCTCGGCAGCCTCGGCCTTGGTGATGCTCTGCTGGACGATCGTCGCCGCGGCGGCGGCGGTCAGACCCATGCTCATCAGGCCGGCATTGAAGTCGCGGCGCGACACCTTGCCCTTGATGAACTCGTTGATGAGAAGGTCTTTCTTGTTCACAGCGTATGTCTCCCTATGCGTCTCGTTCCACCCTGTTTGCCCGGGCAGAATCGCTGAAGCCCACGTTAGTCGAAAAATCGTCAGATTACATAGCAATCCGTGCTGCTTGCCGGAATCGACTTGTGGCTGCGTAGGATGGAAAGCTTGCAACCTGACGTGCTGGTGGCGCGGCAGAGCCTGCGTTCAGGTCCGGCGCTTTCAGACCGGCTTGTGCAGCCGGTCCGCGATCGCCTGGATTTGCGCAATGCCGGTCAGATAGGCGCCGTGGCAGGTCGAGAAGAACTCGGTCGATGACGCCTCGCCGGCAAAATAGAGAACATCGTCGACCGGCCTGGCGAGCTCTGCGCGCTTGTTGCCGTGGCCCGGCATCGCCCCCGAATAGGAACCCAGCGTCCAGGGATCGCTCTCCCAGGCAGTGACGATGGTGCGCTCGCTGAGCGAGGAGCGGATGCCGCTGCCGTAAGCGGCCACCAGACATTCGGTGAGGTGATCGACCGAGGCGGCGATGCCCGCGCGTTCCAGCCAGGAGCCGTGGCGCCCACCAGTCACCCCCGAAATGTAGTCCAGGCCGAAGGGGCGGATCTGGATCGACATCGGCACCGCGTCGGCATCGCCGACCTGGACCGTGGCGGTGGGCGGCGCGTCAGGCGGGAAGGGGTTGTCGTTCAGCATGATGCCGATTCGGTTGTGGACGCCCAGAGGAAGCGCTGCGGCGGCCTCCAGCTTCCAGTCGGGCAGGCCGGGCTCGAAGGCGATACCGCCGGCGGTCAGCACGTTGGTGGAGACCGTGATCAGCGCAGTGCGGCCCGTGATCGTACCCTTGGCCGTCTCGACCTTCACGCCCGACCCGCTCCAGGTGACGCGTTCTGCCTTGGCGTTCAGCGTCACGGGCACCTCGGCGGCCCAGCGCGCGACCAGCGCGCCGAACCCTTCCCGCAGCGGCCAGTTCTCGTCGGTATCGTTGTAGTTCGTAACGTCCAGGACCGAGACCTGGTCGATGTCGCGCGAGGTGCCCAGCGAAAACCAGTAGGCCATGAACGGTGCCCATGGTGCGGAGAGGTCGATGACATCGGCCACGGCGACATCGCTGCCCTGGGCGCCTGCAGCGTCGATGGCGGCGTGGTCGGCTTCGATGCCTTCCATCCAGCGTTTGTGTTCGGCTTCGCCCAGGAAGGCCCCGCCGGTGAAGATGTTGGAGCGCCACTGGCTGTCGCGGCGATAGCTGAACCCCAGCTCGTCGGCGATGGCGACGAAGGGATTGAGGCTTGCCGAATGCATCCAGTGGCAGCCCAGATCGTAAGGGATGCCCGGTGCGAAATCCTCGGTATAGGCTCGACCGCCGATGCGGTGCGAGGCTTCGAGCAGCACAAAGCTCAGGCCGCGCTCGGCTGCCGCCTTTGCCGCGGAGAGGCCGGCCGATCCGGCCCCGATGATGATGACATCGACATCCTGCTGGGTGCCTGCCATGGTTTTCTCCAGGTTGTGGTTTGGCGCGCAACCTACCCGCGCGCGTAGGGGCTGCCAAGCGCGTCCGGCAGCGGCCTTCAGGCTGGAGGTGAAGGGTTGATCGAACGCATTGTTGCTTATCCGATCGGGTTTGCCTTTCTGTCGGGCGGCTTCACGACCTCCTATGGTCGGCGGGCGGGCCTGGCCAATGTCCTGCTTGCAATCCAGGCAGGGGGACGCATCGGCCATGGCGAGATCTGCCAGCCCACCGGCAAGCCGCCGGCGCCTCTTGAGGCGGGCGAACTGGCGATCACCCATGATCTGTTGGCCCGCCTTCTGCACGCCCCCTCGGGCGACGTTGCCGGCGCCATGGCCAGGCTGGGTCATGCGCCGCGCAATCTGCGCCACGCAGTCCAGACGGCGCTGCTGGATCTGATGGCGCAGCGTGCAGGCGAGCCGCTGGTGAACCTGCTTGGCGGGCGCCGTAGCGCGTCCATGCCAGCCTATGTCTCGGTCAGCAGCGACAGCCCGGCAGCGATGGCGCGAGCCATGGAGGTGGCGCGTCAGCAGGGCATCGCCCGCTTCCAGGTCAAGCTGGATGGCGACAGGATGAACGATCTCGCCCGCATTCGCGAAACTGCGGCAACTCTGCGCCGTGGCGAGAGTGTGCTGGCCGATGCCAACGGCGCCTACGACCTTGCCGAAGCGCAGCGACTGGTGGCGGACCTGCCCGAAGGCGAGCTCCTCATCGAGGAGCCCTGCGCCGGTTTCGAGGACAATCTGGCGCTGGCGCGCAACTGCGGGCGGCCCCTGATCCTCGACCAGTGCCTTGCCACGCTGACCCATTACGCGCGTGTCGCGGGCCAGGGCGGGGTGCACGGTGTGGTGATCAAGCCCACCCTGCTGGGCGGCCTGCAGGCAGCGTGCGTTGCGCGTGACCTATGCGCCTCGGCGGGGCTGGCGATGCGCGTCGATGATTCCTGGACCGCCGATGTCGGGAGCGTCGCCGCCCTGCACCTGGCCGCCGGCACACCAGAACACCTGCTGCTCTCGACCCTGGACATGCGCGATTATTTCGACGGACGCATGTTTGCCGGCGGGCCCGTGACGCATGACGGCAAGATCACCGTACCCAACGATCCCGGACTGGGGCTGACGGTTCTGCCAGAGGCGCTGGGAACACCTGTTTTCGAGCTTCATTGAGCGCCTTGCCGCCGCCCGCATCGCTGCCTATGGTCTGCCTCCGCCTTGGCACTGCGAGCAGCGCATGAAGCCGATTCGCGACTGGTTCCATCATACTTTCTCCGATCCGCAGGTCCTGCTGCTGACGGTGTTGCTGGTGGTTGCCGTTGTGGCAATCGTCTTTGTCGCGGAGATGGTCGCTCCGGTCATCGCCGCCCTGGTCATCGCCTTCCTGCTCGACGGGCTGGTCGAGCGTCTGAAGCTGCGCGGCGTGCGCCATATCGTGGCGGTGATCGGCGTCTATGTCGGATTCGTCCTGACCGCGGCCGTCTTCCTGGTTCTGCTGCTGCCGCTGCTGACGCGCCAGACCATCGAGTTCGCCCAGCGCATCCCTCAGATGACCGGCACGATCCGCGATATGCTGCTCACCCTGCCGGAGCGTTACCCCGACTTCGTCACCGCTGAACAGGTCCACGGCGTGATGGGCGACCTTGGCCGTTCGATCACCGGCCTGGTGCATTCCCTCGCCTCGATGGCCGGGGCGTCGGTGGAAATCCTGCTGACTGCCATCGTTTACATCATCCTGGTTCTGCTGCTCGTCTTCTTCATGATCAAGGACAAGGCGAAGATCCTTTCCTGGCTCGCCAGCTTCCTGCCGCGCGAGAGAGGTCTCACCACATCGGTCTGGCACGAGGTCAACGAGCAGGTCGGCAACTACGTGCGCGGCAAGTTCTGGGAAATCGTCATCGTCGGCGTCGTGACCTGGGTCGTCTTTGCCCTGCTGGGCGTCGATTTCGCCATCCTGCTGGCGGTCATCACCGGCTTTTCGGTGCTGATTCCCTACGTCGGCGCCGCCGCAGTGACCGTGCCGGTGGCACTGATCGGATTCGTGCAGTGGGGTTTCTCGCTGGAATTCGCCTGGGTCATGATCGCCTACGGCATCATCCAGGCCCTGGACGGCAACCTGCTGGCGCCCATCCTGTTCAGCGAGGTGGTGAACCTGCATCCCATCGCGATCATCGTGGCGATCCTGATCTTCGGCGGGCTCTGGGGTTTCTGGGGGGTGTTTTTCGCCATTCCCCTTGCCACCGTGGTGCAGGCGGTGATTCGCGCCTGGCCCAAGAACTCCGCCTGGCGCAAGCCGATCTGACCGCGGGAGGCCGTTGCTCAGCGGTATTGCAACACATCGTTGTGATGCGTGGCAGCAATACAGACTTGCCAAGCAAACTTGCATCCCTACGATGGGCCTATCCCGAAAATCGGGGACGAAAAGATCGCTTGTGGCGTAAAACGTCGCAGCCGGCGCGAGAATCGCGCCTTGGGGAACTGGGAGCGTGGGCCCTTGTTGAAGCTGATCGCAAAACGGCTGTTCGTCGGCCTGGTCACACTGCTGGCGATCTCGGTGATCGTCTTTGCCGGCACGGAGATCCTGCCGGGCGATGTGGCGCAGGCGGTTCTGGGCCAGGCAGCAACGCCTGAGACCCTGGCGGCCCTGCGTGCCACTCTGGGGCTCAACGAGCCCGCCTATGTCCGCTACTTCATCTGGTTGGGCAAGTTCCTCACCGGCGATCTGGGCGTCGCCCTGACCAACGGCATGCCGCTCGACCGAATCGTAGGCCAGCGCCTGATCAACACGATCTACCTGGCGCTCTATGCCGCGGTCGTGGCCCTGCCGCTGGCCCTGGGGCTGGGGCTGCTGTCTGCGGCCTGGCCCGAGAGCACGTTCGACCGCACGGTCTCCTCGGTCACCGTGTTCTTCATCTCGATCCCCGATTTCGTCATCGCGCTGATCCTGGTCCTGATCTTTGCCGTGGAGCTCGGCTGGTTCCCCGCGATCAATCCCCGGCCACGCTGGAGCGATTTCTTCCCCACCCTGGGCGCACTGGTGCTGCCCATGCTGACCCTGGTGCTGTCCGTGCTGGCGCATATTATCCGCATGACGCGGGCGGCCGTGCTGGATGTGCTCAAGCAGGCCTATATCGAGATGGCGCTGCTCAAAGGCGTCTCGAAGAAGCGCATCATCATCAAGCACGCCATCCCCAATGCCCTGGGGCCAATCGTCAACGTCATCGCGCTCAACCTCGGCTACCTCATCAGCGGCGTCGTCATCGTGGAGGTGGTCTTCAGCTATCCGGGCCTCGGCCGCCTCATGGTGGATTCCGTGGTCTTCCGCGACGTTCCCCAGATCCAGGTCGTCGCGATGGTGTTCTGCGCCTTCTATGTGGCACTTAACATCCTTGCCGACGTCGGCGCGATCATGGCCAACCCCCGCCTGAGGTATGCCAAGTGAGCGACACAACCCTTGCCACGCGCGCCCCGCGCAAGCGCAGCAAGCGCGCCCGCCCCAGGCCGGATTTCTGGGCCTGGCTCGGCATCTGCATCGTCATCATCGGTCTCTTTTTTGCCGCCTTCGGCTCCTTCATGGCGCCCTTTGATGTCGGCCAGATCGTGCCTGGCGCGACGCAGTTCATGCCGCCCAACGCCGAGACGCTTCTGGGCACCGACGTGCTCGGGCGCGATGTCCTGAGCCGGCTGCTCTATGGTGCGCAGTTCACCGTCGGCGTTGCCCTTGCGGCAACCATCCTGGGCTTCCTGCTGGGTATGGCCGTGGGTTTCTCGGCTGCCGAGGTCGGCGGCCGCTACGACGACTTCATCACCTGGCTGATTGATGTCTTCCTGTCCTTTCCGCCGATCCTGCTGGCGCTGATCGTCATCGCCTCGCTCTCTTCGGACTTGTGGGTGCTGATCGCCACCATCGCGGTGATCCATTCCTCGCGTGTGGCGCGCATCGGGCGGGCGGTGGCGATGAACATCGCCGCGCTGGAGTTTGTCGAGGTCGCCCGCGCCCGTGGTGAGAACCTGATTTCCATTCTGGTGCGCGAAATCTGGCCGTCCACGATCCGGCCTCTGGCGGTCGAATTCGGCCTTCGGATGACCTATTCCATCCTCTTCCTTTCCAGCCTTTCGTTCCTGGGCCTGGGTATCCAGCCACCTGATGCGGACTGGGGCTCCATGGTGAAGGACAATCTCAACGGCCTGCAGACCGGGGCCTATCTCAGCGTCCTTGCGCCCGCCTTTGCCATCGCGATCCTGACCGTGGGCGTCAACCTGATCGTCGACTGGCTGGGTTCGCAGTCGGGCCGCTCCATCTCCGAGGAGTTGACGAAGTGACGCCATTGTTGCGGATCGAAGGACTGGTCGTTGAAGGCCGGCCGCCCTCCGGCATCTGGGTGCAGACCGTCAACGGGGTCAGTGTCGATGTCGCGCCGGGTGAGGTTGTCGCCCTGATCGGTGAATCGGGGGCCGGCAAGACCACGGTCGCGCTCGGCGCGCTGGGCTACACGCGCCCGGGTACCCGGTTCAAGGCCGGCAAGGTCTATCTGGAGGACCGCGAGGTCCTGACCATGAGCCCGCGCGACCGGCGCGACCTGCGCGGCAAGGATGTCGCCTATGTCGCCCAGAGTGCCCAGTCGGCCCTTAATCCGGCGATTCCCATCGGCGAGCAGATCGCCGAGAGCCTGATGCTGCACGGTATCGCCGACGGCAACGAGGCGATGAAGCGCTCCATCGATCTGCTCGATCTGCTCGATCTGCCTGATCCCAAGGCGCTGGCCCACCGCTATCCCCACCAGGCATCCGGCGGCCAGCAGCAGCGCATCATGATGGCCATGGCCATGGCCTGCCAGCCCAAGCTGCTGGTGCTCGACGAACCGACCACAGCGCTCGACGTGACGACCCAGATCGAGGTGTTGAAGGCGATCAAGGACGTCATCCGCGAACGCGGTACCGCTGCCCTTTATGTCAGCCACGACCTGTCGGTGGTCGCCCAGATCGCCGACCGCATCCTGGTGATGAACCAGGGCGCCGTGGTCGAGGAAGGGCCGACGGCCGACATCCTCGCCCGGCCCCAGAAAGAATACACGCGCACCCTGCTGGGTGCGGTAAAGCCCAAGCCCAGCCGCGACGTCGCGCTTTCCGACTGGAATCCGGCCGCCGGACAGAAGCCGATCCTCACCGTCAAGGGCATCGACGCGACCTACATCAAGCCGGGCATGTTCCAGAAGATCGAGCGCGAGCAGCACGTCCTGCACGATGTCGAGCTCGATGTCTTTCCGCGCGAGGTACTGGCCGTGGTCGGCGAGTCCGGCTCGGGCAAGTCGACCCTGGCGCGCGTCATCGCCGGTCTTCACGGCCCTCTGGGCGGCGAGATCACGCTCGACGGCGAAGTGCTTCCCGCCCATTCGCGCCAGCGCACCACCGAGCAGCTCCGCCGCATCCAGATCATCTTCCAGAGCCCGGACCAGTCGCTCAATCCCGAGCGGCGTATCGACGAGGCCATCGGCCGTCCGCTGGAGCTCTACTTCGGCATGAAGGGTTCGGAGAAGCAGGACCGCATCGCCGAACTGCTGGAGATGGTCGGGCTCGATCCCGACTATGCCGGCCGGTTCCCCGCCGAGCTTTCGGGCGGCCAGCGCCAGCGCATCTCGATCGCGCGTGCTTTTGCCGCCAAGCCGGACATCATCCTGTGCGACGAGGTGCTGTCCTCGCTCGACACCGTGGTTGCCGCCCGTGTGCTGGACCTCATGCGCCAGCTTCGCGAGGAGCATCAGGTCGCCTATGTCTTCATCAGCCACGATCTTTCCACGGTTGCCTCGATCGCCGACCGTGTGGCGGTGATGTATGCCGGGCGCATCGTCGATGCCGGCCTCACCAAGGAAGTCTTCTCGCCGCCCCACCATCCCTACACCCAGCTTCTGATCAATTCGGTCCCGGCGCTGCGCCAGGGCTGGCTGGAGGATGTCATCGCCACGCGCGAGGCCTCGGCGGGCATGGCGAGCAACGTCATGCTGCACGATCCGGCCTGTCCGTTCCGTGTGCGATGCCCTCTGGTGATCGACGGCAAGTGCGAGTCCGAACCTCCGCCCAAGCGCGAGATGGGCGAGCACCATGTGGTCTATTGCCAGCACACGGAAGCCGAACTGGCCGAACATCAGCGCCTGGTCGAATGAAGTCGGGAGGGCGTGATGGCCTTTGGCTATTACATCGTCGAACTCGACGTTAAGAAGTCCGAGATGATGCCGCGCTACCGAGAACTCGTCGGC
>CALGGB010000235.1 GCA_937880925.1 uncultured Rhodospirillaceae bacterium | reverse complement strand
GGCGCGCCCTGCAGGATTCGAACCTGCGACCTGCGGATTAGAAGTCCGCTGCTCTATCCAGCTGAGCTAAGGGCGCGCAGGGGCCTAGTCGGGCCGCTGCCAGCGGAAGTTGTCGGCATAGGACTTGGGCGTCACACGTCTGGTGTTATGTTCCTCGACGCGATAGTCGATGCCGTGGCGCTCGGCGTAGGCCACCGCCTCCTGGCCGATCCGGCCTCGAACTCAAGGAGCCAGCGATGCGTCTTGGCCCGGCCCGATTGCATGGCCGTCTTGGCAGGGCAATAGATGCGCGCGGTCATGTGGTGCAGCCTCTCCGATCACTACGGGCTCAGCGGTCTATAAGCCACCGGCGCCCTGTGGCGCAAGCTCATGGCTTGTAGCCGAAGGTTTCAAACTCCCGGGTGCAAAACCCCTGGATTGCCTTCTTGCAGTCGGCAGGCAGCATCGCGCCGGTCAGCCCCTTCGGCCGGATGCCGCCCTTGAGATAGGGCAGGCTCTCTACCAGATCGACAGTTCCCCCGAGCCCAAGGCGGGAAAGCACCGTCTCCAGGCCAGCCTGCATGCGTTCGTAGAACACGACGGCATCGGCAACGACGCGATCATCAACCGTGTAGATGTGCCAGTTGCTGAAATCGCTTGCCGCGCCGGCCGCTATACGCCTGCGGATATGGGCGATAATCGCGTCCGGCTCGGCCTTGCGCGCCTGGCCGGAGCGATATGCCGCCATGCCGAGGTCAAAGGCTGCACGGCTGATCGCCCGATCGTAGGGGTGCCGCTCGATGGTGAAGACGAAGTAGTCCTTCAGCAGCGCGTCACCCAGCAGGGCGCGCAGCCGCGCGGCCTCCATGTGATTGAAGTAGATGTTGCCCCGGCCGTGATAGGCCAGCGCCTCTTCCAGTCTGTCTTCGGCGACAAGCGCGCAGTACTGGCGTTCCCGTTCGGGGTCGGCGGAATAATTGCGCGGAGGCAGGCCCGCTTCCACCGGCTCCTTCT
Organism: uncultured Rhodospirillaceae bacterium; assembly: GCA_937880925.1. Lineage (GTDB taxonomy): Bacteria > Pseudomonadota > Alphaproteobacteria > SP197 > SP197 > CALGGB01. The sequence continues at coordinate 15,677 of CALGGB010000235.1, read as the reverse complement.
CGTCGATCGGGGTGATCGGCGTGATGATGTCGTCGGGCCCGCAGAACCGGCGCAGCAGCACCTCGACACTGGTGCCGGCGGTCTTGACGGTCTTGAGGAAGACGAAGCGGTGTTGGTGCGAAACGATCATGCATCCGCCAAATGGTCGGGGCGCTCAGATTCGAACTGAGGACCCCCTGCTCCCAAAGCAGGTGCGCTACCAGGCTGCGCTACGCCCCGACTGCGCCGACCTTGTGCAAGCTGCACTGCCTCGCGTCAACCGGTCAGTCCGGGCTGGCTTCAAGCTCGATGAAGTCGAGCAGATCCTGAAGCGCATCCTGCAGGTTAGCTGGGTCAGCAAGATCCTTGCCCGTCGCCCCCTGCAGCAACAGCAGCAAGACACCGAACTTCGTCTTGATCTCCTCTGGCAAGAGCGTCGACTTGAGCTGTGTTGCGCCACCATTGACGGTCTGGGTCGTCACCGTCTCACCGAACTGCCTGAGGGTCGTCGACTGACCCGTCTGCCTGTTGGCCACGGTGACAATACCCACGGTGCCATCCCGGCTGATGCCCAGAGTGACGACTTCGCCTGTTTGCGATCGTGCGGTCACGACGAAACGGCCTCCAACCCGGTTCACGCGGACGCCGGAATCGATCAGCACCGTGGTGCCGCGAATACCAATCGTGGAAACCGGCGTGGTCACCGTCATGTCGCCAGACTTCAGGATATCGCCAGAGACCAGACCCAGAGCGCCACCGGCCAGGGTGAAAAGGCCGACGCTGGCCTGGTTGTTCGGATCATAGACCAGCTCGTCGATGGTGAGCGCGGAACCGCCGCTGAGGGTCAGGATCGTGTCATCGACGAAGGTGACCGTAGCCTCGCCGCCATCGCCGACATAGACCGTGTCGTATTGGTTGACCGCTGTGCCGATACCGCCCGGTTGCTCTTCGCCCCCTGCCCCGACGAGGATAATCTCGCCGGACCCGGCCGTGATGCTGCCGACGGCCTACGCCAACGCCCCGGTCGTCGCGCAAGCGGTGAACAGAACAACGAGGACGAATTGGCGAATGGCGTACATAGATGCTCCAGCCGTGGTTCTTGGTGACCTGCGAAAGGTCGGCATAATTATTCCTTATAACTCAATGCAATAGGTCTGCCGACCACAAACTGACCGAACTCCTCGACCGTTCGAGGACAATCGGCCCGTCACATGTCGAAGGCGCGAAAGACAACTCGGTCGCCCGGTGCGATGTCCAGCGCAGCCGCCGTGCCCGCATTGAGTTCAAGCACTGCCATCGCGGGAGCATCGGACGGGATCGGAGTTTCACTGAGCGGCACCGTGTCGCGCGCGATAGAGACGATCCGCCCGGCCCTGTCGATGAACAGGATGTCGAGCGGCAGATAGGTGTTTTTCATCCAGAAGGCACGCGGCGCCTCGCGGTCGAAGAGAAAAATCATGCCCGCGTCGGGGGCCATTTCCTCGCGAAACATCAGGCCCCTCGCCCGCTGCTGCGGAGTCACCGCAAGTTCGACGGAAAACGCCAGCGAACGGCCATCTGCGGTCTCGATGGCCAGATGATCGCTGGCGAAGGTAAACTCCTCGGCCAGAGCAGGAACAAAGGCCGATGACGCCGCCGACAGGAACATCAACAGCAGGACACCAGCAAGCATGAGTGCGCGCCGCGGCCCACGCATCAGCTTTGCATTCCTGACCGGAATCCTAGGCTCGCTGCTGATCCTGGGGGGCGCACTGCTGCCCCAGCTCAGCGTGCCGGACCATGTTACGGAGCCCCTGTTCGATCCCACCATTCTGCTCGCCGATCCCTTGGCCGCCACAGGTGAAGCCGGCCTGGGCGTCGTGGTCTTTGCCCTGTTTGCCATCGGCTTCTGCCTGGTGGGCCGATACCTCTGGCTGATCTTCTGCGCGATCATGATCGTCCTGTTCCTGTCGGTTGCGCTCATGCGCCAGCTTACCGACATGCTCGGACTAACCATTCCGCAGATCATCGACATGTACAACGGCGTCCTGCCGCCCGATGTCGATGCCGCGGCCCTGCTCTCGAAACTCCCGGTGCTCCAGGCGACGACCTATGACGACGGCCTGCTGGTGCTCGGCGTCGGACTGCTGCTGATCGAGCTTGCACCATGGTTGCGCCGCCTGCAGTTCGGATCGCGTCGCTGGCAGACCGTTTCCAAGGCGCCCGCGGAAAGCCGGCGCGAGCCGACGGCCGTGGTCCAGGCCGCCCCCGCCCCCGTGATCGAGCAGCCCAATGTGCCCCCGGACCTGCTGCTCGACGAACTCTACATCTTCGCCGATGGACTGGAGCAGCCCCTCACCTTCTCCCTGCTCGATCCGGCGGGACGGGTGACACGCCACCGTGTGCGCCTGGAAGCAGCGGGCTACCTTGGGGATTCCTACTTCCTGCGCTGCCGCGACCTCGACATCGGTAACCTGCGCGACTTCCCCGCCCACATGCTGAGCGAGATCGTCGACGATCAGACAGGCAGCCCGATCGACACCGACGACATGCTCGACGATCTCGCCCGCGTCGCCTACGAGGTCGTCGAGGGCCTGCCTGCGGAAGCCGAAGGCGACCAAGCCGGGGAACAGCTCGCGCCGACCGCCGGGTCTGCAACGGCTTTTTCTGTTGAAACCACCTCGTCCGCGCCTCCAGGCAGCGAATCCAGGCCACAGGGCGCGGGTTGAACTTGGCCTTCGTGGAAGCCTTGGGCATACTTGACCGCGCCGCTCCGGTGCTCACAGACATACGCAAATGCGCGCATATACGGGTTGGCTGCCTGACCTTGGAGGCCTGATGTTCTCGCCGCGGACGATTAGCCTGTTCGCCGTGCTTTACGGTACGTGGTTGCTGCTTTCGGGCATCTGGGAACCGTTCCTGATGATCTCGGGTGCGGCCGCCAGCATGCTTGTCGAGTTCATCGCCCATCGCATGGATGTGGTCGATGGCGAAGGTCACCCCATCGACCTCACCTGGCGTGCGCTGATCTACTACCCCTGGCTGTTCTGGCAGATTGCGCTCTCCAACCTTCAGGTCCTGCGTATCGTGCTGCATCCGCGTTTGCCCATCTCCCCCGCTGTGGGCTGGGTTCCTGCGGGGCAGGCCAGCAGCGTCGGACTGGTGACCTTTGCCAATTCGATCACGCTGACCCCCGGCACAGTCGCCCTGACGGTTCTCGACGACCGCATCCATGTCCATGCCCTGACCAAAGGTGGCCTGGACGATCTCATGGCCGGCGAAATGAACCGACGTGTCTGCCAGATGGAGGGCGTCCGGAAATGATGCTGCTGGCAAGCCTGCTGGTGGTGCTGGGCATGGCGCTGACCCTGATCCGCGCGGTGCGCGGCCCAACGGTCTATGACCGCATTCTGGCCGTGAACGTCTATGGCACCATGACCGTGATCCTCATTGCCCTGCTCGGCTTTCTGGCCGGGCGCCCGGATTTCATGGATCTGTCGCTGGTCTACGCCCTGCTCAACTTTGTCGGCACGCTGGCTGCCCTGAAGTTCTTCAAACACGGCCATCTGGGCGAGGACCGTTGAGCCTGTTCATCGACATCGCAAGCTGGCTGCTGCTGACGGCCGGCGGTTGCCTGATGGCCGCCAGCGGCCTGGGGCTGGTGCGCCTGCCCAACCTGTTTGCGCGCATCCATGCGGGCGGTCTTGCCGATACCGGCGGCGCCGCCCTGCTGATCCTGGGCATGGCGTTGCAGGCCGGCTGGACCCTGGTGACCGTCAAACTGATCATGATCGGGATTTTCCTGTTTTTCACCGCACCCACCGCAGGCCATGCCCTGGCCCATGCGGCACTGCTGGGCGGCATCGATCCCGAAGCCTCGGGCGATGGCGATGAGGACGAGGACGATACCGGCGACAGCCATGTCGGGAGCCCCTGAGCCGCCATGGAACAGATCATCGACCTGCTGCTTCTGCTGCTGCTGATCGCCATGGCGATTGCCATGGCGCGGCTCACCAACCTGATCGCCGTTGCGATCCTTGGCGGCGTTTACAGCCTGGTCCTGTCCGCGATCTATGTCCTGCTCGATGCCGTGGACGTGGCCTTTACCGAGGCCGCCGTCGGCGCCGGCATCACCCTCACCCTGTTGCTGGCAGCGATTTCCCTGTCGGTGCGACGTGAACGCGTGCGCCATTGGCCCGTGCGCAACGCCATTGCCGTTGCCACTTGCCTGGTGGTGGCCGCCGGCATGTTCTACGCATCCCTGGAAATGCCGGCCTTCGGTGATCCCGATGCGCCGATCCACAACCATGTCGCGCCTCGCTACATCGAGGATTCGCCCCAGGAAATCGGCGTACCCAACATGGTGACCTCGATCCTGGCGAGCTACCGGGGGTTTGACACCCTGGGGGAGACGACGGTGATCTTCACGGCCGGCATCGCCGTGCTCGCCCTGCTCTGGCGCTGGCGAAAGGACGGGCAGTGAACGAGCATCTGATCGTCCGTGTCGTTACCAAGCTGCTGGTGCCCTTCGTGCTGCTTTTTGCGCTCTATGTGCAGATGCACGGCGATTTCGGGCCCGGCGGCGGATTCCAGGCCGGCGTCATCTTCGCGACCGGGTTTATCGTTTACGGCCTGGTCTTCGGCATCGAGCGGCTGATCAAGGCGCTGCCCCTGCCTGTTCTGCTCTTTGGCGTTTCCGGCGGCCTGCTGCTCTATGCCGGCGTCGGCGTCGCCAGCCTTTTGGCAGGCGGCACCTTTCTCGATTATTCCGCGCTCGACAGCCATGACCCGGTCCATGGCCAGCACCTGGGCATTCTGCTGATCGAGCTTGGCGTGGGCATCACGGTGGCATCGGTCATGACAGCGATCTTCATCACCTTTGCCGAGCGGTGGCACCGATGAGCGAGGCCCTTGCCTTTCTCATGGCCCATGCCAACACATGGGCGGCGACGGCGCTGCTGTGCATCGGGCTTTGGGTGGTGATGGTGCGCGGCAACCTGATCAAGAAGGTGATCGGGCTCAACATCTTTCAGACCGGCGTTTTCCTGTTCTACATCTCGATGGGCTACATTATCGGCGGCACCGCACCCATCGTTGAGGAAGGCGCCGATGCCGTCTATTCCAACCCCCTGCCCCATGTCCTGATTCTGACCGCCATCGTCGTCTCGGTCGCCACCACTTCGCTCGCGCTCGCCCTTATCGTGCGTATCCGCGAGAGTTACGGCACCACCGAGGAAGACGACGTCATCGCCAGCGATGAGGCCTGAGGCGATGAACCTTCTGGCTCATCTTCCGGCGCTCCAGATCGTCGTGCCGCTGGTCGCCGCGCCGATCTGCGCCGTGCTGTTCAATCCAAGGATCGCCCAGCCCTTCGCCGTGCTGGTCAGCCTGGTCACCTTTGCGATTTCCGTCGGCCTGCTCAACGAGGTCCTGGCCGAAGGCGAGATCGTCTATCACATGGGCGGCTGGGAGCCTCCCTGGGGCATCGCCTATGTCATCGATCCGCTGAACGCGCTGCTGCTCTGTCTGGTCTCGGGCATGGCCGCCATTGTCATGCCTGCCGTGCGCCTGGGCATCGGTGCGGAAACGACGGAGAGATCGCGCCGGCTCTTCCTGTCGCTCGCCCTGCTTGCGCTGACCGGCATGCTGGGCATCGTGATCACGGGCGATGCCTTCAACCTCTATGTCTTCCTGGAGATATCCTCGCTCTCCAGCTACGCGCTGATTGCCACCGGCAACGACCGTCGTGCGGCACCGGCAGCCTTCAACTACCTGATTCAGGGCACGGTCGGCGCGACCTTCATCCTGATCGGCATCGGCCTGCTCTACATGATGACGGGCACGCTCAACATGGCTGATCTTGCCGTGCGTATTGTCGACCTGCGTCACACCGCGCCGATCCAGGCCGCGCTCGCCTTCATTCTGGTCGGCGCGGCGGTGAAGGCAGCCCTGTTCCCGGCCCACGCCTGGATGCCCAACGCCTACACCTACGCCCCATCCATGGTGTCGGCGTTCTTCGGCGCGACGGCGACCAAGGTGGGCGCCTACATCATGATCCGCTTCATCTTCACGGTGTTCGGCGCCGAGTGGGTGTTCGGCGACATGATGATCGGCTGGATCCTGGTTCCGCTGGGCATCGCGGCTGCCTTTGCCGGTTCGCTGGTGGCCATCTGGCAGACCGATCTCAAGCGCATGCTGGCGTATTCCAGCGTTGCACAGGTGGGCTACATCTCCGCGGCCATCGGTCTTGGCAACCGCGACGGCCTGATCGCAGCCATCGTGCATGTCTTCAACCATGGCCTGATGAAAGGGGCGCTGTTCATGGTGATGGCCTGCGTCATCCTGCGCCTGGGCCGTGCCGACATCACCAGCTTCCGGGGACTGGGGCGGCGCATGCCGGTGACCATGGGCTGCTTCGTCGTCGCCGGCCTCTCGATGATCGGCGTGCCACTGACCGTCGGTTTCGTCAGCAAGTGGTATCTGGTGCTGGGCGCCATAGAGGCCGGGGTGTGGCCCGTGGCCGTGCTTGTGATCATGAGTTCGCTGCTGTCGGTGATCTACATCGGCCGTGTCATCGAGGTTGCCTATTTCGCGCCGGCTCCCGACGACGCCCGTATCCAGGAGGCCCCGGCCCTGCTCCTGGTTCCCACCCTTCTGCTCACTGTTCTGTGCATCACCTTCGGCATCGCGACCGACACCACCGTGGGTGTGGCCGCCTATGCGGTGCAGTTCCTGCTCGGCGGCCTGCCATGATCATGGCACCCCTTCCGGCAAGCTGGCTGCCGCTTGTAGCCATCGCGCTACCGATGGCCTGCGTTCCGCTGATCCTGTTGGCGCGCCGTTTTCCCGATGTCCGCGAGGGCATCACCATGGCCGGCGCCTCGTTGCTGATCGTCGTCGTGGCGCTGCTGGCCTTTGCCCTGAGCTTGGGACCGGTTGCGCCTCTGGCGGTCACCGGCCCCATCGCCGACCTGCCGCTCACCATGCGTGTCGAACCGCTGGGCATGCTGTTCGCGCTGGTCGCCGGCTTCCTGTGGCTGATCACATCGATCTACGCCGTGGGCTACATGCGCGCCCACCACGAAAAGAACCAGACGCGCTTCTACGTCTTCTTTGCCATCGCCATCGGGGCGACCATGGGCATCGCCTTTGCAGGCGATCTGCTGACCCTGTTCATCTTCTACGAGATCCTCACGATCTCCACCTTCCCGCTCGTCACCCACGCCCAGAACGACGAGGCACGCCGGGCCGGCAGGCTCTACCTTGGAATCCTGATGGGCACCTCGATCGGTCTTTTCCTGCTGGCCATCGTGATCACCTATGCCGTTGCCGGCACCCTGGACTTCCGCCCCGGCGGCATCCTTCAGGACAAGGTTCAGCCCGCACTCGCCGGCCTGCTGCTGGCGCTATACGTCTTCGGCATCGCCAAGGCGGCCGTCATGCCCATGCACCGCTGGCTGCCCGCGGCCATGGTCGCGCCAACGCCGGTCTCGGCTCTGCTCCATGCCGTGGCGGTGGTGAAGGCCGGCGCTTTCTCCGTCCTGAAGATCACCACCTTCATCTTCGGCTTCGACCTGCTTGCGGGTCTGACGGCCACCGGCCTGCTCCAGGCGGTTGCCGCCTTCACCGTCATCGCGGCCTCCCTCGTCGCCCTCACCAAGGACAACCTGAAGGCCAGGCTCGCATATTCCACCATCAGCCAGCTCTCCTACATCGTGCTTGCCGCGCTGATCGCCGACCCCGCGGCCTTCCTGGGCGGCGGCTTTCACATCGCGACCCATGCCTTCGGCAAGATCACGCTGTTTTTCTGCGCCGGCGCCATCCTGGTAGCCGCCCACAAGACCAGGATCAGCGAACTCGATGGCATGGGACGGGTCATGCCCTTCACCTTTGCCGCCTTCCTGATCGGGAGTTTCAGCCTGATCGGCCTGCCTCCGATGGGTGGTTTGTGGAGCAAGTGGCTTATGATCCAGGGCGCGTTCAACACCCAGCACTGGATCCTGATCGGCGTCTTTGCCGTGAGCACCCTGCTCAACATTGCCTATCTGCTGCCGATCCCGTTCCGTGCGTTTTTCCGTCCGCTGCCCGACGGCGCGTCATCAGGCGTCCGCGAAGCACCGCTGCCCTGTCTTGCGGCCATGGCCGTGACAATCATGGGCTGCCTTGCATTGTTCTTTCTGCCCGATCCCGTGATCGCATTTCTTTCCCGGGCATTGTCCCTCAGTGGAGCCTTTCCATGAGCGATCCCGCCCCTCCTGGTGAGCCGCGCAAGCGTTACGTCTTCGACGACCCCCGCAACGTCCGCCGCGTGCTCTGGACATTCTATGCCGCCTGCGCCCTCGTTTTCGGCGCGGAGTTCTTCATGCACCGCCATGTCGAGCACCCATGGGAAGGGCTGTTCGGCTTCTACGCCCTGTTCGGCTTCGGCGCCTACGCGCTGCTCGTCATTCTGGCCGAAGGGCTTCGCCTCCTCGTAGCGCGCCGTCCGGACTACTACGATGATTAGCGTCGCCCCGTTCATCGTCTTCCTCGTCGGCGCTCTGCTCGCATGTTTCGCCCGGGGCCGCGTGCGCGATGCCATTGTCGTGGCCACACCGATCGTGGGCGCGCTCAACCTCTGGGCTCTCGATGGCAGCGCCCCGACCATCATCACGCTCTTTGGCCGCGAGCTGATTCTGGTTGAGGTAGATCGCCTGTCCATGCTGTTTGGCTGGCTGTTCCACCTCGCGGCCTTCCTGGCCCTGATCTACGGCCTCCATCGCCCCAACAAGCTCGAACAGGTCACCTGCCTGCTCTACGCCGCCAGCACCATGGGCGCGATCTTCGCCGGCGATCTGCTGACCCTTTTCATGTTCTGGGAAGGACTGGGGCTCACCTCGGTCTTCCTTGTCCTGGCGCGGGGCACCCGCCGCTCCGAGAAGGCGGCGATCCGCTACCTGCTGATGCAGATCGCTTCGGGCATGCTGCTGCTTTGCGGCATCGTCGTGCTGATCGGCCAGGGCCGCAGCCTGGACATGGCGCCCATGGAACTGGAGGGTCTCGCCGCCTGGCTCATCCTGCTGTCGCTGGGAATCAAGGCGGGCTTCCCGCTGCTTCACAACTGGATCACCGACACCTATCCCGAAGCGACTGTGACGGGCACCGTGATCATGAGCGCGCTGACGACCAAGACCGCCATCTATGTCCTGGCACGCCTGTTTCCCGGGACCGAAATCCTGATCTACATCGGCGTCTCGATGACCCTGTTCCCGATCTTCTACGCGGTCATCGAAGACGATCTCCGGCGCGTTCTTTCCTACAGCGTTATCAATCAGCTCGGTTTCATGGTCACCGGCATCGGCATCGGAACCAACCTCGCGATCAATGGCGCGGTCAGCCATGCCTTTGCTCATGTGGTCTATAAATCGCTGCTGTTCATGTCGATGGGTGCAGTGCTGCACCGCACGGGCCGCATCGGTGCGTCGGAGTTGGGCGGCCTCTACCGCACGATGCCCAGGACGACGGTGATGTGCATCATCGGTGCATCATCCATCTCTGCCTTCCCGCTGTTCTCGGGCTTCGTTTCCAAGGCCATGGTGATGAGCGCGGCACTGCAGAGCGGCCACGAATGGGTCTGGCTGGCGCTGCTCTTTGCCTCTGCCGGCGTGCTGCATCACGCCGGCATCAAGATCCCCTTCTGCGCCTTCTTCGGCCACGATTCCGGCCTGCGGCCGAAGGAAGCGCCACGGCCGATGCTGATCGCGATGGCGATCGCATCCTTCTCCTGCATCTTCATCGGCATCTTCCCCGGCGTGCTCTATGGCATGCTGCCCTACGAGGTGACCTATCAGCCCTACACGTTCGAACATGTGGTGACGCAACTGCAGCTTCTGTTGTTTGCAGCGCTATGCTTCGTCGTCCTCAGGCTGACCAGGCTGGAGCCTGCAGAACGCCCCGGCGTCAACCTGGACGTCGAGTGGTTCTATCGCTACATGCTGCCGCGTATCGCACGAGCGCTGCGCGCCACCCTTTCAAGGGCCCGGCTGGCAAGCGGCGCGGCGGCTGAACAGATTCTGGGTGCAGGTATCGGTCTGGTGACCCGCCTGCACGGTCCACGCGGCGTGCTCGCCCGCGACCCTCTTGGCAGCTACGCCCTCATCGTGATCATCGCGCTTTTTGCCGTTGTTCTGGTGTTTGAGCTGGCCCTGGGCAGCCGGTAGAGCCGATTGCTCAGCCCTTCGGTTTCTCCTCCAGGGCCATGCTGGCGTTGTAGTAGCGGCGGTCGCCCGTCACCTCCTCGCCCAGCCATTCCGGTTTCTCGAACACCGAGTCACGGGCAGGCAGTTCTATCTCGGCCAGCACCAGCCCGGCATGGGCACCGGTGAAGACATCGATCTCCCACTCCAGGTCACCGGCCGGCACGACATGGCGCCGCTTGTCGATGATATTGCCCGTGCGCAGGGCAAGCATCGCCTCGGCGTCCGCAGGCGGCACTTCGTACTCGTACTCCGAACGTTCCATGCCCGGCTCCGCGCTCTTGATCGTGAGCATGGCCTTCACGCCGTCGCTGATGCGGACACGGATGGCGGCATGGGGTGTGCTGGCAAGATAGGCCTGTCGTATCGCGCGCTCACGCACGACACCCTTGCGCCAGCCATCGCCCACCACCAGAAACTTGCGCTCGCGTTCGGTCGCCATGATGCCCTCGCTCCCGGTTGCGCCTGGAAAACGGCGCCGCCATATCCTGCCAGAGGCGCGCCTAAGGATCACCCGCGCCGGACCCACGCATTGCATCTGCACCCTGTGCGGCTAGTCTGCGCAGCCCGAGAACACTGGAGAACCGCGGAATGAACTTTACCGGCCAATACCGCATCGAGGCGCCGCGCCCGCTGGTCTGGGAAGCGCTCAACGATCCCGAGGTGCTGCGCCAGTCGATTCCGGGCTGCCAGGAAATCGAAAAGGAATCCGAGACCGCCTTCACCGCCAAGGTAAAGGCCAAGCTCGGCCCGGTCTCGGCGGCCTTCAAGGGCCGCGTCGAGCTGACCGACCTCGATCCGCCCAATGCCTACACCATCAGCGGCGAAGGCCAGGGCGGCGTCGCCGGCTTTGCCAAGGGCGGCGCCCGCGTCAGTCTTGAAGACACCGCCGATGGCGCAACGACGCTGAGCTACACCGCCGATGGCCAGGTTGGCGGCAAGCTCGCCCAGATCGGCGCCCGCCTCGTGGAAGGTAGCGCCAAGAAGATTGCCGACGATTTCTTCGGCACTTTCAACGCCATCGTTTCCGAGCGTGCCGCCAGCCGGCCCGTGCCTGCGGTCCCCGCGCCCGAACCGGTCGTCCCGGTGGCGCCGGCATCTTCCGGTGCCGCTCTCCGCGAACCAGAAACCTCAGGCGCCCGGCCTGCCCCCCTACCAGCGCGCGACTCGCATGGTGCGGATATCATCGCCCGGCTGTGGTTCGGTCTGATCGGAATTGCCCTGATCGCCATGATCATCGGCGCCGCGATCTGGCATTGACGTTGCAGATTACTGTTTTGATTCCGTTACTTGACGCCGTCACCGTCGTAACATCAGCATAGTGCATGAGGATTTGGGGCGGTCCACTGGTTGGGCGACCCCCAAAAATCGGGGAGAGTTGAAGCATGCCCACCGTGTCCATGACCGTGAACGGCAGGAAAATGAGTGGCGAGTGCGAGGAACGCACCCTGCTCGTCAACTTCCTGCGTGAGAATCTCGGGCTGACCGGCACCCATGTTGGCTGCGACACCAGCCAGTGCGGTGCCTGCTGCGTCCACATCAACGGCGACTCCGTGAAGTCCTGCACCATGCTGGCGCTTCAGGCTGAAGGCGCCGAGATCACGACCATCGAAGGTGTGGCCGACGGCGACAATCTGCACGCCATTCAGGAGGCCTTCCGCGACAACCATGGGCTGCAGTGCGGCTTCTGCACGCCCGGCATGATCATGAGCGCGCTCGACCTGCTCAAGCACAATGCCAATCCCAGCGAAGCCGAGATCCGCCATCACCTGGAAGGCAATCTCTGCCGCTGCACCGGCTACCACAACATCGTGAAATCCATTCAGGCGGCAGCCGCCGCGATGGGCGGTACGCCATGACCGGGAGCGGCATCGGCGCCCGCGTGCGGCGCAAGGAAGACAAGCGCTTCATCACCGGCCGCGGCAACTACACCGACGACATCAACCGCCACGGCCAGACCCATGCCGTGTTTCTGCGCTCGCCCCATGCCCACGCAAGGATTGTCTCGGTCGACACAAAGGCCGCCATGGCGGCCGGCGCCGTTGCCGTGCTCACCGGCAAGGACGTCGCCGATGCAGGGATCAACGGCCTGCCTTGCGGCTGGCTGATCCACAACAAGGACGGCAGCCCCATGAAGGAGCCTGTCCATCCCGTGATCGCGTTCGACCGGGTCCGTCATGTCGGCGATATCATCGCCATGGTGATTGCCGAAACAAAGAACAAAGCCAGAGACTTAGCTGAACTTGTTGACGTTGATTACGAGGTGCTGCCCGCCGCCGTCAATGCCGTTGAGGCACTGAAACCCGGCGCGCCACAGGTCCACGACGATGTCGAGGGCAACCTCTGCTACGACTGGCACCTCGGCGAAAGGGAGCCGGTGGACGCCGCCTTCGCACAGGCCGCCCATGTCACCAAACTCGACGTCTACAACAACCGTCTCGCCCCCAACGCCATGGAGCCGCGCGCGGCGATCGGGGAATACGACCGGGCCAGCGACGAGCACACGCTCTACACCACCAGCCAGAACCCGCATGTCATCCGCCTGCTGATGGGCGCCTTCGTGCTGGGCCTGCCCGAGCACAAGTTGCGCGTCGTCGCTCCCGACGTCGGCGGCGGCTTCGGCTCGAAAATCTTCCACTACGCCGAGGAGGCTGCCGTCACCTGGGCCTCCAAGGTGGTTGGCCGCCCCGTGAAGTGGACCAGCGACCGTTCGGAAGCCTTCATCTCCGACGCCCAGGGCCGCGACCACCACACCCATGCCGAGCTGGCCCTCGACAAGGACGGCAGGTTCCTCGCCTTCCGGGTCTCCACGGTCGCCAACATGGGGGCCTATCTCTCGACCTTCTCGACCTCGATCCCGACTTACCTTTACGCCACCCTGCTCGCCGGCCTCTACGCCACGCCTGCGATCTACGCCGAGGTCAAGGCGGCCTTCACCAACACGGTGCCGGTCGATGCCTATCGCGGCGCCGGGCGTCCCGAGGCCTGTTTCATCGTTGAATCCATCGTCGACAAGGCCGCCCACGAGACCGGGCGCGACCCGGCCGAACTGCGCAAGCTGAACCTGATTCCGGCATCGGCCATGCCCTACCAGACGCCGGTCGCCCTGCAGTACGACTCCGGCGACTTCGTCAAGAACATCGACGATGCCCTCAAGGTCATCGACTACGACGGTTTCCCGGCCCGCCGCGAGGCCTCGAAGAAGAAGGGCATGCTGCGCGGCATCGGTCTCTCCTCCTACATCGAGGCCTGCGGCATCGCGCCCTCGGCGGTCGCGGGCGCGCTCGGCGCCCGCGCCGGCCTCTATGAATCCGGCGAGGTCCGCGTCCATCCCACCGGCTCGGTCACCGTCTTTACAGGCAGCCACAGCCACGGCCAGGGCCACGAGACGACCTTCGCGCAGATCGTCTGCGAGCGCCTTGGCGTGGCCATCGAGAACGTCGAGGTCGTCCATGGCGACACGGCCAAGATCCCCTTCGGCATGGGCACCTACGGATCGCGCTCGCTGGCCGTGGGCGGCGTCGCCCTGCACAACTCCCTCGAAAAGGTCATCGCCAAGGGCCGCAAGATCGCGGCCCACATGATGGAGGCGGCCGAGACCGACGTGGAGTTCAAGGACGGCAGCTTCCGCGTTGCCGGCACCGACAAGTCCCTGGGTTTCGGCGAAATCGCGCTGCAGGCCTATGTGCCCCACAATTTCCCGCATGATGAGCTGGAGCCGGGACTCGACGAAACCTCGTTCTACGATCCCAAGAACTTCACCTATCCCAACGGCTGCCACATCTGCGAGGTCGAGATCGACCCCGAAACTGGCGTCACCCGCATCGAGCGTTTCGTCGCGGTTGACGACTTCGGCAACATCATCAATCCGATGATCGTCGAAGGCCAGGTCCACGGCGGTATCATGCAGGGCATCGGCCAGGCGCTGTGCGAGGATTGCATCTACGACGAGGCGGGCCAGCTTCTCACCGGCAGCTACATGGACTACTGCATGCCCAAGGCCGACATGGTGCCCTTCTACGAGGTCGGCACCAATGTCGTGCCCTGCACCCACAACGCTCTGGGCGTGAAAGGCGCGGGCGAGGCCGGCACCATCGGTGCCGCTGCTGCCGTCATCAACGCCATCCGCCAGGCGACCGGCGTCGAGGACATCCAGATGCCCGCGACCTCGCAGCGCGTCTGGCAGGCGATCAACGCTTCGGCCGCAAAAGCCGCTGCTTAAGGGAACCAGAGATGTACGCCTTCAAGTTCCACAAGCCCTCCTCCATCGAGGACGCCGCAAGGCTGTTCTCGGGCGCCGATGACGCGCGCTACCTCTCGGGCGGCCACACCCTGCTGCCGTCGATGAAGCTGCGCCTGGCCGGCCCCTCCGACATCGTGGACCTCTCGGGCATCGACAGCCTGAAGGGCATCAAGGTCGAGGGCGACAAGGTCGTGATCGGCGCGGGCACGCGCCACAACGATGTCGCGCTTTCAGCCGAGGTCCGCGCCGCCATCCCGGCACTCGCAGACCTTGCCGGCGGCATCGGCGACTTCCAGGTCAGGAACCGCGGCACGATCGGCGGCTCCATCGCCAATGCCGATCCTTCGGCGGACTATCCCGCCGCGATCGTCGGCCTTGGCGCCACGGTCCACACCAACAAGCGGGAGATTGCCGGTGACGACTTCTTCACCGGCATGTTCGAAACCGCCCTGGAGGACGGCGAGATCGTCACCGCCGTCTCCTTCCCCCGGCCCAAACGCGCCGCCTACATGAAGTTTCCCAACCCCGCCTCGCGCTACGCCGTGGTCGGCGTCATGGTTGCCGAGACCGCTTCGGGCATGCGCGTGGCGGTCACCGGTGCCGCCCCCAGCGTCTTTCGTATCGCTGAAATGGAGCAGGCACTCGCCTCGAACTTCTCAGCCGAGGCCATCGAGGGCATCACGGTGCCCGCCGACGACCTCAACAGCGACATGCACGCCGCGGCCGACTACCGCGCCCATCTCGTCGGTGTCATGGCGAAGCGCGCCATCGCGAAGGCGGCGGGCTGACGCGCATCGCGATCCCCAAGTGGCCCGCGATACCACCGCGGGCCAAAGGGCATTAGACTGACCGGCGTGACAGAAGAAGCCACGCTGCCCCGCCGTTCCCGTGCGACACGCGCCTTCATCGCTGCCGCAGTGGCGGTGGCGCTGTTGCTGGCTGCTGTGCTGGTGCTCTGGTTCGGCCTGCGCCTCGTCCTCGCCCAATGGCTGCTCGACGACCTGCTGGAGACCCATGCCCCGCCCGGCACCACGGCCCATGTCGCGGAACTTTCCCCGAACCATGCCGTCCTGACCGACATCAAGGTTCCCGAGCTGGGCCGGATCGCCCGCGCCGAGGTCATCTTCACCCTTTCCGGCCTGCTCGAGGGCCGGGTCGAGGACGTCATCCTTGACCGCCCTGACCTCGAGATCACGCTTGATGCCGACGGCAGCCCCACCGGCCCGCTGCGTGACTGGGCC
>CALGGB010000234.1 GCA_937880925.1 uncultured Rhodospirillaceae bacterium | reverse complement strand
AGCTGACATCCAGCCTCTCGGGGCGCTGCAGTTCGACACGGGAGGTGAAGCGCTCGCGGAACATCTTGAAGCCGATCACCAGGTCGGCCCAGAAGACATTGCCCTCGCGCTTGCGGATGCGCGCGGCGGTACACCAGGGCAGGAATTCGGGATAGCTGCCGACATCGGCCACCAGATCGAACATCTGCTCCTGGCTCCAGGGCAGATGGCGTTCCTCGCGATGGACCGGCATCAGACCGCGCCGGCCTTCCGGCGCTCCCGCAGGGTCGCGAAATCACGGTCGGCGTGGTGCGAGGAGCGCGTCAGGGGGCTTGCCGAAACCATGAGGAAACCCTTGGCGTAGGCCAGCTTCTCCAGTTCGGCGAATTCCTCGGGCGTCCAGTAGCGGTCGATGACGTGGTGGCGGGGGGTGGGCTGCAGGTACTGTCCGATGGTCAGGAAATCGACGCCTGCCTCGCGCAGGTCGTCCATGACCTGCAGCACCTCGTTCCTGCTCTCGCCCAGGCCGACCATCAGGCCGGACTTGGTGAAGATCTCCGGGTCGACGCGCTTGACCGTCCAGAGGAGGTTGAGCGAAGCGAAGTACCGCGATCCCGGCCGGACCTCGCGGTAGAGCCGCGGCACGGTCTCCAGGTTGTGGTTGAAGACGTCCGGGCGCGCCCGCGCCACGGTCTCGATGGCCTCGGGCTTGCGCAGGAAGTCGGGCGTCAGGATCTCGACCGTGGTCCCGGGCGCCCGCTCGCGCAGCTTCTCGATGCAGGCGACGAAGTGGGCCGCACCGCCGTCAGGCAGGTCGTCGCGGTCGACCGAGGTGATGACGACATGGTTGAGACCCAGGCTCTCGATGGCATTCGCCAGGCGCTCCGGCTCGCCGGCATCGACCGGACGGGGTCGGCCGGTGGCGACGTTGCAGAAGGTGCAGCCGCGCGTGCAGATGTCGCCCAGAATCATCACCGTGGCGTGTTTCTCGGCCCAGCATTCCCCGATGTTGGGGCATGCCGCCTCCTCGCACACCGTGACGAGGCCGTTGTCCTTGATCAGGCGGCGCGTGGCGTGGAACGCCTCGGAGCCCGGCGCCCTGACGCGGATCCAGGGCGGCTTGCGCAGCGACGGAGTCGCCTCGCGCCAGGCCTTTTCGGGATGGCGCGTGCGGGCCGGCGCGGTTGCCGCTTCGATGATCGAGACCTTGGTGATGGCGTGATGTCCTGTTGCTGGCCCTAGATGTGGATCGCCCGGCCATAGGCCGCAAGCGTCGATTCCAGCATCATCTCCGAGAGCGTGGGATGCGGGAAGACCGTGTGCATCAGCTCGGCCTCGGTCGTCTCCAGCGTCTTGCCGATGGCAAAACCCTGGATCAGTTCGGTCACTTCGGCACCGACCATGTGGGCGCCGAGCAGCTCACCGGTCGTGGCATCGAAGATCGTCTTCACCAGGCCCTGGTCCTCGCCGAGCGCGATCGCCTTGCCGTTGCCGATGAAGGGGAACCGCCCGACCTTCAGCTCGTAGCCCGCCGCCTTGGCTTTGGCCTCGGTCAGGCCGACGCTGGCGATCTGGGGCCGGCAATAGGTGCAGCCCGGGATGTTGAGGGTGTTGAGGGGCTCGACATGGTCGAGGCCGGCGATCTTCTCGACGCAGATGATTCCCTCGTGGCTCGCCTTGTGGGCAAGCCAGGGCGCGCCCACCAGATCGCCGATGGCATAGACGCCGGGTTCGCCCGTCTCAAGCCATTCGTTGACGACGACATGGCCCTTCTCGACCTTCACCTTGGTGCCGTCCAGGCCGATGTTCTCGACATTGCCGGTGATGCCGACGGCCAGAATCACCTTCTCGACATCGATGGCGTGCTCCTTGCCCTTGGCGTCCGTCACGCTGACGGTGGCACCGCCCTTCTTGGTCTTGATTCCGCCGACCTTGGCGCCGGTCATCAGGGTCATGCCCTGTTTCTCGAAGGCCTTGTGGGCGAAGGCGGAAATCTCCTCATCCTCGACAGGCAGGATGCGGTCGAGCACCTCGACGACGGTCACTTCCGAACCCATGTCGCGGTAGAAGCTGGCGAACTCGATGCCGATGGCGCCCGAACCCACGACCAGCAGGGATTTCGGGATTGCCTCGGGCACCATCGCCTCGCGATAGGTCCAGATGGTCTTGCCGTCGGCTTCCAGACCCGGCAGTTCGCGGGCACGCGCCCCGGTCGCCAGGATGATGTGCTTGGCGGCAAGATCGGCGACGGGTTTGCCATCTTTCTGGACCTTTACCTTGCCCTTGCCGGCAAGGCGGCCCTCCCCATCGATCACGGTGACCTTGTTCTTCTTCAGGAGGTGCGCCACGCCGCCCGACAGCCGCCCGGCAACCTTGCGGCTGCGTTCGACGACCTTCTCGGCGTCGTAAGCGATGTTGTCGGCCTTGAGCCCAAAGGCGTCGGCATTCTGCATCAGGTGATAGACCTCGGCCGAGCGCAGCAGCGCCTTGGTCGGGATGCAGCCCCAGTTGAGGCAGATGCCGCCCAGGTTCTCGCGCTCGATCACGGCGGTCTTCATGCCGAGCTGGGCGGCCCGGATCGCGGCGACGTAGCCACCGGGGCCGGTGCCGATGACGACAAGATCGAAGCTCTGTTCGGCCATGGTCGCCTCCCCTACAGCAGCATGGTCAAGGGATCTTCGATGAAGCCCTTGAATGCCGTCAGCAGGTTGGCGCCGATGGCGCCGTCGATGACGCGGTGGTCGCAGGAGAGCGTGCAGGACATCACGGTGGCGACATCAAGCGCGCCGTTCTTCACCACGGGCCGCTTTTCGCCGACGCCGATGGCCAGGATGCCGGCCTGGGGCGGGTTGATCACCGCATCGAACTGCTTGATGCCGTACATGCCGAGATTGGAGATGGAGAAGCTGCCGCCCTGGTATTCCTCGGGCGCCA
Source organism: uncultured Rhodospirillaceae bacterium (assembly GCA_937880925.1). Taxonomy (GTDB): domain Bacteria; phylum Pseudomonadota; class Alphaproteobacteria; order SP197; family SP197; genus CALGGB01. Next base: position 1,898 of record CALGGB010000234.1, on the reverse strand, counting down.
GCTTGCCCTCGCGGGCGCGCTGGGCGAGTTCCTTCATCTCGTTGGAGAGCGCGGCAAGGCCCTTGGTGTCGGCCTTGCGGATGACCGGCGTGATGAGTCCGCCTTCGATCGCGACGGCGACCGAGACATCGACATCCTTGAAGCGGCGGATCACGTTGCCGCCCCACTGGGCATTGGCCTCGGGCACCTTGCGCATCGCCAGGGCGACGGCGCGGATGACGAAATCGTTGACCGAGATCTTGTAGGCATCGCTGCGGCCGTTGAGATCGGCGCGCATGTCCAGCAGGCGGTCGATGGTGCAATCGACCGTCAGATAGAAATGCGGAATGGTCTGCTTGGCTTCCTGCAGGCGCTCGGCGATGACGCGGCGCATGTTGGAGACCTTGACCTCCTCGAACTCCGCGCCCTCGGGCGGCGGAGCAACCGAAGCGGGAGCCGATTTCGCCTTTGGCGCCTGCTCGGCGGCGTCTTTTTTGGCGCCGCCGGACTCCAGGGCGGCCTCGATGTCGCGCTTGATGATGCGCCCGTGTGGGCCGCTGCCCTCGACGGAGGAGATGTCGAGGTCGGCCTGGCGGGCCATGCTGCGCGCCAGGGGGCTTGCCTTGATCCGTCCGTCCTCCGAAGCGGTCTTGGAACCGGCCTCGGCCTTCTTTTCCGATTTCGCGGATTTGCCCTCTTCGGCCTTCTTCTTTTCCGCCTTGGGCTGCTCCTTGCCTTCGTCCTCGGAGGCGGCTTCCTCGTCGCTCTCCTCCTCGGGCTCCTCTTCCTTTTCCGCCTTGGCCGGTTTCTTCTTGTCCGAACCGCTGTCTGCGTCTTCCAGGTTCGAGGAGTCCTCGCCATCACCCAGCAGCAGAGCGATGACCTCGTTCACCGGCACGTTGTCGGTGCCTTCGGCGACGAGAATCTTGCCGACCTTGCCGTCGTCGATGGACTCGACCTCCATGGTCGCCTTGTCGGTCTCGATCTCGGCGAGGATGTCGCCGGAGCTCACCTCGTCGCCTTCCTTGACCAGCCATTTGGAAAGCGTGCCCTCCGTCATGGTGGGCGAAAGCTGCGGCATCGTGATCTTGATCGGCATCGCGTGTCTCCGGACGCTTGTTGCGTCAGTCGCGGGCGTAGCAGACGTCGCGCGCAGCATCGACGATCTGGTCGGTCTGCGGCAGGGCGGCGTGTTCGAGATTGGCGGCATAGGGTAGCGGCGCATCGACCGCACTGACCCGCCTGAGCGGGGCATCCAGCAGGTCGAAACCCTGTTCCATCACCACCGCGGCCAGTTCGGCGCCGATGCCGGCGAAGGCCCAGCCCTCCTCGACACTGACAAGACGGTTGGTCTTCTTCAGGGACTTGATGACGGTCTCGGTATCGAATGGGCGGATCGAGCGCAGATTGATGACCTCGGCGTCGATGCCGTCCTCGGCCAGCTTCTCGGCCGCCTCCAGCGCCTTGCCGACCATGATCGAGAAGGCAACGATGGTGACGTCGCTGCCCTCGCGCTCGACATGAGCCTTGCCGATTTCCAGGACGAAATCATCGTCGTCGGGAATCTCGAAGCTCTGGCCGTAGAGCAGCTCGTTTTCCAGGAACACGACCGGATTGGGATCGCGGATCGCGGCCTTGAGCAGGCCCTTGGCGTCGGCGGCCGACCAGGGCGCGATGACCTTCAGGCCGGGAACGTGGCCGTACCAGCTCGCGTAGCACTGGCTGTGCTGGGCGCCGACGCGCGAGGCCGCGCCATTGGGGCCGCGGAAGACGATCGGGCAATGGACCTGGCCGCCCGACATGTAGAGCGTCTTGGCCGCCGAATTGATGATCTGGTCGATTGCCTGCATGGCGAAGTTGAAGGTCATGAACTCGGTGATCGGCTTGAGGCCGCCCATGGCCGCGCCGACGGCAAGGCC
>CALGGB010000233.1 GCA_937880925.1 uncultured Rhodospirillaceae bacterium | reverse complement strand
ACCTCGAGCACTTCGCCCTCATGATCAACCGCGCGCCAAAGGTAATGTGTCTCGCTGAATAGCCCCTAGATTCGTAGACGCCTTCTTCCCTAATTTTGAGGCAAGGAGGCCGAGATGGGTAGGATCAAGTTCAGCGACGATTTCAAGAGGGACGCGGTGGCCCAGATCACGCAGCGGGGCTATCGGGTTGCGGAGGTATCGGATCGTCTCGGGGTGAGCCAGCATTCCCTATACGCGTGGAAGCGGGCCTTCGGGAAGGCGGCGTCGGGCGAGACCGAGAAGGATGCCGAGAACAGGCGTCTCAAGCGCGATCTGGCCCGGGTGACGGAAGAGCGTGACATCTTAAAAAAAGCCACCGCGTATTTCGCCAGGGATGCAAAGTGAGATACGCGTTTGTGGCGGAGCATCGCCCAGCGTTCTCGGTGCGAGCCATGTGCCGGTGTCTGCGCATCCAACCGAGCGGCTTTTATGCCTGGCTGAAGGCGCCGCTGAGCGGACGGGCGAAGGAAGACGCTCGCCAGACCGGGCTTATACGACAAGCCTGGAACGACAGCGGCAAGGTCTACGGCTATCGCAAGCTGCACGATGACCTTCTCGACCAGGGCGAGACGTGCTGCCCGAACCGCGTCGCACGACTGGCCAGGCTGGCTGGCGTCAAGGCCCAGATCGGCTACAAGCGCCGGCCGGGCAGCTATGGCGGCAAGCCGTCAGTGATCGTCGATAACACGCTGGACCGGCAGTTCGACGTGGAGACGCCGGACTGGGTCTGGGTGACCGACATCACCTACATCCGAACACTCGAAGGCTTCGCCTATCTGGCTGTGGTGATCGATCTCTACTCTCGCCGCGTGGTGGGCTGGGCGATGCAGGGTCGCCAGACGACGGATGTTGTCCTGCAGGCATTGCTCATGGCCGTGTGGCGCAGGAAGCCCAAGCGCAAGGTGCTGATCCACTCAGACCAGGGCTCTCAGTTCACCAGTATGGACTGGGCGGCATTCCTCAGGGCCCACAATCTTGAGCATTCAATGAGCCGCCGCGGGAACTGCCACGACAACGCAGTCGCCGAAAGCTTCTTCAACCTGCTCAAGCGCGAACGGATCCGGCGGAAAACCTACAAAACCCGCGCCCAGGCACGCCAGGATGTGTTCGACTACATCGAGATGTTCTACAACCCGAAACGCAAGCACGTCAGAAACGGGATGCTGTCGCCCGTCGAGTTCGAACGGCAGAAGAAAACGAGCACCGAGGGCGTCTAGAAAACTCGGGGCTATTCACGTCTCGCTGCCCCTGATCCTGGGCAGCTACGAGGACGTTCGTTATACGCGCAGTGTTGTCGCGGTGGAGCGTCTGCCCCACCTGACCGACAGCCTGTTCACGCCGCATACCCAGATCCTCTGGATCGAGGGCCGCAACCTGATGTCCGAAGAGGGCATCTGGGTACCCTACGAGATGGTCCACCTCGATTACACCCTGCCGCTGCCCACCGGGCACGGCTGCTTCGTGCCGAGCTCCAACGGGCTGGCCTCGGGCAACCACATCTACGAGGCGATGAGCCACGGCATCTGCGAGGTCGTCGAGCGCGATGCGACGACGCTCTGGCACCTGCTCGACAGCGACGAGCAGGAGCAGACCCGCGTCGACCTCTCCAGCGTCACCGATCCGAGCTGCCGCGAGCTGCTGGAGAAGTACCGCAACGCCGGCGTGCTGGTCGCGGTCTGGGAAACCACCTCGGATGTCGGCGTGCCGTCCTTCCTTTGCCGCGTGCTCCAGGAAGCCCCGCCGCCCTATCACGACTACCGTCCTGCCAGCGGCATGGGTTGCCATCCCGCGCGCGAGGTCGCGCTCTCTCGCGCTCTGACCGAGGCCGCGCAAAGCCGCCTGACCTTCATCTCGGGCGCGCGCGACGATCTCTGGCGTTCGGACTACGACAGCTTCCTTGATCCCGAGACGCACAAGATCTGGCTCTCCTACATGGAGTCGACCTGGGAGGGGCGCCCCTTCGACCGGATCGCCAGCCACCGTGGCGAGACCTTCGAGGATGATATCGCCTGGGAACTCGACCGCCTGAAGGCCGTGGGCATCGACCAGGTGGTTGCGGTCGACCTGACCAAGCCGGAGTTCGGCATCCCGGTAGTGCGCATGATCATCCCGGGTCTGGAAGGCATGGACCATTCGCCAAAGTATGTCGCCGGAGCGCGCGCCCGCCGGATGATGCAGCGACGGCGATGACCGCCTACGTCTTCCTCGGCCCCTCGCTTCCGCTCGAGGACGCCAAGCGCGAACTCGACGTCACCTACCTGCCACCGGTCGCCCAGGGCGACATCATCAAGCTGGTGCGGCGCAAGCCCAGCGTGATCGGCATCATCGACGGCTATTTCGAGGGTGTACCTGCGGTCTGGCACAAGGAAATCCTCTTTGCCATGGTCAAGGGCGCCCATGTGTTCGGTGCGTCCAGCATGGGCGCCTTGCGCGCGGCAGAGCTGCATCCCTTCGGCATGGAGGGCGTCGGCGGCGTCTTCGAGGCCTTTCGCGACGGGCGCCTGGACGACGACGACGAGGTTGCCGTCACCCATGGCCCCGCCGAACTTGGCTACACGCCGCTCTCGGAGGCCATGGTCAACATCCGCCGCACGCTTTCGGATGCGCTGGCCCATGAGGTCATCTCCGAGCCGACCCGCGCGCGGCTGGAGGAGTTGGCCAAGATGCTCCACTACAAGGACCGCACCTTCGCCAACGCCATCGACCTGGCGCGTGAATACGGCGTTTCGCGGGACGAACTGGAGCGCTTCTCGTCCTGGCTGCCCGGCGGCCGGATCGACCAGAAGCGTGAGGATGCGCTCTCCCTGTTGCGCCTGCTGCGCCAGCGCCTGAAGGCGGGCATTGCGCCCAAGACAGTGCGCTACCACTTCGAGCACACGACACTGTGGGAGCGGGCGGTACGCGAAGCTTCCGCGCCACCCGCAGCCTAGACCAACGCCGTCCATGCCCTGTAGGGTATGACGGCACAGGGCGGCTCTGGGCCGCCCTGTTCCGACTGCAGCGCAAGACGGAGACCATGGTGCGCCCGGCCCCCAAGATCGACCCGGAGCTTCTGCGCCGCAACGAGCTGCTCGGTCAGCTCGCGCCCCATGAAATGGATGAGTTCCTGGATCTGGCGCGCAGCCAGAAGTTCAAGGCCAACCAGACGATCTTCCAGAAGCAGGATCCGGGCGACTGTCTCTATGCCATCGCCGAGGGCCGCGTCGGCATCACCACCGAATCCCAGGGCGGCAAGGCGATCTTCCTCAACATGCTGAAGACCGGCGAGGTTTTCGGCGAAATCGCCCTGCTCGACGGCAAGGAACGCACGGCCAATGCCATCGCGCTGGAAGACAGCGAGCTGATCCGCATCGACCGCTCGGCGTTCATGCCCTTCCTGGAGCGCCATCCAAGTCTTGCGATCCGCCTGATGGCCGTGCTCTGCGGGCGCATCCGCTGGACCAGCGGCATCATCGAGGACACCATCTTCCTCGACATTCCCCATCGCCTGGCAAAGCGTCTGGTGACGCTGGCCGCGCAATACGGCAAGGCAACCGGGGAAGCCACGCGCATCGACGTGCGTCTTTCCCAGGAAAGCCTGGGCCAGATGCTGGGTGCGACCCGCGAGAGCATCAACAAGGGCCTGAAGTCGCTGGAGCAGAAGGGCCTGATCGCCACGCGCAGCGGTTACATCACCGTGCTCGACATGCCCGAGCTTGAGGCCTTCGCCGAGCGCGACGCCGCAGACTGAACCGTGACGGACGCTTTTTCCAGCCATGCCAGGCGTCTTGCCAAACTGATCCAAGAGGCCCGGCGGATCGTCGTCTTTACCGGCGCTGGCATTTCCACCGAATCGGGGATTCCCGACTTCCGCAGCCCCGGCGGCGTCTGGACGAAGTTTGCGCCGATACCGTTCGACGAATTCATGGCTTCGGAAGAGGCGCGCCGGGAATCCTGGCGCCGCCGTTTCGTCACCCTCGATCCCATGACCTCCGCCGAGCCCAACCGCGGCCATCGCGCCGTCGCCCATCTGGTCCGCCAGGGCAGGGTTTCAGCAGTCATCACCCAGAACATCGACGGCCTGCACCAGGCCTCCGGCGTGCCCGACGAGCGTGTCATCGAACTGCACGGCAACGCCACCTATGCACATTGCCTCGATTGCGCCGAACGCTTCGAGATTGATGCCATCAAGCGCGATTTCCTGGAGCGCGATGTGTTGCCGGTCTGCGATGCCTGCGGCGGCATCGTGAAGTCCGCGACGATCTCCTTCGGCCAGGCCATGCCCGCCGGGCCCATGGCGCGCGCCGAGAAGGAGACCCGCGCCTGCGACCTGTTCCTCACCATGGGCTCATCGCTCGTCGTGTATCCCGCGGCGGGCTTTCCCGTGCTCGCCAAGAAGCTCGGCGCCAGCCTCGTCATCCTCAACCGCGAGCCCACCGAACTCGACGCCTGGGCAGACCTCGTGATCCACGACGAGATCGGGCCCACCCTGGGCGCGGCCGCGGGCGTCAACTAGATCGGCCCGTCAGTCGAGCCTCTCCGCATTGCCGTCGAACTCCTTCTCGCAATAGGTGCCGCCCTGCAGGCGACGGGCGAGCGCGCCGCCGGGTTCGGGCGGATCGGCGGCGATCAGTTCGGCGGCCCAGGCTTCGGCATCGTCCTCGGGTTCGTAGCCCAGGGCATAGGCGCGGCGGTTGTTCCAGAAGGAGCGCGTGTTGCGCGAAACGCCGTAGAATACCTCGAAGCGCACCTCGTCGGCCTCCAGTGCGGTGACGACGAGACGCACCATGTCGCCATGGCTGATCCAGGTGGAAAGCTGGCGCGTCTCGCGCGGGCGCTCCTGGAAGGAGCCGATACGCAGGCAGACGACTTCCATGGCGTGTTTGTCGGCATACAGCCGGCCCAGATCCTCACCGAATGCCTTAGAGAGCCCGTAACGCGTATCGGGCCGGTGCGGAGCGTCGGGCTTCAGGGTGCGGTTGCGCGGATGAAAGCCGACGACATGATTGGAGCTGGCAAAGACGACACGACGCACACCGGCCAGACGCGCCGCCTCGAAGACGTTCCAGGTCGCACCGATGTTGTTGGTCAGGATGGTCGGCCAGTCGGCCTCTCCGGCATGGCCGCCCAGATGCACCACGGCGTCGATCTCCGACATCAGGCCGGCGACGGCGGACATGTCGGTGAGGTCGGCGGTGACGATCTCCTCGCCCTCCCGCGCCGGTGCCAGAGCGGCGCGGTCGGAAAGGCGCAACAGGGCGTAGCGACCGCGCAGGCCCTCGCGTAGCGCCCGGCCGATATCACCGGCAGCGCCGGTCACCAGGACACGCATTGTGTTCTCCCCGCAATCGTTTGGTCTGCGACCATGCTATCAAGGGTGCTTCACGGCAACGCCCGCAACACGAGGATTCGTCGCCATGGCGCCGTCCGATGCCAAACACTCGCCCACGATGATGACCACCGTGCGCCGCCGCCTGCTGACGGGCTTCATCACGGCGATCCCGCTGGTGGTGACCTGGTTCATCGTCTCCTTCCTGTTCCGTCTGCTCTCCGACATCGGCCGTCCTCTCGTCACGGCGCTCGGGCGTGTTCTGCGGCGTGTTTCGCCCGACACGGCCGAACTCCTGGCCCAGCCCTGGTTCGTGCCGGTGCTCTCGGCGATCCTCGTGATCCTGGTGATCTACCTGCTTGGCATCCTTGCCTCCATGGTGGTGGGCCGCCGCGTCATCGAGGCCTTCGAGACCCTGATGCGGCGCATTCCCATCGTGCAGACGATCTACGGCTCGGTCCGCCAGCTTCTCGACGTGCTGCGTCAGGACACCGGCGAGGTCCAGCGCGTCGTGCTGATCGACTTCCCCACGCCCGAAATGAAGGCGATTGGTTTCGTCACCCGCACTCTGACGGATGCTGACACGGGCGAAGAGCTTGCGGCTGTCTATGTTCCCACCACGCCGAATCCGACCAGCGGCTATCTGGAGATCGTCCCGGTCCGCAATGTCGTCTCGACGACCTGGACCTTTGATGAGGCGATGACCTTCATCGTTTCGGGCGGTGCGGTGGGCAACAGCTCGATGAACTACTCGAAAAGCGCCAGCGAGGAAGCCATCGCCGCTGCGCGCGAGAAACGCGACAAGCGCGAAAGGCCCGACAAGGCAAAGTAGACCTCAGGCCGCTGCGAACCGCTCCGGCCGGAAGGTTGCCAGCAGGGGCGCGCGGGCGCCCTCGATCATCTCGGCGGCGAGCAGTTCGCCCAGCAGGGGCGACAGCGTGATGCCGCTGTGGGTGGCTGCAACGAAAAGCCCATCGATGCCCGGCAGCGCTCCGGCGATGGTGCGGCCGTCGCCCGGCACCGGCCGCACCCCGATGGCGGCACGGGCATGGGGCAACATTTCGGCGACCAGCAGGTCGGGCAGGTGGCCCGCGGCGACCTCCAGAAGGGCACGGACTGCCACGGGCAGCAGGGTGGGATCGCTGCTGTCGCCGATCATGGCGTCGACCGCGTCGTCGCCCAGCAACAGGCTGCCGTCGCTCATCGGCCGGATGTGGAAGTTGCCGGGATCGGGCGCATAGAGGATGTGGTTGACGATGGTGCGCGCGCCGTCGGGAGGCAGGGTGACGAGCAGGCCGGGTACGCGCTTGACCGGAACCAGCGCCGCGGCGTCCTCGCCCGCCATGGCGATGGCGTCGGCCGTGCCGGGGCCGGCCGCCAGCAGCACCTGGGCGCAGGCGACGGTCTCGCCCGCCACGGTGACGCTCTCGATGGCACCTGAAGCGTTGCGGCCGATGGTGGTGACCGGTGCCTTCTCGCGCACCTCGCTGCCGGCGGCGGCGATCTCGCGGGCCAGATGGCGCGCCAGGATCGGTGCATCCAGCCAACGGTCGCGCGGGGCAAACAGCCCTTCCGCCATGCCGCCGAAGGCAACCCTGGGCTCGAAGGCGGGAAGCTCGTCGCGGTCGAGCCACAGGCAGGGGTAGTTGAGGTCCTTCAGCGCCACGGCCTGCTCGGCAAGGTCGTCGAGCGTGATCGTGGTTTCCGGTTCGCCCCAGCAAAGGACGCCCGCCCCGCCCATGCCCATGGTGCGCTCGCCCCACAACCGGGCGAGTTCCAGATGGCGCGCAAGCCCTTCTGCATTGAGGCGGTGGTAATCCGGCTCGGTCTTGCTGGTGGCGTTGAGCCAGGCAAAGGAGGCCCCGGTCGTGCCGCAGGCGATGGTGCCGCGCTCGGCGACCAGCACGCGCCTGCCGCGCCGGGCGAGGTTCCAGGCGGCAAACAGGCCGATCAGCCCGGCGCCCACCACCACCGCATCGAAGGAGCGCGCCATCGGTTCAGACCGCGACGCCGGCCTTGAGACCCTCGAACACGGCTTCCTCGCAGGTCCGTGGCGACAGGCAGTCGCCCGCCATCAGCACTTCGCCGCTCCAGTCCTCCAGGCTGTCGGCCAGGCCCGTGACGCTCTGGTGGCCCAGCGAGGTGACGATGGTATCGACATCGTCGATGATGATCAGCTCGCCGCTGGTGACGTGCTGCAGGTAGGCGCTGGTGGCGTCGGCCCCGAACAGGCGCGCATAGGGGATGGTCTCCACGCCCAGCTTGTGCAGGTCGCCGACCCAGCGGTCGCGCACGTACATCTGGATCATCTGCCCCGGCATGTAGCCGTTGACCGCCAGGGTCACCTTGCAGCCGTCGCGCGCCAGCTTCTCGGCAAGGCCGAGGCCGATCCAGTCGCAGCGCCAGTCGGCGATCACGACACGGCCACCGACATTGGCCTCGCCCCTGATCACCGCCCAGGCATCGACCAGGTGGGCCTCGTCGCTGCCCTCGATCTCGGGCGACCACGGCAGGGCGCCGGTCGCCACGATCACCGCATCGGCCCCCTCGGCCTCAAGCAGCGCACGCGTGACCTCGGTGTTGAGGCGCACCTCCACGCCGTGGCGCTCCATTTCCTTGTTGAGGTTGGTGACGATGCCGCCGAACTCGGCCCGGCCCGGCAGTTCCTGGGCGAGCAGGGCCTGGCCGCCCAGGCGCGCGCTTTTCTCGGCAAGGATCACCTTGTGGCCGCGTTCTGCCGCCACCGCGGCGGCCTTCATGCCGGCCGGCCCGCCGCCGGCGACGATCACGGTGCGCGGCGTGGCTGCAGGCTGCTTGATCTCGTAGTCGATTTCGCGGCCGGTCTCGGGCCGCTGGATGCAGGAGATGCCCAGGCCCTGCTGCATGTGGCCGATGCAGGCCTGGTTGCAGGCGATACAGGCGCGGATGTCGTCGACACGGCCCTCGCGCGCCTTGTTGGCCATTTCGGGATCGGCGATCTGGGCGCGGGTCATGCCGCACATGTCGGCCTGGCCGGTGGCCAGGATGCGCTCGGCGTCCTGGGGCTGGTTGATGCGTCCGGCGACCAGAACGGGGATCGGCACCAGCTTCTTCACGGCCTCAGCCATGGGAGCAAGGTAGCCGGCCTGGACGTTCATCGGCGGCACGACATGGATCGAGCCCGACAGCCCCAGCATCGATCCGGCGATGACATTGAGATAATCGATGCCGCCGGCGTTGCCGATGATGCGGCAAACCTCCATCAGCTCGTCGGGATCGGCGCCGTCGGCGATCAGCTCGTCGCCCGAGATACGCACGCCCACCACGATATCGCTGCCGACATTCTCACGCACGGCGGCGATGGTCTCGTTGAGGAAGCGCATGCGGTTCTCGAAGGAGCCGCCGTATTCGTCGGTGCGTTTGTTGAGATTGGGGTTGATGAACTGGGCGGGCAGCAGGCTGTGGCTGGCCAGGATCTCCACGCCGTCGAGGCCTGCCTTCTGCATGCGTCCGGCCGCCGTGCCGTAGGCCGCGATGATCTCGCGCACGAAGGCCTTGGGCATTTCGCGTGAGACGTTGTGGGTACGCTCGGCACGGGCCTGCGAGGGGCCATAGGCAACACCCAGGGTGCCGTCGCCGGTGGTGATGCCATAGACGCCGGCATGGCCGAGCTGGCCGAAGATGGCGCAGCCGTGCTTCTGCACCGCTTCCGCGACACGACGGTAGCCCGGGATGCAGCTGTCGTTCGAGGCGTCCAGGTTACGCTTTCCGGTGGAGGGATGGAGCTTGGCCGCCTCGGTGATGATCAGGCCCGCACCGCCGCGCGCCCGCGACTCGTGATAGGCGACAAACCGCGCATCGGGCTCGTAGTTGTGGTCGAGCAGGCAGGTCATGTGCCCGGTCGAGAAGATGCGGTTGCGGAAGGTCTTCGGCCCGACGGTGATCGGCGAGAAGAGCGTGGGAAATGCGGTCATTGTTGTCCTAGAGATTCATGAGAACGCCGATCAGGGCGATCAGCCAGAGGAGAGAGGCGCAGACAAGGCCGATCAGGAACCCCGGCCCGCGCGAGGCCGGCGCGCGCTGGTAGCTCCATGCATAGAAGGCCCGTCCGGCAACCCAGACCAGGCCGATAGCGCCGGCCCAGCCCCAGGAGGCAAAAAAGCCGGCGAGCCACAGGGAGGGCAGGAACAGGATAAGTTGCTCCACCGTGTTGGTCTGGATCCGCAGGGCACATTCAAAGGCGGCGTCTCCCGTCACGGCGGGCGCGGCGATGTGGGCCTTGCCGCGCAGCCGTCCGGCGTTCGCGAACAGCGCCATGTAGAGCCCCAGCGCAAGCAGGGTGACGAGGGCGACGAAGGCCATGAAGGTTCTCCCGAACGGCGCGAATCCTGATCGAGTGGAACCCTAGAGCGGATCATCAGGACACGGAACCATTCCATGATTGGGCGTCCTTGTGTCCATCCCTTGTCCTCAGACACAACAGGAACGCCCCGGACCGAAGGGGCCCGGGGCGTGATGCGGTGCGCCCGGGGGAGGGGCAGGCGCTAGTCGAGATCGGCAGCGTCGTGGCGCTCGGGAACCTGGTCTCCCTCAGGCCCCCAGGTGCGGTTGACCTTGCGCCCGCGTTTGACCGCCGGGCGGGCCTCGATCTCATGTGCCCAGCGCACGACGTTCTTGTAGGAGGCGACGTCCAGGAACTCGGCCGCCTCGTACTGGTTGTGCAGCACCAGGCCGCCGTACCAGGGCCAGATCGCCATGTCGGCGATGGTGTAGTCGGCACCGGAAACGAAGGACCGATCAGCCAGGTTGCGGTCGAGCACGTCGAGCTGGCGCTTGACCTCCATGGCGAAGCGGTTGATCGGATACTCGAACTTCTCGGGCGCATAGGCATAGAAGTGACCGAAGCCGCCGCCCAGGCAAGGCGCGCTGCCCATCTGCCAGAACAGCCAGGAAAAGGTCTCGGCGCGCGCCTCCAGGCTATCGGGCAGGAAGGCGCCGAACTTCTCGGCGAGATACATCAGGATGGCGCCGGATTCGAAGACGCGCGTGGGCGTCTTCGTGCTGCGGTCGAGCAGGGCGGGAATCTTGGAATTGGGATTCACATCGACAAAACCGCTGCCGAACTGATCGCCGTCGCCGATCTTGATCAGCCAGGCATCGTACTCAGCTTCGCTCTTGCCGAGCGCTAGCAGCTCCTCGAGCATGATGGTGACCTTCACGCCGTTCGGCGTGGCCAGCGAATAGAGCTGCAGGGGATGCTTGCCGACCGGCAGTTCCTTGTCGTGGGTCGGACCCGCGATCGGCCGGTTGATCTTCGACCAGTTGCCGCCGTCCTGATTGTCCCAGGTCCAGACCCTGGGTGGCACATAGGGGGTATCGGGCATGGTGCGCTCCCTGCTCCTTTGTTCTAGTGGCCCGCGCCGCCTCCGCCGTCGAGCGACAGGATGGCGCCGGTGGTGAAGCTGGCCTCGTCGGAGGCCAGATAAAGGATGCCGGCGGCCATCTCTTCTGCGGTGCCGATGCGGCCCATGGGCACCCAGTGGTTGATGCCCGCGAAATAGCCGCCCTCGTCGCCGCTCTCGCGCGCCGGGATGCGGTGCATATCGGTATCGATCGGACCGGGCGCAAGGCAGTTGACCCGCACGCTGCCGGCCAGTTCCAGCGCCAGCACCTTCGTCATGTTGATCAGCCCGCCCTTGGAGGTGCAGTACACCGAGACACCCTCGGGGTGGCCCATCAGACCGGAGACCGATGACACCATGACGACATTGCCCCCGGATTCGCGCAATGCGGGCAGGGCGTACTGGGTCAGGAAGAAGGGCGCACGCAGATTGATGTCCATGGTCGCCTGCCACAGCTTCTCGTCGGACTGCTCAAAGCTCGCGCCGTCACCGATCGCCGCGTTGTTGACCAGGATGTCCAGGCCGCCCAGCGCCTTCAGGGTGTCTGCGATGAGGCCCCTGCAGCCCTCCAGCGTGGCGACATCGGCAACGACCCCGGTGCCTGCGCCCAGTTCCTTCAATGCGCGGTCGACCGATTCCTGCGAGCGCCCGTGCACCACCACGCTTGCGCCCTTGTCGAGGAAGGCGCGGGCCGTGGCCAGGCCAATGCCGCGTGTCGAGCCGGTGACCAGTACCCGCTTGCCGTCGAAACCCATGATCTGCTCCTGCTTGTGTGGGCCGCATCGTGGCCCGGTGGGGCTATCCTGTGAAGGGGCGATCAGACGGTCGCGCGTTCCAGGCCCTCGAAGGCGGCGATGACCTGCCGGGCGCTGCCGCGGGCGTCGCGCTGGAGATATTCCATGGCGTTGAGCGAGGCGTTGTGCGCCTCCAGGCTGGAGCCGCCGACGCAGTCCTCGACGACACGCGCGTGGTAGTCGTGCTGGTGGGCGTCGACGAACGTGTAGTGGACACAGACATCGGTCAGGCCACCGCACAGGATCAGTGTCTGTGCCTTCAGCCCCTTGAGCAGAATCTCCAGGTCGGTGCCGAAGAAAGCCGAATAACGCCGCTTGGGTATCAGGTAGTCGATACCGTGGCGGTAGGGCAGGCGGCTGTGGATACGGGTGCCGGGATGGCCCTCGACACAATGGATGCTCTCGGCGCCGTCGAGCTCGCGCCCGAAGTCGATGTGATCGGGGCGGTGAACCTCGATGATGTAGATCACCGGGACTTCTGCGGCCCTGGCCGCCTCGATCATGGGGATCACGCGATCGACCCGTTCCTCGCCGCCGCCCATGGTCGGGATGCCGCCGTCGTCATCCTCCTCGCGGCCGGTTCCCATGATATCGACCACGACCAGAACGGGATTGCCCTCGATGAACTTCGGCATGGCTGCCTCCCTGATGTTTCAGGCGGAAGGCTATCACGTCACATGATCCTCAGAAGATGCAGGCAGTCAGATCCAATCGCATGGCGACGCGGGGATTGAGGGTGATGTCGCCTGGTGCCTCGTGTTCGAAGACTTCGCGCATCTGCGGCGCCAAGGCTTCGGTCGCGATCGGTTCGAAGCCGAGCCGGGCGTAATAGGGTGCGTTCCAGGGCACGTCGGCAAAGGTTGTCAACGTCAGCCAGGCATGACCCGCCGCCCGGGCGTCGCCGACGATGGCCGCAATCAGGCTCTTGCCGACGCCACGGCGCTGCCAGCGGGTCAGCACATCCAGCTCGCGCAGGTGCGGCAGGCCGTCGACCATCATGATCAGGGC
>CALGGB010000232.1 GCA_937880925.1 uncultured Rhodospirillaceae bacterium | reverse complement strand
CCATTTCGCCGTTCACACCGGTGTCGTGCCGCTATCTTCCGACCTGCTCGGAGTATGCGGCAGAGGCACTGCAACAACATGGGCCCCTGCGGGGCGGCTGGCTGGCCCTGCGCCGGCTGGCGCGCTGCCATCCGCTGGGAGGTCACGGCTACGACCCGGTGCCGCCATGCACCAGGCATCAGGGACATCATCATGCAGGGTGAACAGAAGAACGTCTGGATCGCGATGGCGATCATCGTGGTCATGTTCCTGGGCTGGCAGGTGTTCTACGAACTGCCCAAGGCGCGCGAACAGCAGGAGCGTCAGGCCGCGCAGGCCGAGCTCGCCGCCCAGCAGCAGGCAGAGACCCCCGATGCGGTGCTGCCCAGCGCCGATGGATCGGCGCCGACAGCCGCGACCCAGCAGGAGATTCAGGCCGGCGACCTGACCCGCGAGGAAGCCCTGGAGCGCAGCGACCGGGTGAAGATTTCCACCCCTGCCCTGCATGGCTCCATCGCGCTGAGCGGCGCCCGCCTCGATGATCTCACCCTGGTGCGCTACCGCACCACGGTGGAGGACAACTCGCCCGAGGTGGTGCTGCTCTCGCCCCCGGGTGCGCAATACGCCTATTTCGTGGATTTCGGCCTGCTGGCCCAGGACGATACGGTCACCGTGCCCGGCGCCGATGCGCTGTGGCAGCAGACCGCCGGTTCCACCCTTTCTGCCGACAGCCCGGTTACGCTCTCCTGGGAGAACGGCGCAGGCCTGCTCTTCGAGCGCACCATCGCGGTGGACGAGAACTATCTCTTCACGGTGACCCAGACGGTCACCAATACCACCGGCCAGGATGTCAGCCTGCTGCCCTACGGCCTGGTCGGCCGCCACGGCGTGCCGCCCCATGAGGGTCTGGCCTTCACCCTGAACGAAGGTCCCATCGGCGTGTTCAGCGAGAAGCTGGACAACCCGACTCCCGACGACATCGACTATCGTCTCAGCGAACTGGACTACGCTGATCTGCTGGATGAGCCCGACCCCGAGGATACCCGGGGACAGAGCGAGGGCGGCTGGCTGGGCTTCACCGACAAGTTCTGGCTGACCGCGCTGATCCCCGAGCAGAACGAGACCTACAAGTGGTCCTTCTTCGCCAAGGAGCGTGGCACCGACGCCGCCCTCTACCAGGCCGATTACCTGCGCCCGGCGATCACCGTCCCCGCCGGCGGCGAGGTCAGCGTCACCGACCGCCTGTTCGCGGGCGCCCAGGTCGTGAGTCTGCTGGAGAAGTACCAGGACGACGACGGCGTGCCGTTCTTCGGCCGTCTGGTCTTCTCGCGCGCCGACTACATCGGCGGCTTCTATTTCATCACCGAGCCGATGTTCCAGGCGCTGGAGTTCTTCAAGGACCTGCTCGGCAACTTCGGTCTGGCGATCCTGGCGCTCACGCTGTGCATCAAGATCCTGTTCTTCCCGCTCGCCAACAAGTCCTACAAGGCGATGAGCAAGATGCGCAATCTGGCGCCCGAGATGCAGAAGATGCGCGAGCGCTACAAGGACGACAAGGCCAAGCAGCAGCAGGAGCTGATGGCCCTCTACCGCAAGGAAAAGGTCAATCCGGCGGCGGGCTGCCTGCCTATCGTCATCCAGATTCCGGTCTTCATCGCGCTCTACCAGGTGCTGATTTCGACCATCGAGATGCGCCATGCGCCCTTCTACGGCTGGATCGAGGATCTCTCGGCGCCCGATCCCACCAACATCTGGAACCTGTTCGGCCTGCTGCCCTATTCGACCGACGTGCTACCGGCGATGATGGCGACCGGCTTCCTGGCCATCGGTATCTGGCCGCTGATCATGGCGGGAACGATGTTCCTGCAGCAGCGCATCAGCCCGCAGCCGCCCGATCCGATTCAGGCCAAGGTCTTCATGTTCATGCCGCTGATCTTCCTGTTCCTGTTCGCCACCTTCCCGGCGGGCCTGGTGATCTACTGGAGCTGGAACAACCTGCTCTCGATCAGCCAGCAGTGGTTCATCATGAAACGCACCGAAAAGAAGAAGACTTAAAGGGCGGGCGCAGCACCATGGCCGCCGACCAGGACCAGAGCGCGCACCCGGGACGGCGGTTGTTCTCGATGCCCTGCGAGTTCGTCGCATCGGCGCCCAAGCCCGAATCGCTTCCCGCGCCCAGCCTGCCCGAGGTCGCCTTTGCCGGGCGCTCCAATGCGGGCAAGTCCTCGCTGATCAATGCCCTGGTCCACCGGCGTAACCTGGCGCGCACCTCGCAGACGCCCGGCCGCACCCAGGCGGTGAACATGTTCAGCCTGGGCGGACGCCTGCACCTGATCGACCTGCCCGGCTACGGCTACGCCAAGGTCGGGCGCACCGAGGTCGCCCGCTGGACCGCCACGGTCGATGCCTATCTGGCCGGGCGCCTGACCCTGCGCCGTGTCTGCCTGCTGATGGATGCACGGCGCGGCACCACGGCCAACGACCGCACCGCACTCGACCACATGGACCTGATCGGTACGCCCTACCAGATCGTGCTGACCAAGGCCGACAAGCTGAAGAAGACCGAGCTTGCCGCCGTGATGGCCGGCGTTCATGAAGAAATCGCGGTCCGTCCGGCCGCCTACCCCCAGGTCATCGCGACCAGCGCGCGCACCGGGGCCGGCATGGACGAGCTGCGCGACACCCTGGCTGCACTGGCGGTCGAAACACCCCTCGCTTAAGGTAGCGACCATGAAAATGCGCGTGATCGGCGACCGGAACATCGGCGAAACCAAGCAGTGGCTGCGCACGGCCTCCACCCTCGTGGAAGCCCTGCCCTACCTGCGCCGTTTTTCCGGCCATACCTTCGTCATCAAATACGGCGGCCACGCCATGGGCGACGATACGTTGAGCCGCGATTTCGCGCGCGATGTGGTGCTGCTGAAGCAGGTCGGCATCAATCCGATCGTGGTCCACGGCGGCGGCCCCCAGATCGGCGAGATGCTGAAGCGCATGAACATCCAGTCGGAGTTCGTCGACGGCCTGCGCGTCACCGACCGGGCCTCGGTCGATATCGTCGAGATGGTTCTGGCCGGGTCGATCAACAAGCAGATCGTGACCGCGCTCAACAACGAGGGCGGCCTTGCCATCGGCATCTCGGGCAAGGACGGCAGGCTGATCGAGGCAAGGAAGCTGCGCCGCACCAAGCGCGATCCCGATTCCAACATCGAGAAGATCCTCGACCTGGGCTTCGTCGGCGAACCGCGCAAGATCAACGCCGACATCTTCCGCATGTTCGAGGCCTCCGACGCGATCCCCGTGATCGCCCCCATCGGCGTGGGCAGCGACGGCGAGACCTACAACATCAATGCCGATACGGCCGCGGGCGCCATTGCCGAGGCCGTCGGCGCCTCCAAGCTGCTGATGCTGACCGACATCGCCGGCGTGCTCGACGAGAAGGGCCTGCTGATTTCGGAGGTAACGCGCGCCGAGGCCAAGGACCTGTTCAAGACCGGCGCCATTTCCGGCGGCATGATCCCCAAGCTGGAGACCTGCCTGAAGGCGCTCGACAACGGTGTCGATGCCGCCCACATCCTGGACGGCCGCGTGCCCCATGTGTTGCTGCTGGAACTCTTCACCGAAGAAGGCACCGGCACGAAGATCACGGCGTGAACGGCCCCGGCGATCCCCTGGCGCGCGTCGATACCTGGGTCTTCGACCTCGACAACACGCTTTATGCCGCCCGCCACAGCCTGTTCGATCAGGTCGAGAAGCGCATCACGGACTATGTCTGCGATTTCCTGACGCTGGACCGCGAGAAGGCGCGCGCGGTGCAGAAGCGCTATTTCCTGGAGCACGGCACGACGCTGAACGGCCTGGTCAGCCTGCACGGCGCCGACCCCGCCCATTACCTCGCCTACGTCCACGACATCGACTACAGCCACATCCCGCCCGACCCGGAACTGGACGATGCGCTGACCCGGCTGCCAGGCCGCAAGATCGTCTTCACCAACGGCGACGTGCCCCATGCCGAACGGGCCATGGCGCGCCTGGGCATCGCCCACCATTTCGACGCGGTCTTCGATATTGTCGAATCCGACTACATCCCCAAGCCCGACCCCGGCGTCTATGACGTGTTCCTGGCCCGCCACGCCATCGAGGGTCCGCGCGCGGCCATGTTCGAGGACATCGCGCGCAACCTGAAGCCGGCCAAGGAACGCGGCATGACCACCGTGTGGATCGAGGGTGAGAGCCCCTATGCCGCCGGCGGCGCCGACGACGGCCATATCGACCACCGCACGCCGGAGCTCACCCCCTGGCTTGCCGCACTCGTCGACAGGCTTCAGCCCGGTTGACACCCCGGCGCTGCCGTTTATCAGTGCGCGCCGCATCTGGATGAAAGAGGAACGACCATGTCGGACGCGCTGCAGACCGCCATCGACCGCGCCTGGGAAGAGCGCACCACCATCAGCCCGGAGACCAGGGGCGAAACGCGCGAGGCCGTCTTCGAGGCGCTCGACCTGCTGGACGCCGGCAAGCGCCGCGTCGCCGAGCCCGGCGAGAACGGCTGGACCGTCAACGAATGGCTGAAGAAGGCGGTCCTGCTATCCTTCCGTCTCACCCCCAACAAGATCGTGCGCGGCGCTCCGGGCGAAAACGCGAGCTGGTGGGACAAGGTCGACAACAAGTTCGAGGGCTGGGATGCCGAGCGCTTCCAGGCCGCAGGCTTCCGCGCCGTGCCCCACGCCATCGTGCGTCATGCCGCCCACATCGCGCCCGACGTCGTGCTGATGCCTTGCTTCGTCAACATCGGCGCCTATGTCGACAGCGGAACGATGGTCGACACCTGGGCGACGGTGGGAAGCTGCGCCCAGGTCGGCCGGAACTGCCACATCTCCGGCGGCGCAGGCCTCGGCGGGGTGCTCGAGCCGCTCCAGGCCGCCCCCGTGATCATCGAGGATAACTGCTTCATCGGCGCGCGCAGCGAGGTCGTGGAGGGCGTCATCGTGGAGACCGGCTCGGTGCTCTCCATGGGTGTCTTCATCGGCGCATCGACCAAGATCGTCGACCGCACCAGCGGCGAGGTCTTCATGGGCCGGGTGCCGGCCTACTCCGTGGTCGTGCCCGGCAGCCTGCCGGCCAAGGACCAGGGCGCGCCCTCGCTCTACTGCGCCGTCATCATCAAGCGGGTGGACGAGAAGACCCGCGCCAAGACCTCGATCAACGAACTGCTGCGCACCTGATGGCCCTCGATCCCGTCACGCTTGCCGCCGACCTGATCCGCCGACCCAGCGTCACGCCGGCCGATGCCGGGGCGCTGGACGTGCTGCAGCAGGCGCTGGAAGGACTGGGCTTTACCTGCACCCGCCTGCCCTTCGAGGAAGCCGGCACCGACCGCATCGACAACCTCTATGCCCGCCGCGGCAGCGCCAACGCGCGTAACTTCTGCTTTGCCGGCCATACCGACGTGGTGCCGCCGGGCCCGACGGCCGACTGGTCGGTCGATCCCTTCGAGGCGGCCCTGAAGGACGGCGTGCTGATCGGGCGCGGCGCCTGCGACATGAAGGGCGCCATTGCCGCGTTTGTCGCCGCCGCCGAGGGTTTCTTCGCCCGTCGCGGCGATGCCGACGCCGCCATCAGCCTGCTCATCACGGGCGATGAAGAAGGCCCCGCGGTCAACGGCACGAAGAAGGTGCTGGACTGGCTGAAGGACAAGGGCGAGCGGCTGGATGCCTGCCTCGTGGGCGAACCGACCAACCCGACCGCTCTGGGCGAGATGATCAAGGTCGGCCGCCGCGGTTCGCTCAACGCCCGCATCACCGTGCATGGCACCCAGGGCCACAGCGCCTATCCGCATCTGGCCGACAACCCCATCGACCGCCTGGTCGCCATCCTGCACCGCCTGACGACCACGCCGCTGGACGACGGCAGCGAACATTTCCAGGCCTCGACCCTGGCCGTCACCACCGTCGACGTCGGCAATCCCGCCACCAACGTCATTCCCGGCACGGCAACCGCTGGCCTCAACATCCGCTTCAATGACCGCCACAGCGGCGAATCGCTGACCCGCCACCTGCAGCAGGTCTGCGACGAGGCCGGCGGCAGGGTGACGCTGGAGGCCACGGCGTCGGGCGAGTCCTTTCTACGCGAGCCCGACGAGTTCGCCGTGGTCATTGCCGATGCCGCCGAGGCGGTGCTGGGCCGCCGGCCGGAATACAGCACCACGGGCGGCACCTCCGACGCGCGCTTCATCAAGGACCACTGCCCGGTCGCCGAGTTCGGCCTGATCGGCCAGACCATGCACAAGGTGGACGAGCGCATCGCTGTGGAGGACATCCGCCGCCTGACCGCGGTCTACGAGGCGGTGCTCGACCGCTACTTCGCCGCGTGATTCCCCCGCGCCAGGAGATCGACGCTTCCCTGCGCGCGGCCTGGCGCCTGTTCCTGCTCGATGGCGAAGCCGTATCCGGCTTCAACCGCAGCATCGAGGGCTTCTGGCGCTCCTTCTTCGCCGCGGTCTTTACCCTGCCCTACTACGTCATGCTGCTGTGGGGACCCTTCCAGTCCGGCGAGATCGGCCTCATCCCCGCGGCCGCCTATTTCGTCGCGAGCTGGACCGTCTTCCCCATCGTGGCTGCCTTGCTGGCGCGCGTCCTGCGGCTGGGCGGCAACTACGTCGGCTACATCATCGCCTATAACTGGGCGGGGGCCCTGATGGCCCAGCCCATGCTCCTGCTCCTGCTCCTGCAGCGCAGTGGCGTGATCGGCCTCGACGGCCTGAGCATGTTCATCTTCGTCCTCTATCTCGCCTTCCTCTGGTACAGTTGGGCGATCGCCCGCATTGCCCTGGGCACCGGCATCGTCACGGCATGCGGCTTCGTCATCCTCGCCGAGCTGATCGACATGCTGCTGCGCACCCTGATCCTGCTGCCGGGCGGCACGGCCTGAAGGGCGGTCGGGCAAAGGCGCTATTGCCAAACCCGCCCCGCTCTCGTTAGCGTGGGAGGATATTCCGACCGGAGATTCCGTCATGGCCGTCAGCAGCCTCGCCGATCATCGCAAGCCCAACATCGATCATTGGGAAGAGCGCGCCGACCTTGCCTGCGCCTTCCGCTGGGCCGCGCGCCTGAACATGCACGAGGCCGTCGCCAACCACTTCAGCCTTGCGGTCAACGAGGACGGCACCCAGTTCCTGGTCAATCCCAACGGCCGCCACTTCTCGCGCATCAAGGCGAGCGAGCTCATCCTGGTCGATGCCAACGATCCCGAGACCATGAACCGCCCGGACGCGCCCGATCCCACGGCGTTTGCCCTGCACGGCGGCATCCACCGCAAGGTGCCCGGCGCGCGCTGCCTGCTCCACGTCCATTCCAAGTACGCCACGGCGCTGGCCTGCCTGGATGACTGCCTGCTGCCGCCGATCGACCAGAACACCATGCGCTTCTACGGCCGCATGGCGGTCGATGAGGGCTTTGACGGCATGGGGCTGGGCGACGAGGCCGAGCGCGTCGCCAACACCGTCACCGCCGACAAGCCAATCCTGGTGATGGCCAACCACGGCGTCATGGTGATCGGCGACTCGGTCGCCCAGGCCTTCGACGAGCTCTACTACTTCGAGCGCGCCTGCGAGACCTACATCACCGCCCTGCAGACCGGAAAGCCGCTGCGCGTGGCCAGCCACGAGGTTGCCGCCAAGACAGCGCGCCAGTGGGTCGAATACCCCAACATCGCCGAAAATCATTTCCGCGCGTTGAAGGACATTCTCGACGAGGAAGAACCGGTCTACCGCGACTGACGCAGCTCTTCCCCTCGAATACTCGTCATGCCCGCGCAGGCGGGCATTCATGCGCACGGGTCAAGAGGAGAAGCGCGCCTTCAAGACCCGCCTCCTACTGCCGTCTTTGCTTATGGATCCCCGCCTTCGCGGGGAAGAGGAAAGCAGTGGGATTGTGCAGGGGCGTTTCGGCTCCTGCCTGGGCGGGGTGGCTGCACATCTCCGCGCCAAGCTTGGCCTGCCCCGTCAGGGATAGCGCACCGCCATCAGGTAGAGCCCTGCCGCCGGCGCCACCACGCCGCAGGCCTTGCGGTCGGCGGCGTCCAGTGCGGCCTTCA
Organism: uncultured Rhodospirillaceae bacterium; assembly: GCA_937880925.1. Taxonomy (GTDB): domain Bacteria; phylum Pseudomonadota; class Alphaproteobacteria; order SP197; family SP197; genus CALGGB01. The sequence goes on along the minus strand of CALGGB010000232.1, from coordinate 680 downwards.
GGTCGGCGGCCTGCCAGCGGCCATCGCCGACGTAGCTCAGCGAACCCACCATGCTGCGCACCTGACGGTGCAGGAACGAGCGTGCGCGCACGCGGCAGGTCACCAGGTCTCCCTCGCGTGACACCTCGAAGGCATTGAGCGACTTCACGGGCGAGGCCGCCTGGCACTGGGCATCGCGGAAGGTGGAGAAGTCGTGCTCGCCGACAAGCATCTGAGCGGCCTCGTGCATCGCCTCGGCATCCAGCGGCCTGTTGACGTGCCAGGCTCGGTCGCTTTCCAGGGTCGGCGGACTGCGTCGGTTGAGGATGCGGTAGCGATAGAACCGTTCCACCGCATCGAAGCGGGCGCTGAAGTCGCCGGCGACCCGCTCGGCGGCGACCACGGCGATGGGCTCGGGCCGCAGATGGCTGTTGATCGCGTCGCGCACCGTATCGACGGGCCAGTCGCGGCTGAGATCGCCATGGGCGACCTGACCCAGGGCATGCACCCCTGCATCGGTGCGCCCTGCGCCCTGCAGCGTGACGGTCTCGCCGCAGAAACCCTGGATGGCGCGTTCCAGCGCACCCTGGATGGAAGGTCCATTGTCCTGGCGTTGCCAGCCGACGTAGTCGGTGCCGTCGTATTCGATGGTGAGCTTGTAGCGGGCCATGGTCAGGCAAGCGTCTCGCCGGGTTCCAGGC
>CALGGB010000231.1 GCA_937880925.1 uncultured Rhodospirillaceae bacterium | reverse complement strand
CTCCAGCCAGTCGCGCACGCTCTTGGATGCCAGAAAGAAGCCGTTCGACCTGGGCTCGCTCGCCAGGGCAAAGGAGGTCGGGCCCATGGCGTCCATGGCCTCCGGCGCCGTATAGGCCCGCCCGGCCGCCAGATCGGGGCCGATGTTGGTGTCGAAGGCCAGCACGATGCGGTGGCCGGCTGCCTCCTCGTTGTCGCCCGCAACCGCGGAGACACGCATCCGTGCCCAGGAAAGCGGTCCCTTGTCGAACTTCAGTTCGCCTTCGCCGGTGCGCCCGGTGACCCGCAGAAAGGGAACCGGCAGCCAGATACCCTCGAACACCTTCAGTGCGCTACGCGCCTGATAGATCCGCGTCTCGTCCTCGGCCACGGGAATGCTGCGGCCGGTCGTCTCGTCGCTATAGAAGAACTCGCCGTCGTCGTCGGTCTCCAGCGGATGCAGGATCACCCTGGCCAGTTCGCTGTCGGGGCTTTCCGGCTCCATCACCTGGGGCCAGAAGCGCCGCGTGATACGCGCAACATCGGCGCCGGCAAGCTCTGCATCCAGAAGTTGCACGCCCGAGTTCGGAATCAGGGTGACCAGATCCGGAAAGGAGATCAGTTCCTTCAGCATGCCGCGCTCTTGGGCATCATGGCTCCCATCCTGACATTCATGGCATCTCAAACTCGGTGACGCCCGTGCCGTCGTCCTCGCGTACCGCGCCCTCGAAGCGTTGCGGCTCCTGATCGCCGATCCGGACCTGAAGCTGGAATGGTACCGGAGAACCGCCGGCAGAGCGCCCCTTGTAGTTGTGAACCTCGACCCGGTACTTGCCTTCCGGCGCGGAACCCTCGGGCCAGTATATATTCTCTGCCGGATTGGGCACCGGTGAGTCGACATTGGCGTCCACGTCCAGCAGCCCGCCGCAACCGCTCTTCTGATCGAAAAAGATGCGCGAGCCGTCGGGACAGATGACGTGGAGATCAAGATCGGCATCGCTGTCCCAGATCAGGGTGATTGTCACCTCACCGGTCTGCCCCCCGGCCTCCTCCCGGCGGCTGTCAAATTCATCCTCCTCGGGAACATCGGGCGCCGGCGGCTCCTCGGCAACCGGCGGCGCCATCGGGATATCCTCGGGCAGTGCAGCCACCTCCGGCAGGCGCTCCTGGGGCGGCAGACACGCCGGCAACGCCAGGAAGCGGTCGTTGAGTTCGCTGAGCCTCGCGATCAGCGCCTCATGCTCATCATCTTCGGCAATCGGCGCCATCGCCTGATAGGGCTCCGCGGGGCAATAGTCGAACAGGGCAAAACCGACGAGCCGCCCGGTGCCGCAGGCCGCCAGCAGCAGATAGGCCGCCACCAGCAGCAAGGCCACGAAGGGCAGCCAGAGCAGCGCCCAGGCCCGCAGCCGGCGGTCCAGGATCATCGTCGTGATGTGGCGGATGGTGACCAGAAGCGGCGCGCGACGCGCTTTGATGAAGGTCTCCAGCGCGTTGCTTGCCGTGCCGCCGTGCTGGTCCAGCATGCCCCAGTTGACCAGGACGATCCTGCCGCCCACGACCTTGATATTGCGTTCGTCCGACGGAAGGCTCAACGCCGAGGCGAGCAATTCCCCCAGGCGGCGGCCATCGGCATCGCGGCCCTGCTGCAGGGCCTGGGCATGGGCGCGAAGCCGTTCGACCAGCGTGCGGGCCTGCTGACGCGCCGCGTCCTGCTCATCGGGCGAAAGAGCTGCCAGTTCGCGGGGCGCCGCCTCATCGTCACCGGCGAAGTACCAGTCGATCGCACCATCCTCGCCCTGCACCGGTTCGGCGAAGAGATCGGCAACCTCTGGACCGAACGCCGCCGTGTTGCGCAGGTAGTGGTCGAGCCGTTCCCAACCGTCGATCGTGCGCAGGTTGCCGCTGCCGGCCGCGCGATACTCGCCGGGCGAGGTGACAGCGAGAAGCGTGCGGGCCATGGCCCGTCAGCCGGTCACATGCAGCGCTCGGACACCATTCTCATCAAGGCGCACCGCCGTGGTGTCCGGCACGCATGCGGTATCCTGATCGACCGCCGTGATACCGGCCGACGCAAGGAAGCGCAGCAGGTTCGAGGCGTGGAGTGCATAGTTGACCCGGTTCAGCGTCTCCTCGGAGCGCACCGCGGTGTTCATGCCCACGACCCGACCGCAGGCATCGACCAGGGGACCGCCGCTGCTGCCCGGCGAGATCGCAGCCGTATGAAGCACCAGTTCGGCAGAACCCGGCGATTGCAGCGCGGTGATGACGCCCGAGGTGACAACCAGAGACGGCACGGCCGTGGTATCGCCCTGGGAAATGCGCAGCAGGGCATCGTCGGTTTCCATCACCACCATGGGGAAACCGGCCGCAACGACGCTCTCCAGCCGCTCGCTCGTGGTCGAGAAGCCCAGAACCGGCTGGCCTTCCGGCGCCTCAAGGCGCAGCAGGGCCAGATCCGGTTCGCCGAAATCGCTGTTGGAACTGGACGCCACCAGGGTCGCCGGGGCCATGCCGCCCAGAGCCAGCCCGAAAACATAGATTTCCTCTGCGCCCTCTACGACATGGCGGTTCGTCAGCACGGCGCCGTGTTCGACGAAGAAGCCGGAGCCAAAGCCGATCTCGTCGCCGCCGGTGGTGAGAATGAACACCGTCGCATTGTCGAGCATGGAAAGAAGGGTGGTGGTTTCGCCTTCCAGTCCGGGCACGGCATCGGGCACGCGCATGGTCTGGGGCAGCATGAAGGGCGATGGCTCGATCGGCGTGATGATGCCGCCTTCTTCGTCGTAGATCGCCAGGGAGCCATCGGAGGCCCGGCAGACGTTCTGCTCAAGCAGGTCCTCCAGCGTGCCGATGCGTTCCCTCAGTGCGTCGTTCTGCGCCCTGCTGGCATCCAGCATGGCGGTTTCCTCGGGATGGGCGACAGGGTCGGGATAACGCAGGACACCCGGAATCAGCAGAACGATGAGCAACAGCAGGGCCAGCGCCGTGGCAATGGCCGGCGCAAGCCAGGGCCTGCCCAGGCGGCGAACCTGCGTCTCCTCGACGACCTCTTCGATGCGTTCCTGGGGCGCGCCACGGCCGGCCCCGGTTCCATCACCACTGCCACTGCTCGTCATTTGCCCCCCTTAAACAGCGGCATGCTCGTCATGGCGAAGTCTCCCCCAAAGACAGGCCGGTTGCAATTGAGCCGCCCTGTTCGTGCCTGCATCGGCTGACCGGACAACCCGAAGATCCTGCGTCTATTCAACTTCGAACTCCGTGACCTGTTGCCAGTTCTGGGCGCCGCGGCAGTTGTCATAGCCGGCACCGCCCAGATGCGGGATCGCCCCATCGTAAAAGGTCTCCTCACCATCGACCTGTACCCTGATCTGGTAGGGAACAGGACGCTGATAATAGGAGCGGCCATTGCAGTTGTTGACCATGACCGTGTAGCGGCCGGACGGGGCGGCACCCTCCGGCCAGAGCAGATTCTCGACCGGGTCGGCGCGCATGCGAAGGATATGGTCCTCCCCGTAGCCGTTGGCGTCGATGTCCATACGGCCACGGCAGGCGTTCTGGTTCGACGGACCCAGGACCTGGCCATTGGGACAGCGGATATAGAGATCAAGGTCGGCATCACCGTCCCAGATCAGCGTCACCGTGACCTCGCCGGTGTGGCCGCCGGCTTCATCCAGCCGGGTGGTGAACTCGTCGGGTGGCGGATCAGCGGGCGGCGGGACAACCTCGGGCTCCGGCTCGGGCTCCGGTTCCGGCCTGGGCTCGGGCGTCGGCGGCAAGGGTTCTGGTTCGGGTTCGGGTTCGGGCAAGGGTTCGGCTTCCGCCAGGTCTTCCGGCAGGGCAGCGATCTCGGGCATCCGCTCCTGCGGGTCCAGGCAGGGGGGCGCGGCCAGAAGGCGATCCTCGAGCTCGCGCACTGCAGCCAGCAGAGCACGATGTTCGGCATCCCCGGAAGGGATAGAGCCTGCGGCGATCGCCATCGGGCAGTAGTCCAGCCGCCAGGCCTGCACCAGGCCCAGCGGCGTGCCGAGCGCGCAGGCAGCCAGCAGCAGGTAGAGGGCAACACCCAGAACAGCAAGGAACGGCAGCCAGAGCAGGTTCCACCAGCCCCTGCGGCGATCCAGCAGCAGGTTCGTGACACGCCGGATGAGGACCAGGACCGGGGCAAGCGGCACACGAACGTCCGTCTGAAGACGATTGTCGGCGCCCCCGGCGCCTTCGACCTGCATGCCCCAGTTGACCAGAACGATCTGCTCGCCCACGACCATGAACGCCTCGTCGCCTGAAGGCAGCGACAAGGCTGCCTGAAGCAGCTCGCCCATGCGCCGTGCATCGGCGTTGCTTGCAGCCAGAAGCCGGTCGGCATGCCCGCGCATGGCCGTGACGGCGACCGCCAGACGCTCGCGCACGCCTTGCTGTTCGTCGGATGGAAGATCGGAAAGCGCCCGAGGAGCGCCGTCATCATCGCCGGTAAAGTACCAGTCGATGCCGCCGTCATCGCCCAGCACCGGCTCGGCGAACATCAGGGCAAAGCTCTCGCCCAGCCCAGGCGCGTTGCGCAGGTGGGCATCAACGCGCTCCCAGCCGTCAATGACGCGCTTGCCGCCGATTCCCCGCGCGCGATAACGACCCGCAGGCGTGATCGAAATCGGCTGGCGGATCATGGCCGCCATGCCCTAGCCGATCCGAGCGTGTCTGGCTGCCCGGTGCGGTCGGAACGACCTGTCGCAAACCGTGATGCACCGACCATTTGAACCCGCCAAGCCTTCCACGATCATGGTGCCGCCTTCACAAAGGTATCGGCATGAAGGCCGGTGCCCGGCCCCGCGCCTGGTCGGCACCATAACACCATCTGCGTTGAACTCATGCAGGCGTGAGGCCATTCGGGGGATAGCCGGGACGGCGCGCCCAAGCCACTCCTTCCCCCCGGGAATCCTTGCGCTACAGCCAGTCCGCTTCGGTCTCTAGAACCGTGGAATCTCCCGTCAGCGTGGTCTGCAGCCAGGACCGCGCGAGGTGAAGCTCGTGATGGACCATGTACCGCATGGCCTGGACCTTGCCCCGGTAGAAAGCGACATCACCCTGGGATGCAGACGGCAGTGCGCGGCAGGCAACAGCGGCCTGACGCAGCCAAAGCGCAGTGACGACGATGTGGCCGAAGCCATAGAGAAACAGTGTGGCATTGGCCGGGGCCGCGGCGGCACCCAGCGCGCCCATGCGGTGTACCGAGGCGGACCGGGCCTCGCCGACGGCATGCCAGGCCCGGGTCACCGAACCGGCATCGTCCTCAAGGCCTGCCTCGGCAGCCTCCCGGACCATGGCATCGATCTCGGCGGAGAGTGCGGCGAAACACGCGCCATCCTCCATCACCGGATCACGCATTCTGGCGGCAAACATGGCAATCCGTCATGTCAGTCGGCGGCTAAGGAACGGCGGGATTGCCGGCATGCTTCCGGTTTCACGGCGCCGTGCCAAGCGTCGAGCATTGACCGACGGCAAATAGACTTCATTCTTCACCGGCGTGCCGTTCCGCTCAGCGCGACAATGGGATCGGGACAGGTATCGCATCGGCGGTGCAATTCGAGCCGCACGCCGGGCTGGTTCAAGCATTGCCGAGGGAGCTGCCAATGAAGATCACCAACCTCACGCCCTTTCTGGTCGGCGCGAAGCCCAGTGCAGATGGCTGGTCCAACGGCCATATGGTTGTCTTCGTGAAGCTGGAGACGGACACCGGTCTTGTCGGCTGGGGCGAGGCCTATGCCCTGGGCCACAGGCAACGCGCCGTGCGGGAAATCATCCTCGCCCTGGGCGAGGCCCTCAAGCAGATGCCGGAGGCAAGCCCGCGCGCCTTCCTCTGCCAGCATGCCAGGCCGATGGCGAGCAAGCACCCCGGTATCGACTACGCGGCCGCGGTCAGCGCGATCGAGATTGCGCTCTGGGACCTTCTCGGCAAGTCCGTGCAGTTGCCGGTGCATGCCCTGCTTGGCGGCGCGCTCGTCGACAGGGTGCCGGTGTACGCCAATGCCTGGGACTCCCCGCTCCAGGCCCCTGAAGCCATCGCCCAGCGGTGCGCCAGGATGTGCGCGGAGGGCTTCCGCGCCGTGAAGATCTATCCGTTGCGCCAGCCCACCCTGGAGCGCGCGGAGGCCTGCGTCCGTCTGACCCGGGAGGCCGTGGGGCCGGATATCGACATGATGCTCGACTTCGCCGTCCAGGATGACCGCCGACGTACCCTGCGGGCCGCACATCTGTTCGAGCCCTATGCGCCCTACTGGATCGAGGAGCCGGTGGCCGGAGACGATCTCGACTCTCTGGCCGAGTTCCGCGCGGGAATCACGGCACGCATCACCACGGGCGAGCGTCAGTCGGGCATGCGCCATTTTCGCGATGTTCTCGCCAAGAGAGCAGCCGATGTGCTCAACCCCGATATCGCCGGGGCGGGCGGCATCCTGACCATGCTGGAGATCGGCGCCATGGCGGACGCCCATTCGGTGCTGATATCGCCACATAGCTGGAACAGCACCACCGTGGCGTTTCTCGCCATGCTCCATACCTGCGCCGTGATGCCCAACGCGATCTATGCGGAGCTTTTCTACGACTACCAGGAACTCGGCGCGCAACTGGCGTCCTGCGACTGGGCGATCGCTGACGGCTTTGTCACTCTGCCCCGGCAACCTGGGCTTGGGGTGACCATGAACGAGGATGTACTGCGTTCCATGGCCGTCTGAAACCCCGGTCGCGCGCACCGCGGGTCCTGGCGATGCAAACCAGGCGGTTCAGGTTTGTGACTCACTCTGAGTTAACCCCAGGGACGATTAATCAATTGTCGCGGGCAGGAACGCCCCCGAACAATGGTCAGGGCATGGAGTACAGAGGTAATCCGGACCAATTCGTCAAAACGAAGGGGGCTTCGATGACAAAGGAAAATCTGCCTATCGACAGCATGATAGAGAAGGCTTCGAAGGGTCAGCTCTCCCGGCGCCAGTTCAGCCAATTGCTGAGCGCGACCGGCATTTCCCTGATGACCGTACCTGCCATCGCGCGGCCGGCAGCGGCGGAAGGAGAGCAGGCCTTCTACTTCACATGGGGTGGCTACGACATTCCCGAGCTCCTCGGAGAGTACTACGAGAAGCACGGCGCGTATCCCGACATGGCACCCTATGCCAGCAGCAACGACGGCCTTGCCAAGGTGCGCTCCGGCTTCGTCGTCGATGTTCTCCATCCCTGCAATTCGAATGCACCCAACTGGGTCGATGCGGGCGTGGTGCAGCCGATCGACACGTCGAAGCTGACGCACTGGGACGACGTGATCCCATCCATGAAGCACATCGCCGATAAAGATGGGCAGACCTACTTTGCGCCGATGGACTGGGGCCAGACCTCGATCACCTATCGCACCGACATCGTGGATTTTCCCGACGGCGAGGAATCCTGGAGCGTCCTCTGGGACGAGCGCTACAAGGGCAAGGTCGCGATGATCGGCAACGAGGGCGACAGCTGGTGGTGCGCTGCGATCTATGCCGGCGTGCCGTTCGATCAGATCGAGACCGAGGAGAACATCCAGAAGGTGGCGGAACTGTTGCGCGAACAGGTGCCCATGGTGCGCATGTACACCGACGACATGACGACCGTGGAACAGGCACTGGCAGCGGGCGAACTGGTCGCCGCCATGACCTGGAACAGTTCGGCGGTGGCGCTGAAATCCGATGGCGTTCCGGTCAAGTTCGCCGCGCCCAAGGAAGGCGCCCTGACCTGGGTCTGCGGTGCGATGATCTATGTCGATGCGCCCCATGTGGACAAGGCCCACGATGTCATCGATTCCCTGCTCAGTCCGGAATCCGGGCGCTTCCTGATCGACGATTACGGCTATGGCCACTCCAATCGGAAGTCGTTCGATCTGGTGAGCGAGGAACGCCTCGCCGAACTGGGCCTCAGCCGCAATCCCGAAGAAATCCTGGGTGCGGGCAAGTACCAGATTCCGACCTCGGACGAGTTCACCAGTCGGATCGCCACGCTCTACGCGGAGATCACGGCGGGATACTGACGCCACGGTTCTGTCGAACGGCCTATTACGCGGGTGACCTGCGGCGCACTTTCGGGCGTCGCGGGTCACCCGTCTTCATGACGGCGACCAACAATGCGGGCGGCATGAGGCCGGTGACGCGCACAATGCGGAGAGATACGACATGACAGATGAGCGGGATGTCGTTGTGATCGGTGCGGGCTCGGCCGGGCTGTCGGCCGCCAAGGAACTCGGGAGACTGGGCATTTCCTCAACGGTGATCGAGGGTTCGCACCGCATCGGCGGGCGCGCCTATTCGGAGGAACTGGTCCCCGGAACCTGGTTCGACCTGGGCTGCGCCTGGCTGACGGACGGCGATGCCAATCCCTTTGCCGGGATCGCCGACCGCCTCGGCATCGCACTGGGGCGGGCGACCTGGGACGCCTACAACAAGCCCGAGAACCATCGCTTCGTGCGCAACGGCACACGGCTGGCCGGTGAGGACCATGCCGCCTGCCGCCGTTACTACACCGACAGCTATGCGGCGATTGCAGCGGCCTGCGGCAACGGCGCGGATGCGGCGATCAGCGAGGTGATCGACCTCGACAGCCCCTGCGCTCCGCCGTTCATCGAGAGCATCGCTACCGGCTGGGGCGTCGATGTCGACGGTGTCTCCTGCGCCGACAACGTGAGTTCCGTCGGCGCACTCGGTTATCCGGTGCCCCGAGGCTACGGCAACCTCGTTGCGGCCTGGGGAGCGGATGTTCCTGTAACCCTGAATGCGCGGGCCGAACGCATCGACTTGTCGGGATCGGGGGTCGCCGTGGAGACGCCGAAGGGCACCGTCAGAGGACGGCTGGCGTTGCTCACCGTGTCGACCGGTATGCTTGCCTCTGGCGAGATCGCCTTTGCACCCCTGCTTCCCGACTGGAAGCTGGAGGCCATCGCGGGCCTGCCCATGGGCACGGAAAACAAGATGGGCATCGCCTTCGACAAGGACGTGTTCGGTCCCGACGGCCGCGGCCACCACACGGTGTGGAGCGACCAGGGCCCGTCGGCAAAGGTCGACGTGAACGGCATGGGCTTCAATTCGGTCTCGGTCTTCACAGGTGGCCGCCATGCCGTCTGGCTGGAGAAGCAGGGCCCGCAGGCCTGCCAGGACTTCGCTGTCGATCGGATCGCAGAAGTGTTCGGCAACGACATCCGCAAGCACGTCATCCGTTCGATCACGACAGCCTGGAGCAGCGAGCCCTGGACGCGAGGCTCATGGGCCTGCGCCCTGCCCGGTCAGGCCCACCGGCGCGAGGACCTGGCACGCCCCGTCGATGGCCGCCTGTTCTTTGCCGGCGAGGCGACCCAGGTGGGCGGCCAGGGCACCTGTGACGGCGCCTACCGCTCCGGTGTTCGGGCCGCCCGGGAGATAGCTGCCGAGCTCGGTCTCTAGTTGCCGGCCTGAGCCTTTGCTTCCTTGGAGCTTGCGACCTGGCCGCGGTTGACGCGCCAGGATGCTTCCGGCGGTTCAGAGACCCACGCAGGGTTGTCGCCGCTGTAGCTGCCGAGGAGGTCCTCTCCCGCACCGTGGCGGGTGTAGCCCAGCAGTGCCCGCAGGCGGGGACTGAACTGTGCGGCGATCTCGGGCGGGTTGTAGAGGTACTGATTCTCCTCCTGGCGCAGCCAGCCGACAATGTATGTGGCTATCAGCCCGAGACGGGAGTGATCGCTGACGTTCGCGCCTGAGCCATGCCAGGTCGAACCCAGATAGAAGAGTGCCGAACCCTTCGGCATGGCGGCCTGCTCACAGTTTTCGAGCGGCGGGACGTGCCATGAACGGATGAAACGGTGACTGCCGGGCACCACACGGGTCGCTCCGTTTGCGGTCGTGAAGTCATCGAGCGCCCACATCACCCCAATCATC
>CALGGB010000230.1 GCA_937880925.1 uncultured Rhodospirillaceae bacterium | reverse complement strand
GGGCCCCGAGCGGTGCAGCGCCAGATGGCCGCTGCGCAGCAGGCGTGCCACGGAACTGTCGAAGCCGCGGCTGATATGGCCGTTGCGCACCTCCTGGGTGTCGACGCCCAGGGCCGCACGGCGCGCGGCGATACCGGCCTGGTTGAGCTTGTCGATCAGGCGGTCCTGGCCGGGGCTGCGGAAGAAGGCGGGGTGGTCCTGCAGCGGGCCGCCCGAGACGTGCATGCGCTGCTCGGCCTTCAGGTACCAGGGTTCCAGGTCGGCGAGATCGATCGGCCAGTCGTCGAAGTCCCAGCTCTGGAAGCGCGGCGTGCAGCCGCCCCAGAATACGGTGCGCCCCCCGACCAGGGACCAGGCGTTGTTGTTGCCCTCGGGCACACGGTCACCCAGGGCGTCGTGGTCCTCATGGGTGATCCAGCTGGGGTGATAGACCGCTCGCTCGTGGATCTGCGGCACGATGTCGCCGCGGCTGCGGAACGGTGTCGAACCGACGTGGCCGGGCAGGATGAAGGGGCCGGCCTCCAGCATGACGACATGGTTGCCGGCCTCTGCCAGCGCCAGCGCGGCGGTGACGCCGGCCGTACCGCTGCCGATCACCAGATAGTCGATCGGTTCGCTAGCCTCTGTGACCTCCTTGAGGTCGCTGATGAAGATCTCGTCGTACATGGTGCTGCGGCTCCGTGCGTGTTCAGGCCAGGACGACGCGCGCCACCTTGCGGAAGGCGGTGACGATGTCGTCGATGTCCCTTTCGGTCAGGCAGGATGCGATGGTCAGCAGGGCGCCGCGCTCGTTGCGCGTGTCGCAGCCGGGCAGCAGGCCGCGCTCGTAGGAGATCTCCTGCGCAAAGGCATTGGCGGGATGGCTCCAGGGGAAGCCGTCGGCCGAGAGCGAGCGCTTCTTCAGCAGGCTGGGATTGTTGAAGTACCAGTGCATGCCCCAGTCGCTCATCTTGATGCAGGCAAGGCTGCCCTCGGGTCCCTTGATGCCTTCGGCGCGCAGGGCATCGACGAAGCGGTCGCGGCGCTCCCGGTCGGGATAAAGCGTCACCATGAACGGCCCGCTGTCGCCGGCCGGATCGGGGATGTCGCGGAACACCAGGCCGTCGATCCCCTGCAGCTGTTCGCGGATCGCCCACTTGGCGGTGCGCATGGCGCCGGTGATGGCGTCCAGCTTGCGGAACTGGGCCAGCACCATGGCGCCGCTGAGTTCGCTCATGCGCGCGCCCACGCCCCATAGCTGGTAGTCCTCGGCGCTCGGGTCGAGCCGCCCGGCGGCATTGCGGGCGTAGCCCAGGTCGTGGATCGCAAAGCAGCGCTTGTAGAGGTGCTCGTCGCGGCACATCAGCAGGCCGCCATCGCCGCTGGTCAGGTTCTTGTTGAGCTGGAAGCTGAAGATGCCGATGTCGCCGAAGGTGCCAACCGGCGTGCCGTGAAGGCTGGCGCCGGCGGCCTGGGCGCAGTCCTCCAGCAGGTAGATGCCCTTGTCCCTTGCGAGCCTGGCGATGCGGTCCGTGTGGCCGGGCGCGCCGCTCATGTTGACGTAGAGGATCGCCTTGGTGCGCGTGTTGATCTTGGCCGCGGCGTCGTCGGGGTCCATGCAGAAGGTATCGTCGATGTCGACCAGGCGGGGGATCGCGCCCAGACGCACCACGGCGCTGAGGCAGCTCACCCACATGTAGCCGGGCACCAGCACCTCGTCGCCCGGGCCGACGCCGAAGGCCGCCAGCGCGATCAGCAGGGCCTGGCCGCCGGAATTGACGCCCAGGGCGTGGGGCACGCCGAAACGCTGGCGCCATTCGGCTTCCAGCGTGTCGACCATGTGCTGCAGGTCGGGGCCGTAATAGCGGAACGGGCTCCTGGCGCGGATGACGCGCCCGACCAGTTCTGCCTCCTCGTCGCCGATCCAGTGAACGCCGGGAAGCTCCCAGGGCAGGGGTTCCTCGCGAACCGGCCGCCCTCCCTCGATGGCCAGTCGGTTGGCACGTTCTGCTGTGTCGGCCATGGCTACCCCCGGAATGTGTCGCAACGGTGTGCGACGAACCCAAGCACGCACGCTACAATAGGCGCCAGTTTTCGTCCGGCAACAGAGCAGCCGTCACAGCGCGGGGTAAAAATCTTGATCCTGTTTCGGCTTGCGCTTGTGTCCACGATGTCGGGCTCGCTCTTTGGTTACAACGTCGCGGTGGTTGCCGGGGCGCTGGGCTTTCTGGCCCACGACTATGCACTGACGCCATTTGATCAGCAGGTCCTGGTGACGTCGATCCTGGTCGGCGCCTTTGCCGGCGCCATGGGCAGCGGCGAGGTCGCCGCGCGCTGGGGACAGCGCCGCACCCTGCTGCTGGCAAGCGCAATGTTCCTTGTCGTGCCGCCGCTCATCGCGTTGACCGGGGATGCCTGGCAGATCGGGGCGCTGCGCGCCGTGCTCGGCTTGGCGGTCGGCACGGTGTCCATGGTGGCGCCGCTCTACGTTGCCGAATGCGTTGCGGCGGAGCGGCGCGGCGCCCTGGTCTCGCTGTTCCAGCTTGGCGTGACCGCGGGGATCCTGGGCGCCTATCTCATCGACTATGCCTTTACGGCATCGGGCGACTGGCGCGTCATGTTCGCCTGTGGTGCCGCGCCCTCCCTGGTCCTGGCTGCCGTGCTGGCAACCCTGCCTGAAAGTCCGCGCTGGCTTGCCCTGCGCGGCAAGATGGACGCGGCCCGAGCCGTGCTGGTCCGGCTGCAGGGCGCGCGGGCCAATGTCGCCGAACTGCGGGAGCCTGATGACGAGCCTGGCCGCTGGAGCGATCTCTTCAGCCCGCTCGTGCGCGGCGTCCTGGCGATGGCGGCAGGCCTCTTCCTGTTCCAGAACCTCGCGGGCATCGACGGCATCCTCTACTACGCCCCGGCCATCTTTCTCTCGGTCGGCATCAAGGCAGAGACCGGTGCGATCCTGGCGACCGTTGGCTTGGGCGCGGTCAATCTGGGGGCGACCGTCGTCGCGCTTCTGATCGTCGACCGGATCGGGCGGCGACCCCTGCTGATCGGCGGCTGCCTGGTGATGTCGGCCAGCCTGCTTACCGTCGGCCTGACGCTGGGCGGCAGCAGCGACGATGCCGCGCTTACCCTTGCGGGCCTCACGGCATACATCCTGGCCTTTGCGATCAGCCTGGGTCCCTTGCCCTATGTCCTGATGTCGGAGGTCTTTCCGCTTTCGGTCCGCGCACGGGGCATGAGCCTGGCCGCGGCAACAAGCTGGGTGCTCAACATCGTGGTCGCCATGACCTTTCTCGTCATGCTCGACGGCCTGGGTGCGGGGCCGACCTTCCTGTTTTATGCCGGGGTCTGCGCCGTTGCGCTGGTTTTCTCCTGGGCGATGGTGCCCGAGACGCGCGGCCGCAGCCTTGCCGAGATCGAGCGCAGCCTGCATATGGGCCGGCGGCTGCGCGATCTGGGCAAGCCGGAAAGCGAACCCGGCGGGTGACCGCCGGCAGTCTGATCCCTGGTGGTGGCATGCGGTTTTTCGTGCTTCAGAACGGCCTGGAATCCCGGGCCACGCATTACTTCAACGAAACCCTGGGCTGGCGCGAGGTCTGCGCCGCCATGGGCATTCCCTGTCGCATCTATGCCAACCGCAAGGCCGGGCCGGAGATCACCGGGCCGCTGGATGCCCTGCCCACCTTCACCTTTGCCGCCGACGACGGCCTGCCGTTCGATCGCGAGACCCAGGCGCTCCACGACATGGTGGTCAAGAGTCTGCATTTTGCCCAGGAGTGCCGCCTGCTCGATGCCCATGGCGTCACGGCTGAGGACGTCGTCATCGCGCCCTATGCCGGGCCGGCCGAATTGCTTGGCCTTGCCTACTGGCTGGAGAGCCGCAAGCGGCCGGCGCGCCCGCGGATCGTCACCATCATGCATCGCCAGGGCGATGACTGGCAGCTCGACGCCACGCGCCGGGCCGTGGTCGCGGGGCAGCCCGCGCCGATACGTTACGGAGCGCAACGGCTGGTGAAGGCCGCCGGCGATGACCGTCTGCTGTTTGCCGCCAACTCCACGACACTGGCGCACCTGCTGACCAACGTGACAGATGTTGCGGCAACTGCCCTGCCCGTGCTGCTGCGCCACGGCATGGCCGCCTGCTTCGATGCCGGGCCGGACGGAGAAGGCCGGCCGGCTTACCGCGATCGCCGTTTCGATGTCGGCCTGCTGGGCGAGTTCCGCGCCGAAAAGGGCAGCAGGATTGGTTTGAAAGCCCTGATGCGCTGCTTTCAGGATCGCCCGGGCCTGACCGGCGTGGTCCAGGTCGCCGACGATGTCCAGGCCGAGGCGGTCGGCGGCCTTGTGGCGGGCGTGCGCGGCGCAGGCGGCCTGACCGTGCTGAAAGGCGAGCTCACGCCCGGCGAATTCGAGACCTGCGTGGGGGCCTGCCGCCTGCTGGCGCTGCCCTATCACCCGGTACGTTACGCTGCCCGCGTCTCGGGTCTGTTTGTCGAGGCGACCGCCTGGGGCCGTCCCGTGGTCGCGCCGGCAGGCACCTGGATGAGCGACATGATCGACGCTGGCCGCGCGGTAGGAGAGCGCTTCGAAACGCTCAGCCTGGACACGTTTCACGCCACTCTGTTGCGTGCGCTCGACAACCTGCCCGAACTCAGCGCGCGTTCCCGTGCGCTCGCTCCGGCCTGGCGCAGAAGCGAATGCACGGAAAACGCCATCGCACAGATCGCCGCCTGGGCGAGGCGACCTTAAGCCCCCAGGAACGCAATGACGTCGGCGGCGACCTGCGTGCCCGACATGTTGGCGCCGCCGCAGGTGACGGCGTATTTGCCTGCCAGGGCCTCGCCGGCCAGGAACAGCGGGCTGTCGATCGGTTCGCCGAGTGCGGCGCGGGAGCCGTGCTGGCCCGGCCGTTCGGAGGCATAGGAGCCGCGCACCCAGGGGTCGTTAGCCCAGTTGGTGAAACCGCCTTTGACGAAATGTTCGTCGACCTTTTCACCGAAGATGTTGCGCAGTTCGCCAAGCGCGAAATCGACCACGGCGTCGTCGCCCTGCGCCGACATCTCCCAGCCGAAGGCGCCGCCGACAATGCCGATCATCAAATCCATGTTGAATGGCCAGGTCAGGAAGAAGCAGGCCCGTGCCGGGATCACTTCTGGCACCTTGTAGGCCAGCCACTCATTGGGCTTCAGGCCGAAGCGCCTGCCGTCGAACAGCAGCGGCACCTTGGCAAAGAGGCCCATGGGCATGCCGTCGATGCCGGCAAGCGTGGTGTCGGGCAGGCCCGGCGTGAAGCGGATGGTTTCGGCGGCCAGCACACCGGTCGAGACCGTCAGGATGCAGGCGCGGGCCGACAGGGTGCCGGCCGAACTCTCGATACGCACGCCGGGGCCGGAATGATCGATCGCAGTCACGGGGGCGTTTAGTGTAACAGGCAGGCCCTGGCCGTATTGCGTCACCAGGGTGCCGAAGCCTTCGAGTATCTCGAGGTTGGGTTTGGTTTCGGCAAGCGACCACCAGTCGACCGGCGAGAGATCGATGAAATCCTTGCCCATGCTCATCGGCCCAAGCCAGGTCTGGCTGTTGGCGCCCCAGTCCATCTCGGGCACCACGTCGAGGGCGGGAACGTCGAGGCCGTCGCGCCCGGCATCCGAAAGACCGCCCTTGGTCGCGCGCCAGGCGCGGTCGTAGGCCGACCACTCGTTGCTGTTGGGCGAGCGTTTGCCGACGAACATCGCCTCATCGGCGCCGTCGTGGCTCTCCAGGGTGTAGCCCCATTCGCGCGCCATGGGCGTGTAGGGGTTGACGTCGGAGGAATGCAGCCAGGAACAGCCGCGGTCGAAGGGCAGGCCAAAGGTCGTGGTGTCGGTATGGGCGCGCCCGCCGATGCGACCGGCGGCCTCGACGATGGCGACCGTATGGCCCGCCGCGATCAGCGCGTGCGCCGCGGCCAGACCGGCCGAACCCGCGCCCACGATGGCGACGTCGACATCGCCAGTTGCCGCCCGTGCCACCGCCGGTGCCGCTAGCGCGGCCGATGCGCTGGCCAGGAATCCACGCCTGCTCAACTGTCCGGTCATTGTATTCGCCTCCTTTGCCCAAGCACAGAATGCACGCGATCCACCACATCTGTTAAATGAAATTTATATTGCGTCGTGCCGTCATTCGTTGCGCCAGACTTGTCTGTGGTCACTGCGCTACGGGGTGCGCGGTCCGTGCCGCCTTGCGCTAGACTGCGACCCGGGAGTTCAGGCATGGCGGGATCATGAACATCGACGCGGCAGGACGCATCGCCGTCCTGATCCCCTGCTACAACGAGGAAGTGGCCATCGGGGCGGTCATCGCCGGCTTCCGGGCGGCGCTGCCGGATGCGGCGATCTACGTCTTCGACAACAACTCGCGCGACCGCACGGTGGAGATCGCGCGCGCGGCGGGCGCCCATGTCCGGCGCGAGGCACGCCAGGGCAAGGGCGCGGTGGTACGCCGCATGTTCGCCGACGTGGAAGCCGATACCTATGTGCTGGTCGATGGCGACGGGACCTACGACGCCGCCAGTGCGCCGCGCCTGGTCGCCGCGCTGATCGAGGAGTGTCTCGACATGGTCTGCGCCAGCCGTGTCGCGCAAGGCCAGGAGGCCTATCGCGCAGGTCATCGCTTCGGCAACCGCGTGCTGACCAGCCTGGTCGCACGCCTCTTCGGCCGCGGCCTGGACGACATGCTGAGCGGCTACCGCGTGTTTTCACGCCGCTTCGTGAAGAGTTTCCCGGCGCTGGCCCATGGCTTCGAGACCGAGACGGAGCTCACGGTCCATGCCCTGTCGCTCTCCATGCCCTTTGCCGAGCTGCCCACGCCCTATCGCGGCAGGCCCGAGGGCTCGGCGAGCAAACTGAACACCTGGCGCGACGGCATGCGCATCCTGCTGGCAATCTTCGTGCTGGTGAAGGAGGAGCGCCCGCTGCCCTTCTTTGCCCTGCTGGGCGGTCTGCTCTGTCTGGCTTCCCTGCTGCTGGGCTGGCCGGTGGTGCTGACCTGGCTGGAGACCGGGCTGGTGCCGCGCCTGCCCACCGCGTTGCTGGCGACCGGCCTGATGCTTCTGGGATTCCTGTCCTTCACCTGCGGCCTGGTGCTCGACACCGTGACCCACGGGCGACGTGAAATGAAACGCCTAGCCTATCTTGCCCACCGGGCGCCCGGCCACTCTCCGTGAGCACGATGCTGGCCGGGCAGTTCGTGCGTTTCTGTATCGTTGGCGCGGTTGGTTTCCTCATCGATGCAGGACTGCTCTGGCTGTTGCTCTACGGCACGGCCCTGGGTCCCTACGGCGGGCGCGTGATTTCCTTCCTGGCTGCTGCCACCGTGACCTGGGTGCTGCACCGGTGCTTCACCTTCCCCGCTGCGCGCCGGCCCCCGCGGGGGCGCCAATGGCTGCATTTCGTTGCGGTCAACGGCGCGGGCGCCCTGCTCAACTACGGCGTCTATGCCCTGCTGATCGCCACCACCGCCTTTTTTGCTCAAGCGCCGGTGCTGGCTGTCGCGGCCGGTTCGGCACTGGCCCTGGCCGTCAACTTCACCGCCAACCGCCTGTGGGTCTTTCGCCATGCGCGGACGTGAACCCCTGATCGCGGCCGGGCTGACCCTGCTGTTCCACGGCTGTGTGCTGGTATTTGGTTCCCCCGGCGTGCTGGCCGGCCGTCTGGTCGATCCCGATTGTTATGTGCGTCTGATGCGCATCGAACGGCTGGTCACCACCGGTGCATGGTGGGATGGCCTGATGCCCCTGCTCAATGCACCCCAGGGGCTGGTGATGCACTGGACACGGCTGTTCGATCTGGTCGTGCTGGCCTTCTCCCTGCCTCTGCTGCCCTTCATGGATCTCCATCAGGCCCTGTTCTGGGGTGGCGCCCTCACCAGCCCCCTGCTGCAGGTGCCCGCGGCGATGCTTATCGCCTGGGCCGGGCGCGCCTACGTCGGCGGGCGCGGCAGCCTGCTGGCGGTGGTGTTGTTCCTGGTCCAGCCCGGAATCTACGGCGTCTATCAGGTCGGCCGGGCCGATCACCACTGCCTTCTCCTTACCCTTGCCGTTGCGGTGCTGGCCCTGCTGCTGACCTGGGCGCACCGTTGCGGGGTTGCCCGCCACCTGCCTCTGCTGGCTGGCATCGCGGCGGCGGCGGGTCTCTGGGTCGGTACCGAGGCGCTGATGACCATTGCGGTCGCGGGCGGCAGCCTTGCTCTGGGCTGGCTCCTGGGCCGGCGCGATGCCGCTGCCGCGCTGTGGCACTTTGCCCTGGGCCTGCTGCTCGCGAGCGTTCTGGCGCTGCTGCTGGAGCGTCCCCCGGCGGAATGGACCGCTGTCGAGCTTGATCGTCTCTCGCTGGTTCATGGCGTGCTGGTGATCCTGCTGGCCGGTGCGGCGGGGCTCGTTGCCCTGGCGGGGCGCAACACGCGGGCCGGATTCCCGGTGCGCCTGACGGTTGCGGCCGCCGGTGCCCTGCTGGTGCTGGTGCCCCTGGGGTTACTCTTCCCGCAGTTCTTTGCCGGGCCCTATGGCGAGATCGATCCCGCCAACCAGGCTGTTTTCCTTCAAAGCGTGCGCGAGGCCGAACCGATGCTGGCGCGCGGCGCAACGACCTGGGCCGAAGCCTCCTTTGCCCTGGGCGGGCTGCTGTTCGCCTTACCCTTTGCCGTGGCCATGGCAAACCGCCCGACGGATGCGCGGCGCCTGGGCTGGCTGGTGCTTCTGGTCGCCATGGCGCTCTATCTGGCCGCGACCCTCTACCAGATGCGGGTGCTGGCCTATGTCGAGACCGCGCTGGTCATTCCCTGGGCGGGTGCGGTGGTGGCAGCCGCACGGCAGATCATGACGCGTCTGGCGCGGCCCTGGCGGGCGCCCGGCGCCGCCCTTGCGGTGATTGCCATGCTCGCCAGCCCGGCCGTGGCCGGCGGGTTGCTGGTCGATCCGGCGGGCAGGGCCGCCTCTGCCGCTCTTGTCGACCGCTGCGACTGGCCCTCGCTCCACGCCTGGCTGGCCCGGAGCGAGGCGCCACGGGGGCCGGTCGCCACCTATGTCTTTCCCGGACCCTGGCTTGCCTGGGCGAGCGGCAGGGGCGTCGTATCGGCGCCCTATCACCGCAATGCCGCGGGCATCCTCGATGTCGACCGCCTGTTCCGCGCTGGCCCGGACCAGGCCATAGCCATCGCCCGGGAACGAAACCTGGGGTTGATCGTGCTTTGCCCGCAATCGCCGGGCCGCGGCGGGCATGCATGGTACCTCGATGCCGCCGCTCCCGGGGGCCTCTATGCCCGCCTGGCCCAGGGTCGGGCGCCGGCCTGGCTGGTTCGGCTGGACGCGGACGCCCCCGATCTGGCGGATTTCCTCGTCTTTGGCGTTGTCCTGCCCTGACGCGGCAGACTGTGTGACATAAGTCACAAAGAGTGCGTTCGCCCCCGGAATTGACCCAAAAAGTAAAAGACGTCACACCTGTTCGTAAGGCTTCGTTAACACTTGCCCGTCATCTTGGGATCGGCACAACCCTGAAGGGTGGGCGAATCAGGACCATGGACCGTCTGGCGCGCATGAGCAGCGGACTGCGCCGCTTTCGCGATCACGAGAGCGGAGCGGTTGCCATCGAGTTCGTCCTGGTCGCACCGATCTTCCTGTTCCTGGTCTTTGCCATCTTCGAGACGGCCATCCTCTACACCATTGCCACCGTGATGGAGGGCGAGGTGGCGCTGGCCTCGCGTTCGATCCGCACCGGGCAGCTGCAGCAGGATGCCGATCCGGAATCCGCCTTCACCGAGATCCTGTGCAGCAATCTCGACAACGTGCTCAGTTGCGACGACGTCATCGTCGATGATGCCGAGATCTTCGGCCCAAAGCTCAAGACCT
>CALGGB010000229.1 GCA_937880925.1 uncultured Rhodospirillaceae bacterium | reverse complement strand
TCCATGATGGTGCGCCCGACGTGGTCGAGGCCGCCGCCGCCAACGCTTTCGGGAAGGTTCGCGGCATAGAAACCGGCCGCGATTGCGCGCGCCTTGATCTGGGCGGCCAGATCCTCGTCGACGATGCCGGCACGGTCGACCGTCTCCTCGTGGGGATAGAGTTCGGCGGCCATGAAGGCGCGCACCGATTCCAGGAGCATCCGGTGTTCGTCGGTGGTGGCGAAGTGCATCGCGTGATCTCCCGCTTCCCTGTGCCGGGCGATCATGGCGAAGGGCCCGAGCCGATGTGGACGCAGGTTCGCCAACAAGTGCGTTTTTTCGTCATGGCGAAAAACCGCGCCTCATGGCGAAAGGCGACGTTTGCCGCGCCGGACCATTCGCCATGATGCGGTTCAGCAGTCACGACAGGGAGAAGCGCCATGGCCGAGAACAGCGGCGAGGTACGGGTCGAACGCAACGGCCATATCCTGGAGATCACCATCGACCGGCCCAAGGTCAACGCCATCGATGCCGCCACCAGCCGCCGCCTGGGCGAGGCCTTCGTTTTGCTGCGCGACGATCCCGAGCTGCGCGTGGGCATCATCACGGCGGCGGGCTGGAAGGTCTTCTCGGCTGGCTGGGACCTGAAAGCCATCGACAGCGGCGAGCAGGCGCTCGACAACTGGTGGGAGACCGAGGATGCCGATCTCGGCGGCTTTGCCGGCATCACCGAAATGTGGAACCTCAACAAGCCGGTGATCGCCGCGCTCAACGGCCTCACCATCGGCGGCGGCTTTGAGATAGCGCTGGCCTGCGATCTCATCATCGCGGCGGATCATGTGGAATTCGCCCTGCCGGAAATGCCGCTCGGCATCGTGCCCGACGCGGGCGCCCTGCAGCGCCTGCCGCGCCGCCTGCCCCACAACATCGCCCTGGAGATGCTCTTCCTGGGACGCCGCATGGGGGCCGAGGAGGCCCACCGCCACGGCCTCGTCAACGTGATCGTCCCTTACGATCAGCTGATGGACAAGGCGCGCGACTGGGCCACCCGGCTTGCCGAATCCGCACCGCTTGCGCTGCAGACCGTCAAGGAGGTCCTGCGCGCCGTCGAGGGCGACACCATCCAGCAGTCCTTCCAGACCATCCGCACCGCCGACCTGCCGATTTACCGCAAGATGCTGGTCTCCGAGGACGCCAAGGAAGGCGTGCGCGCCTTCGTCGAAAAACGCAAACCCGACTTCAAGGGCCGTTGATCCAACCGATACCCCACGCCACGAGGAACCCCATGGCACGCAAACCCGTCGAAGACGTTCGCAACATCACCACCCTCGGCGCGGGCCCCATCGGCGCCGGCTGGGCGGCTTACTTTCTGGCCCAGGGCTACGACGTCACGGCCTGGATCTTCGATGGCGCCGAGGAGGAGAAGCTGCGCGGGCTGATCGATGCCGCCTGGGAAAGCCTGGAGGAATTGGGCCTTGCCGAGGGCGCCTCGCGCGACCGCCTCACCGTCACCACCGATCTGGCGGAGGCCTGCGCCAAGGCCGACTTCGTGCAGGAAAGCGTGCCCGAGAACCTGGCGCTGAAGCAGTCGATGTACGAGAAGATGGGCACCCTGGTGCCCGCCGATGTCGTGATCTCATCCTCGACCTCCGGCCTCACCATGTCGCAGATCCAGGAAACCTGTTCCACGCCCGAGCGCACCGTCACGGGCCATCCCTTCAATCCGCCTTACCTGATGCCCCTGGTCGAGATTGTCGGCGGCAAGAAGTCCGATCCCGAAGCCGTGGCCTGGGCCGGGCGTTTCTACGAGCACGCGGGCAAGGCGCCGCTGGTGATGGACAAGGAGGTGCCGGGTTTTGTCGCCACCCGCCTGCAGGAGGCGATCTGGCGCGAGGCCTTGCACATGATCAACGCGGGCGAGGCGACGGTCGAGCAGATCGACACCGCCATCGTCAACGGCCCCGGCCCGCGCTGGGCGATCATGGGCCCCTGCATGGTCTATCACGTCGGCGGCGGCGAGGGCGGCATGCGTTACTGCCTGGAGCAGTTCGGCCCGGCACTGAACTTCCCCTGGACCCGCCTGGTCGCTCCGGAGCTGACGCCCGAGCTGACCGAAGTCGTCGTCGAGGGCGCCGAAAAGGCCGCCGGCGGCCAGGACTTCCGCACGCTTACCCGCGAGATGAACAGCGGCCTCGTCGCCATCGCCAAGGCCCTGGGCAAGGCACGCAAGAAGGACTGAGCAGGCCCCAACACCCGCCACCGTCATCCCAGCCAAGGCGCGCAGCGCCGCAGAGCCGGCACCCATGGCGGAACGGTACAACGGACGCCGGCGCAAGTGTTTGCGTTCCGGCATGGGTCCCGGATCGGCGGCCTGTCCCGCACTTGATGCGGGGGCCGGGACGAGGGTCGATGGAGGAAAGCGAAGGGATCAGCCCTTTCTGCCCCCCCGCTCCATCAGCCCCGCCGCGGCCCCCGGCCACAGGGGCACGCTGGCATCGTCGGGCCAGGCCTCGCGGTAGTCGCGCGGGCGTTTGCCGAACTGGGCGGCGAAGGATTTGGCGAAGTGGGAGAGGCTGGAGAAGCCGCAGGCCAGCGCAATGTCGCGCACCGGCAGGGCGGTGTGGGTCAGCATCACCCGCGCCAGCTCCAGCCGCAGCATGCGGTAGTGGCCCACCGCCGAGGTTCCCGTGTGGGCGCGGAACAGCCGCTCCAGCTTGCGCTGCGAGACCTTCAGCCGCCCTGCGATAACGGGAATCGCCAGCGGCTCCTCCAGATGCTCCTCCATCAGGGCGACGGCCCGGCGCAGCAACGGATGGGCGACCTCCCGCCGGCCGCCCAGTGCCGTGCGCTGGGGGGCGGTCGCCTCGCGCACCGGGTGATGCATCACCTGGTCGGCGACCTCCAGGGCAAGCTGGTCGCCGTGGCGCGCGCGCACGTCGGCCAGCATGGCGTCGAGTCCGGCGATGCCGCCGGCAATGGTCAGGCGGTTGCGGTCGGCAACAAAGAGCTGCTCATTGACCTCGATTGCCGGGAAGGCCTCGGCAAAGGCGTGAATGCAGTAGAAGTGGATGGTCGCGCGATGGCCGTCCAGCAGGCCGGCGCGCGCCAGGATCCAGGTGCCGATGTCCATGGCGCCCAGCGCCAGGCCTGCACGGTCCTGCCTGCGCAGCCAGCCCAGGAGGGCGGCATCTTCATGGTGCTGGGCGTTCCAGCTTCCGCAGACATAGGCGGCGTCGAAGTCATGGCTTCGGGGCAGGGGGGCGGTGGCGAGCGTCATGCCGTTGCTCGCCGTCATCGTTTCGCCGCCGGCCGACAGGAAGCGCCAGGCGTAGAGCGCGCGCCCACTGATGTAATTGGCGATGCGCAGCGGCTCCACCGCCGCCGTCAGCGCGGCCATGTTGAAGCGCGGAATCAGCACGAAGGCGAGCTGGCGGGTCGGGGCATCGGCCATGGCGTTGTCCTGTCGAATCACGGTGCATGGTGGCGAAAAAACGCATGTGTCGCCAGCGCGCCCGGCGCAGCATGGAGCCGTGCGCACCGCGCCCTGCCGTGGCAGGATCGGTGCGGCAACAGGGGAGGGCATCATGGCAGAGCGAAGCGCCACGCACGGCCGCAACGTCAGCAGGGAGTTTCTGGAGGAACGCGCGAAGTTCGTGCGCCTGGAAACCGTGCGTCTGACGAAGATCGCCGGCGCCGGCCACTACTCCAGCACCTTCTCGGCCGCCGAGCTGCTGGCCTGCCTCTACTACGGCCAGCTTCGCATCAATCCGGCGCAGCCTGACTGGGCGGACCGCGACCGCTTCGTGCTCTCCAAGGGCCACATTGCCATCGGCCTCTATCCCATCCTCGCCGATCTCGGCTACTTCGATCCGAAGCTGCTGGACGACTACACGCGCCTGGGCAGCCCCTTCGGGGACCATCCCGACATGAAGAAGATCCCCGGCTGCGACTTCAGTTCGGGCTCCCTCGGCCACGGCCTCTCGGTGTGCCTGGGCATGGCGCTGGCGGCCCGGCCGCAGAAACGCGACTTCCGCGTCTATTGCATGTTGGGCGACGGCGAACTCAACGAGGGCCAGGTCTGGGAGGCCGCCATGGCCGCCGGTCACTTCGGCGTGCAGAACCTCGTCGCCATCGTCGATGCCAACCGGTTGCAGATCGACGGCGCCACCGCCGACATCATGGGCGTCGAACCGATCCACGAGCGTTTCGCTGCCTTCGGCTGGGACGTCCAGCGCATCGACGGCCACGACATCGACGCCGTGCTCGGCGCCTTCGATACCCTGCCGTCGGGCACCACCGGCAGGCCGCAGATGATCGTTGCCGACACCATCAAGGGCCGCGGCGTGCAGATGATGGAACTCTCGCTCAACTGGCACGTCGGCAATCTCGTCGGGCGCGACTACGACGCGGTGATCGAGGAGATCAAGGCCGGGCTCAAGCCCGTCGCCGCCACGGAGGTCCGGCCATGAGCAACGAGGAGGGTGCCGCCCTCTCGGGCCTGTTCACCGGCATCAGCGATCTCAAGGAAAGCCGCTCGGTCAAGGGCACGCCGGCCTCGCGCCTGCCCGCCTTCGTGCTGGGCGAGGAACTGGGCGACATGGCCGACCGCGACCCCCGCGTCATCGTCATGACCGCGGATCTCGCCAGTGCCAACCGCACCACCGAGTTCCGCGACCGCCACCCCGAGCGTTTCTTCGACTTCGGCATCGCCGAGAAGAACATGATCACCGCCGCGTCCGGCATGGCCTCGGCGGGCATGGTGCCCTACGCCGCCACCTTCGCGGCCTTCTGCGCCATCCTCTGCACCGAGCAGATCCGCACCGACTGCGCCTACACCAATCTTCCGGTGCGCGTCCTGGGCCACCATTCGGGCATGTCGATGGGCTTCTACGGCACCAGCCATCACGCGCTGGAGGACATCGCGATGATGCGCACCATCGCCGGCCTCACGGTGGTCTGCACGACCGATGCCAACCATCTGCGCGCCGTGCTGCGGTCTTCGCTCGACCATCCCGGCGCCATGTACATCCGCATGGGACGCGGCCGCGACCCGGAGGTCTATGCCGAGGTGCCTGACATCACCATCGGCAGGGCGATCCGCCTGCGCGAGGGTTCCGACCTAACCATCATCGCCACGGGCGCACAGGTCCATGCCGCGCTGGAAGCGGCCAACACGCTCGTCGAAGATGGCATCCAGACCCGCGTCGTGGACATGCACACGATCAAGCCGCTCGACGAAGCGGAGATTCGCGCCGCCGCCGCCGAGACCGGCGCCATCCTCACCGTCGAGGAGCACAACATCATCGGCGGCCTGGGGAGCGCCGTCGCCGAGGTGCTCGTTGAGTGCGAGCGTGTGCCCTTCCGCCGCCACGGCATGCCCGACGAGTTCGCCCTGATCGGTCCGCCCGCCGGCCTCTACGCTCACTATCGGCTGGATGCGCCCGGCGTCACCGCCGTTGCGCGCGAACTGCTTGGCCGGGGCTGAGCGCGCGATGCTGACCATGCCCAACGATGCCGCTCTCCCCGACATCCTCGATTCCATGGATACGATGCTGAAGAGCCAGGCGCGCATCTACATGCACCTTGCCCGTGTCGCCACGCAGCGCTTCGGGCGCGAAGGCGAGCGTAGCGTGCGCCTTGGCCTGCGCGCCTACGGCCACTGGCGCGGGCGCGAGATGCAGGAGGCCCACCATGCGCTGGGCAAGCCGGTCAACATGGAAACCCTGATGCGCTGCTGGGACAACGCCAGCACCTATGTCGCAAAGGACACCATCGCCGACGAGGGCCGTTACACGCCAAACGACGTCGAGTTCGACGTCTTCCACTGCCCGGCCTCGGAAGCCTGGAAGGAGGGCGACTTCCACCAGATGGGCCACTGGTACTGCGACGAGTTCCACCAGGCCGCCGCGCGCACCTACCACCCGGACGGCAACGTCACGATCCACGAGAACCTGATGAAGGGCGACGACCACTGCCACTTCCGCTGGATCATGCCGCCTGCCTCGGCGCCCCACGATCCCGGCGCCACAACGGAACTGGGCGAACGCCTCTCCGAGGACTACCGCGCCGCCAGCGAGATCGAGGGGGCCTGGAAGTCGCTCAAGCGCAGCAACCGCCTGCTGGGCGGCCATTTCTTCACCTGCGCCCGCCCGATCATCGAGCGCCACGGCGAGGAGGGCAGGGCGGCCGTCGCAGAGGCGCTGGCCGACTGGGGCGCGGACCGCGGCCGGCGTTTGCGTAAGCGTCACGAGGAGCGCGGTCGTGCCGTGTCGCTGGAATCGTTTGTTGCCGACCACGATCTGCCGATGCGCCTGATCTGGCCGGTGCGCGAGGTTGAGAGCGGCCCGCAGCGTGTTGTGGTCGAGATTGACGAGACACCCCAGGACGAGGCCTTCCTCGATTCGGATGCGGCCGAACTGGGGCGGCTCTGGTACGAGGCCTCCTATCCCGCCATGGCCCAGGCCTACATGCCCGGCACTCAGGCCGTCTGGAGCGCTCTGGTCAGTCGGGGCGATGCCACCAACCGGCTTGAGCTTGAAGCTCCCGCCGCCGCACGGGCTTGACGGCGGCCGCCACGCCGCGCGACAAGCCGCGCCACAGCAAGGAATTCCATGAGCACCATCCCCTCCGACCTCAAAGCCCTTTTCGATGCACCCGAGCCTCTCGAGGAGAGCTTCGGCCGTCTGATGGAGCTTTACGGCCGGGCGATCTCGGCCGACCGCTGCCTGCTCTTCCTCTACGAGCCCGTGGCCCGCAAGGCGCGCTGTACCCACCAGTGGGTCGCGCGCCCGGAATGGGCGTTCGAGCGGCCCGACAAGGGCTGGGACGCCATGGACCAGGAGGCCGTGGCGAAGGAGGATCCCATGTTCGCCCTGGCGCTCACCGAGCCCGAAGCGCTCTTCATCGACGACATCGAGAAGGCCGATCCGGCGCTGGTCAACGCGCCCTACGAGATCGAGAACTTCAAGCACCGCGGTTTGGTGCACGCTCCGCTCATGGAGAACGGCGTGCTCTGGGGCATTCTCGAACCCTGCGTCATCGCCGCGCCGCGTGCGTGGACACAAGCCGACCGCGACGTCACGGCATGGGTGCAGGAGCGGCTGACGCCGCTGGCCATCCGATACGTGCGCGCCAACTGCCCCGCCTGAAACACCACACCACCCCCCGGGAGAACGACGACCCATGAATACCGAAGTCATCATTTCCTGCGCCATCACCGGCGCCGGCGACACCACCGGCAAGAGCGACAAGGTGCCGGTCACGCCGCGCCAGATCGCCGATTCGGCGATCGAGGCCGCCAACGCCGGTGCCGCCATCACCCACATCCACGTCCGCAATCCCGAGACGGGCAAGGGTTCGCGCGATCCCAACCTGTTCGAGGAGACGGTCAACCTGATCAAGAAGGACGGCGTCAACGTCATCCTCAACCTGACCGCGGGCATGGGCGGCGACTTCAATCCCGACGACAACGGCCGCGCCGACAACACCAGCGACCTGATCGGCCCCAGCGAGCGTCTGGAGCACGTCCGGCGCATCCGGCCCGAGATCTGCACGCTCGATTGCGGCTCGATCAACTTCGGCAACGGCAACGAGACCTACATCAACCCGGCGTCCTGGTGCCGCCGCATGGCCGCGGAGATCAAGGAACTGGGCGTGAAGCCCGAGATCGAGGTCTTCGATCTGGGCCAGGTCCGTCTGGCCTCGGCGATGTATGACGAGGGCCTGCTGAAGGACCCCGCCCTCTTCCAGGTGTGCCTTGGCATCCCATGGGGTGCGGGCGCCGATACCCGCTCCATGATGGCCATGGCCGATGGCCTGCCCAAGGGCGCCAACTGGGCCGGTTTCGGCATCAGCCGGATGCAGATGCCCATGGTCGCCCAGGCCATGCTGCTGGGCGGCAACGTCCGCGTCGGGCTCGAGGACAACATCTACCTCGATCGCGGCGTGCTCGCGACCAACGGCCAGCTCGTCGAACGTGCGACCGAGATCATCGAGCGCATGGGCGGCCGCGTCGTCGGCCCCGACGAGGCCCGCAAGAAGCTCGGCCTGGCCGCGTAGGCCTGCGCGCTGGGACTCATCCAGCGGCCCCGTCCGGACCTTCCGGGCGGGGCCGTTGCCGTTTCGCGCACCCGAATTCCTGTCACTCTCCGGCTTGACCGGAGAGTCCATGCTGTGACCTTGCCTCCAGCACGCCGGCAAGCCGTGGCGCGGGACCTTCCCGTCACAGCATGGATCGTCCGGCCAAGCCGGACGATGACAGTTCAAGAGAAACCATCCGTAACCTCACGATCATGCGAAGACGCAGTTAAGTGACCTTTACCGCTGCCCTGCCGTGACCCACCCTGCGGTTTCGAATCACGGGCATCCGGAGAGCACCATGAAGTTCAGCCTTGTCATCGACCTGGAACGTTACAGTCCCGACCAGGACATGGAAAAGGCCGCGCGCCATCTGCTGGAGATGGTGCAGATGGCCGATCGCGGCGGCTTCGAGGTGGTCTGGGCCTCCGAGCATCACGCCATCGAGATGACCATCGGCCCGGCCCCGTTCCAGCTTCTCGCCTGGTTCGGCGCCAACACCGACAACATCCGCCTGGGCACCGCCGTGGTTCAGGCGCCCTACTGGCATCCGATCAAGCTGGCCGGCGAGGTCGGCATGCTCGACCTGCTGACCGGCGGGCGCGTCGAGTTCGGCATCGGCCGCGGCGCCTACCAGCGTGAGTTCGACCGCATGATGGGCGGCATGGACCAGCACAAGGGTGTTGCCTACATGCAGGAGATGGTGCCGGTGCTGCAGGCGCTGTGGGCCGGAGACGTCGCCCACGACGGCGAGTTCTGGCAGTTCCCGTCCTCCACCGTGGCGCCCAAGCCGCTGCAGAAGCCCCATCCTCCGCTCTGGGTCGCCGCGCGCCACCCCACGACCTACGACTGGGCCCTGCCGCTGGGCTGCAACATCATGTCCTGGGCGCTCACCCGCCCGTTCAGCGAGGTCGTCAAGTACAAGGCCCAGTTCGAGGAGGCTCTGGAACGTTCGCCCGGCGTCGAGCGGCCGCATTTTGCCACCATGCGCCACACGGCCGTCTACGACAAAAGCGAGGACTGGCCGATGTACGTCGATGCCGTGACCAACGTCTCGGGCATCTTCGAGAACCTCTTCAAGCAGCTCGGCGAGGTGAAGAACGGCTTTGCGGATCCGGTCGATCTGAAGGCGCTCGCCAACCGCGAGGAATACGACCGCGAGGCCATGCACCGCGATCTCATCTTCGGCACCCCCGACGAGGTTATCGCCAAGCTCAAGCCCTACGAGGACCTCGGCGTTGACAACTTCTTCTACCGCGCCAGCTTCGGCCTGCCCCATGACGTCCAGAAGCGCTCGCTGCAGCTCTTCATCGACGAGGTCATGCCGGCCTTCGAGGATTCCCGCTACCAGCCGGTCGCCCAGGCGGCCGAATAGCCTCTCGCCTGCCAACCTTAAAAAGAGCCGCCGCGGAGCAGTCCCGGCGGCTCTTTGCGTTGGGCCGCCGGACCGTCGGGCCATGTGTGCGACATCTTTGTGACCGGGGTCACAGCGTCTGGCACGGCGGTTGCTTTGTACCGTTCCGGATCTGGCTTGGGTGATCCCAGAGGGAGTACGGGCGTGCTTGGCGCAATACAAATCGAGACGGCTGGTGCGGGCGCAATGCGCCCCGGCCATGTTGCAGGGGGCCATGTGCGGGCCATCGTCAATCTGACGCGTACCATCGAAACGGCGGTTTCCCGCGGGGATACCACTACCGCGATGCTGGCCCTGGCGACCCTGCGCGATGTGCTGGGCTGCAGCTTTGCCCGCGAGGAGCGGTCGATGGAAGCTCTGCCGGGCCACGATCATGTGCGTCACGCCCACGAGCATCAGGCCCTGCTGAGCGGTCTGGGCGCCATCCACTGCGCCATCGTCGCCGAGAATCTTCCGCGCCTGAGCAGCCAGGTCGCTTCCTATGTCCACCGTGCGGCGCGTCACGCCATCGAACACGATGTCCCGCTTTCGGAAGATCTCGCAGCAGCCTGAGCCCCCGGTGTAACGCCGCCTTCACGCAAGGCCCCGACGCGCCGCCGCAAAGAGATCGATTGTCGCTGTTCGGAAGGCGCTGCATCATCCCGCCGATGTCAAAGGGCTGTTGCCATGTCCGCCTCGCTCTCGCCCGATCAGGTCGCCGCCTATCGCCGCGACGGTTATCTGCTCCCCCTGCGCGCGTTCGATGCCGGTCGGGTTTCCCGCTACCGTGCATGTATCGAGGAGCTTGAGCGCCACACGGTCGCCGACAGTCTGCCCCATACGCTGAACCAGTATTTCCGGGTCAACGGGCATCTCGTGCTGCCCTTCATGGCCGAGATCGCGGCAACGCCGTCGGTGCTTGATGCCGCCGAGAGCATCCTGGGGCCGGACCTTCTGGTCTGGAGTTGCGAGCTCTTCATCAAGGAACCCGGTACCCCCAAGGTCGTCACTTGGCATCAGGACCTCACCTACTGGGGCCTGGGCGAGACGGATGAGGAGCTTTCCGCATGGATTGCGCTGTCGCCGTCGACGCGGGAATCGGGCTGCATGCGTTTCATCCCAGGGTCGCATCGCCAGCCTATCCTGCCCCACCGCGACACCTTCGCCGATGACAACCTGCTCTCGCGCGGTCAGGAGATTGCCGTGGCGGTCGACGAGGCGGAGGCGGTCGACGACGTGCTGGCCCCCGGCGAGATGTCGCTGCATCACGGCCGCATGTTCCACGCCTCCGGCCCCAACCTTTCCGGAGACCGCCGGATCGGTGCCGTGGTGCGCTATGTCACGCCTTCGGTGCGCCAGCTCAAGGCCGTCCGCGACTACGCCATGCCGGTGCGCGGCCACGATACCTCGGGCAACTGGGTGCATGTCCCGGTGCCCGCGACGCCCTTCGATCCCGCCGCCATGGCGCTCTACGAGCAGGTCCTCACCGACCAGTCGGTGGCGCTGGCGGAAGGGGCGCAGGGCGCGGTCGGCCTTTACGCCGCCGCGCCCGCCTGAAACCGTCAGTCCTCGACGAAGGGCAGGGTGGTGACCTCCGCCTTCACCGTTCCCAGCGGGTGATGGACCTCGACCTTGTCGCCGACCTTCACGGCGGCATCGACCAGCGCGATGCCGACCGAACGGTCGAGCGCGAAGGAATGCATGGCCCAGCGCACCGTGCCTTCCTTCCCCGCGCCATCGGTCAGCGGCCAGAACCACTCCAGGCGCGGCAGGTCGCCCTCGATGAAGAGGCCGACGGTCTGGCGCTTTGCGCCTTCCCCGCGGATCTTGAGCAAGGCATCCCGGCCGACGAAATCGCCCTTGTCGAGATCGACCAGGCGCTCGCCGCCGGCCTCGAAGGGGTTCATGTCCGAGTTGGTGAAATAGGCCGTATCGGTGACGTTCTTCTCCACCGCGCGATGCACGTTCGGGCCGGTCACGACCAGGCCGTGCGGCCTGCCTGCCTCCAGCAGGGCGTCCCACAGTTCCATGGCCCGCGCGCTGGAGGTCGGATAGATCTCGAAGCCCAGCGCCCCGCTCCAGCCGGTGCGCGAGACCACGGCCTCGATGCCGGCGACCTTCGTCACCATGCAGCGGTAGAACTTCAGGTCGTCAACCGAACCATCGACGATCGGGCGCAGCATCTCCACGCACAGCGGCCCCTGGATCTGCAGCGGCGCCACGTCGGGCTCGCAGATTTCCACGTCATAGCCGCTGTTCGTCGCCAGGCCGCGCGCCCACAGGTGCAGGTCGACATCGCCGTGGGAGAGCCAGATCGTGTCCTCCCAGGGCCGCAGGATGACGGGATCGCACAGGATCTGGCCGTCGGGATCGCACACGAAGGAGTAACGGCAGGCGCCCACCGCCAGCTTCGAGATGTCGCGCGCCACCAGGTAGTTCGCGAAGGCCAGCGCGTCCGGGCCCTTGATCTGGGCCTGGCGTTCGCAGCCCACGTCCCACATCGTCACCCGCTGCGTCAGCGCGACATAGTCCTCGTAAGGGGTGCGGCTGTAGATCATCGGGAAGGTGGTGCGGTTGTAGGCCATGAACTCCACCGCCCCGGCGGCGATCGAACCGTCCCAGTAGGGCGAGCGGCGCACCGAGGTCGGGATGATGCGCTGGCGCTCCCATGGTTTCACCGGCTTGGTGTCGAGGTATTCCGAAAGCCGGGTGATCCTGCCGTCCTTCATCTCCAGCACGGCGACGAAGCGGAAGTCGGCCCGCTCGGGCGTGCCGTCGACCTTGGTCCCGGCGCCGACCAGCTCGCTCCAGAAGGCGCCCTCGGCGATGACGTCGTTTTCGCCCTCGATGGCGTGGCCGATCTGGACGCGGATGTCCTTGAGGCCGCGCACGGCGCTTTCCACCTCGTGCATCACCTCGTCGTGCCCCTTCATGCGGTCGCCCACCAGCGGCAGGTCGACCACGGCATCGGGAGCGAAGAGGCTGGCGATGGTGGTTATGTCGCCTGAGGCAAAGGCGTCGCAATAGGCCTGAAGGGCCTGGGTCGGTGTCATGGTCATGCTTGCTCTCCCTTTCACCCGGCCATCGCCATCACGGGCCCGTCCGCCCACAGGCGGAAGGGTTTGGCGTCGAGATAAAGGCTGATGCGGTTGATGCCGCCTTCGCCGGACTCCACCACCATGGCGAAGGGCACCGTCGCCGACGTTTTCTCACGCGCGAGTTCGGCGGTCATGACGCCTTCAGCCAGGGCCGTCTCGCCGCTCTGGCGGGTGCGGCTGATCTCCAGGATGCATGCACTCGTTGCGGCAAACGCCAGGCGCAGGCCCTCGGCGATCTCGTGGCGCCCGACCATGCGCGAACGCAGCAGGGGCATCTCGTAGAGGCAACCCGGCGCCAGTGCGTCGAGCAGGGCGCCCGCGTCGCGGCTCTCGTAGGCGGCATTGTGCAGGGCGATGGCGTCCTGGGGTGTCATGGCGAATCCCTCGTTGTCAGAAGGTAAGTTAATGCTTACCTTTATCGGCGGTCAATCGCTATCCCCCGCGGCAAGGTGCAGTCCATGGACGAACGCGCTCCCACCGGCGACGATCTGCAACCCCGCCGTCTGCCCCAGCAGCCCCGTGCGCGCCGCACGGTCGAGCGTCTTCTGGCCGTCACGGCCGAACTGCTCGAAGAGGTCGGCGTCGACCGGGTGACGACCAACCTTGTCGCCGAGCGCGCAGGGCTCAACATCGGCACGCTCTACAAGTACTTCCCCAACAAGTACGCCCTGATCGCGGCGCTGGCGCTCGACTTTGCCGAGGGCCAGATCGAGGCCATGCGCGCCTTCCTGCGCACGGCCGATCCGCAGCGTCCCTGGCAGGAGGTGCACGACGACCTGATCGACGTGCTGGTCGCCTTCAACCGCGAACGCACCGGCGCCGTCGCCCTGCAGCGCGCCCTGCTGGCCGTGCCGGAACTGCTGGCGGCCTACCGGCGCATGAACTTTCTTACCGCGCGCGAACTGAACGGTTTCCTGCGCCGCTGGGGCGTCGACCTGCCGGACCGCCGGCTGGACCTGATGGTACTGTGCATGGGCGAGGCGTCCGCGGCCCTGCTGGATCTTGCCGCCAGCGGCGAGGACTACGCCGCCGAAGAAATCGTCACCGAAATGAAGGCCATGCTTAAGGGCTACATCGCGCTCCACATGGCCTGACGGCCGATCGCGCCGGTGCTGCGTTCCGGCGAAAATCATCCACAGGTTGTCAAAGTGATCCAGGCTCCAAGAGCAGCGGCCGGGGCGCCTTAATTCTGTCACGCAAGGGTCGCGCCGCGGTAACGCATGGCCCCCATGGTTGCCGTCCCTCACATGCTGGAGCGCCTCATGGAATTCAGAATGATTGGTGCCGCCGCAGCGGTTGCCGCGCTGATGACGTTGTCGCCGCTGGTCGGCCATGCCGACGATACCCTGCGGCTCGCCTGGGACGAGGACTGGGGCGGCGCCGAGAGCCTCGACCCGATCTCGCCCAACCGCCACTACATGATCAACGACATCATCTACAGCCGCCTGATGCGCGAGGATGATCACGGCGAACCCATTCCTGAACTGGCCACTGCCTGGTCTGCCTCGGACGACGCCATGGAATGGACCATTGACCTACGGGATGGCGTGACGTTCCACGATGGCACCAGCTTTGATGCCGCCGATGTCGTCTATACCTTCGACCGCATCATGGACCCCGCGATCGATTCTCCCGTGGCCTCGGTGCTCCAGATCATCGATCACGTCGAGATTATCGACGACGACATGGTCAAGATCGTGCTGTCCTCGCCCCATGCCGACCTGCCGCTGCTTCTGCTCGACTACCGCATCCGCATGATTCCCGAAGGCTCGGGCGACACCATCGCCGAAACCGGCATCGGCAGCGGCCCGTTCATGCTGGAAAGCTTCGATCCCCAGGGCACCAGCCGCCTGATCGCCTTTCCCGATTACTGGGAAGGCGCACCCAAGCTGGCCGCGGTCGAGGTCTATTCGATCCCCGATTCGGATGCCCGCATCCAGGCCCTGCTCGCGGGCCAGATCGACATGGCCGGCGCCTCCTTCCAGCAGGCCCGCCTGTTCCAGGGCAACGACGCCTTCGTCGTCCAGGTCTATCCGGCGGGCTCCTGGCAAGCCATCGTCTTCCGTACCGACACGCCGCCCTTCGACGATCCCCGCGTCAGGAAGGCCATCCGCATTGCCGCCGACCGCCAGGCCTTCATCGACCTCGTTCTGGGCGAAGGCAACGGCGAGATCGCCTGCGACAATCCGGTCTGGAAGGGTGATCCCTACCGCGCCGACATCGACTGCGCCCAGGATATCGAAGGCGCCAAGGCCCTGCTCGCCGAAGCGGGTTATCCCGACGGCATTGCCTTCGACGTCTACACCAGCAATCTCGAAAGCGAGATGGTGCCGATCGCCGAGGTGTATCAGCAGCAGGTCGCGCCCGCCGGCATCAAGGTCAACGTCGTGATGGCGCCGGCCGACGGTTACTGGTCGGATGTCTGGATGGTCGAGTCGGCGTCAATCACCTCCTGGAGCGAGCGCCCCGCCGACCAGATCCTGAATGAGGCCTATCGCTCCACCAGCTCGTGGAACGAGACCTACTACAACAATCCGGATTTCGACGCCCTGCTCGACCGGGCACGCAGCGAACTCGATCCGGCCAAGCGCGCCGAACTCTATGGCGATGCCCAGCGCATGCTGTTCGAGGATGGCGGTTCGTTCATCCCCTACAACATGAACGGCCTGCGCGTGGTCAGTTCAGAGCTCACCAATATTCCCGGAGACCACAACGACAACTGGATTCGCTGGGAACTGGTGACCAAGGACGGCGCCACCAACTGACACGGGTAGCCGGGCGCGTGCCGTTGCGCGCCCGGCAGCCTCTATGGTCCGCCTCATCATCCAGCGAATTCTGTCGTCGGCGATCACGCTGGCGCTGCTGACGGTTTTTGTCTTTTTCGCCGTTGAACTGCTGCCGGGCGACACCTGCACGGCTTACCTCGGGCGTGACGCCAAGGGCGACCGGCTGGAAATCTGCCGCGAGAACATGGGCCTCAACGACCCCGCCCTGAAGCGTTTCGCCACCTGGGCCTCGGGGGCCCTGGTCGGTGATTTCGGTGTATCGCCCTACCGCAACAAGCCGGTCTCGGAGATCGTCGGCTGGCGCATGAGGAACACCATCGTCCTGGCGCTCTCGGCCTCGCTGTTCGGCATCCCGCTTGCCATCTTCTTCGGCATCATCGCCGGGATACGGCGCGACAAGCCGGTCGACATGGTGCTTTCCTCCACCAGCATCCTGGCGATGACCGTGCCGGAATTCGTCTCGGCGACCCTGCTGATCCTCGTCTTTTCCATCTCGCTGGGCTGGACCAGCGGCGTCGTCACCGCGCCCGCCGATGCGCCCATCGGCGTCCTGCTCGGCAGCACGATCCTGCCCACCGTTGCCCTGGCGCTGGTCTTTGCCGCCCACATCCTGCGCATGGTCCGCTCCAGCGTGATCGACGTCATGGAGAGCGAATACGTCGCCATGGCGCGCCTCAAGGGGTTGCCCTTCCGCTGGATCCTGCTGCGCCATGTCCTGCCCAATTCGCTGCTGCCGGCGATCAACGTCATCGGCCTCACCGTCGCCTGGCTGCTGGGCGGCGTCGTGGTCATCGAATCGGTCTTCAACTTTCCGGGGCTGGGCCGCCTGTCGGTCGATGCCGTGGCCGACCGCGACCTGCCGCTCACCCAATGCATCGTGCTGATCCTGGCGACCGGCTACATCGTCACGAACCTCCTCACCGATCTTGCTTCGCTGCTGCTCAACCCGCGCCTGCGGACCTTCCGGGGATGACGGCTTCCACCGCACCGCTAACCCGCCGACGCCGGATGTTTCCCGCCTGGTTCCGCGATGTCCTCTCGCGTCCCTCGGGCGCCATTGGCCTGGCCATCATCGTTGTCCACCTGGCGATCGCGCTGCTCGCGCCGATGGTCGTGCCCTACGACTTCGCCGCGCAGGATTCCAAGGCGATGTTCGCCGACCCCTCGGCGCAGCACTGGCTGGGCGGCGATCATCTGGGGCGCGACGTTCTCACCCGCACCCTGATGGGCGGGCGCGAGGCGATCCTCGTCTCGACCATGGCCACGGGCGTAGCCGTCCTCTGGGGCGGCCTCTTCGGCATCTTCCTTGCCTTCGCCGGGCGTTTCGTCGACGAGGCCTCGATGCGCATGGTCGATGCCCTGCTGGCGATCCCCTGGATCCTGTTCGTCATGCTCTTCGTTGCGGGCCTGGGCACCGGCATGGGCGTGCTGATCCCGATCCTCGGCATCTCCTATGGCCTTTCCATCGTGCGCATCGTGCGCGCCGCCGCGCTCGACGTGGTGACCCGCGACTTCATCCTGGCCGCCCGCGCGCGCGGCGAGCGGCGCAGCGTGGTTATCGTTCACGAGATGCTGCCCAACGTGCTCGACACACTGGCGGTCCAGGCCGCCATGACCTGGTCGTGGATGCTGCTGGGTTTCAGCTCGCTCTCCTTCCTCGGTTTCGGGGCGACTCCGCCCACGCCCGACTGGGGCCTGATGATCGCGGACGCCCGCAGCGCCATGATGGTCTCGCCCTGGCCGGTGCTCGCACCCATGATCGCGCTCTCCTCGCTGATCATCGGCATCAACCTGCTCTCGGATGGCCTCGCCAAGGCGCTGGGTGTCGACCGCATGAAGAAGTCGGCGGTGTGATGGAGACCCGGCCTGACGTCATCGCCACCGACGATCTCCAGATCGGCTTTGTCACCCGCGCGGGCGAGCAGGCCGCCATCGTCGACGGCGTCTCCCTTGCCCTGCGCCACGGCGTTTCGCTGGGCCTTGCCGGGGAATCGGGCTGCGGCAAGAGCACCCTGCTGCTCGCCCTCATGGGCCATGCCAAGGCCGGGCTGTCGGTCACCCGAGGCGCCTGCCGCTTCGAGGGCCGCTCGCTCTTCGAGATGCCCGAGGCCGAGCTCGACGGCCTGCGCGGCAAGCGCATCGCCATGGTGCCCCAGAATGCCGGCCAGGCGCTCACCCCCACGCTGCGCATCGGCGCCCAGATCGACGAGGTGCTGCGCTTCCACACCGATCTCGGCCCCGCCGAACGGCACGAGCGCGTGCTCGATCTCATCGACCGCGTGCAGTTGCCCACCCCGGCCGAACTGGCGCGCCGTTACCCCCACGAACTGTTGGGCGGTCAGCAGCAGCGTATCGCCGTCGCCATGGCGGTCGCGGTCGATCCCGTGCTGCTGCTGCTCGACGAGCCGACCACCGGGCTGGATGTCACGACCCAGCTCCGCATCCTGGAACTGCTGCGCGATCTCGCCGACCAGAGCGGCACCGCCATGGTCTGCGTCAGCCACGATATCGGCGTCATCGCCCGCCTGTGCGACGAGGTCGCGGTGATGTACGCCGGCCGCATCGTCGAGACCGGCCGTGCCGACGACGTGCTGGTCCGCCCCAGGCACCCCTATGCCCGTGGCCTGCTCGCCTCGATCCCGCGCCTCAAGACCGGCGCCGTGCCCGAGCCGATTGCCGGGCGTCCGCCGACCATGGGCCGGATGCCGCAAGGCTGCCGCTTTGCCCTGCGCTGCGACCATGTGCGGGACCTCTGCCGCGCCGAGGTGCCGCCCCTGCGTCCTCTGGCCGGCGGCGCCGTCGCCTGCCACTTTGCCGAGAAGCTCGGCCCCTGGCAGCGGCCGCATGATCTCGCCGCCACCGCATTAGCGGCCACCGATCACCAGCCGGTCCTGTGGGTCGAGGATATCGCTATCACCTACGCCCGCCCGGGCCTCTTCGACCGCTTCGGCATGGCTGGAGCGAAACCGGCGCGCGCCGTCGACGGCGTTTCCTTCACCCTGGAGCACGGCGAGGTCCTGGGCCTGGTCGGCGAATCCGGCTCGGGCAAGTCGACCATTTTGCGCGGCATCGCGGGTCTCTGGCCGCTGGACCAGGGAGCGATCGCGCTCGCCGACGGCAGCGACCTTGCCCGCTCCGTCGACGAACGTCCCCGCGACGTGCTGCGCCGTGTCCAGCTTGTCTTCCAGAATCCGGACGCTTCGCTCAACCCGCGCCGCACGATCCGCGAGATCCTCGCCCGCCCGCTGGCGATCTACCACGGCCTCACCGGGCAGGAGGCCGCGCCCCGCATGGCGGCGCTGATGGCCGACGTGCGCCTGGGCGAGGACTATCTCGACCGCCTGCCCAGCCAGCTTTCGGGCGGCGAGAAGCAGCGCGTCGCCATCGCCCGTGCCTTTGCCGCCGAGCCTGAGATCATCCTGTGCGACGAGGTCACTTCCGCCCTCGATGTCTCCGTCCAGGCCTCGATCCTCAACCTGCTCGCCGATCTCTGCGCCTCGCGCGGCGTCGCCTGCATCATGGTCTCCCACGACCTCGCCGTGGTCCGCGCCGTCGCCCGGCGCATCGCCGTGCTTTACCGCGGTCGCCTGTGCGAAATCGGCCCGTCTGCCGAGGTCGCGCTGGCGCCGCGCCATCCCTATACCCGCGCGCTGGTCGGCGCCGTGCTCGAACCCGAGCCCGGCCAGGCGATTGAAAGCGGTGCGGTGATCGTCGAGGACGCCGGCGGCGGCCCCGGCGGTTGCTCCTTCCGCGGCCGTTGTCCCCGCGCCATCCCCCTGTGCGCCAAGACAGTGCCCGATCTGGTGGCGTTGGATCCCGCGCACGCGGTGCGCTGCCACCGCGCGGGGGAAGCCTTGGCCTGACGCTGCGCTGGATCGTTGCGTCCTGCCGGTGCATGCTTTTACCCAACCACAAAGCCGGAGCTGCACCATGCCGATGATCGACGTCCTCTGGGTCAAGGGCCCCAACCAGCAGAAGAAGGACGCCGCGGCGGCCAAGATCGCCGATGCGATCCACGAAGCGACCGGGTCGCCGCTCACC
Source organism: uncultured Rhodospirillaceae bacterium (assembly GCA_937880925.1). GTDB lineage: Bacteria > Pseudomonadota > Alphaproteobacteria > SP197 > SP197 > CALGGB01. The sequence goes on along the minus strand of CALGGB010000229.1, from coordinate 6,240 downwards.
TCCATCTGGGTCAACTTCATCGAGGTCGAGACCGACAACTTCTACGTCGGCCACGACAGCCTCACCGAACTGCGCCGCAAGCGCGCCGCCGCGGCCAATTCGACGGCCTGATCGTCGTGCTCTTTCTCTCCCTGCGCCGGCTCCTGCTGGCCGCCTGCCTTCTGGGCCCGGCGGCACTTCCGGGTGTTGCGCAGGATCCGCAGGCCATGACCCCGGACGGTTCCCTGATCCACGAGATCACGCCCGAAGCCCTTGAGGAGATCCTGGTGGCAGCGGGCTACACCGTGGAGCAGCGCCAGGGCGGCACGATCGTTGCAGTCTCACCCGAGCAGCGGCCGATGGTGTTTGCGGTGATCGGCTGCGTCGGGCAGGTCTGTATCTGGATGCGCGCCAGGGCCTTTGTCCAGGTGCCTGACGACGTGGTCGGTGGCGCTCTCCTCGAAGCCTACGATTCAACTGTTCCGCCCGCCATGGCGATGCTGGTGGGCGAGGAGGGGCAGCGCCTTCTCGTGCTGGGGCGCGATGTCTATCTGGCCCCCGGCGTCACCCCTACGAACCTTCTAGCCAATATCGCCGCGGTCGAAACCATGACCGCGAATGCCGAGAAGGCCGTGGCCGCCATGGGCGAGGGGAGCAGCCAATGACGGCGCCTCGTTTGCTGCCATGGCTGGCGCTGCTTTTTGTCTGCGCCATCGGCAATCATCCGGTTCGGGCCGAGGATGAGGCGGTCGTCGCCTGGGTGACGATTGAAGATGCGCGGGCCGCGATGATCGCTGCCGGACTGCCCGAGCCGACCGATCGTACCGCCGACCCGGATTTCCCCAGCCTGGGCAGTGGCGCCGGCGACAAGGTCGGGGTCCAGATCACGCTCTACGGCTGCAGGCCCGATGGGCGTTGCCTTGGTGCGCAGCTCTTTGCGACGATCCGCGCGACCGAGGCGCGCTTTGCCGACATCATCGTCGGCAGCGTCGAGCAATCCGTAGCGGGTTTCGATGCGCAGCGCCTCGATGTTCCCACCGCCGATGGCACCGATTACGTGGTGATGATCAAGGGCTACATCATGTTCGACTATGGCGTCTCGCCGCGCCTGCTGCCGGAGATGACCGCCTCGCTGCTCGGCATCGTCGACCAGACCAAGGTCTTCATGCTCGAAGATGACCCAAGCCACGCCGAACTCTGGCGCGGCGAAGACTGACGCACGCAGAAAGGTTCGATCCATGACCAACATCTGGCACTGGCCGATTGCGCACACCCACCACGTCTCGGGCACCGCCGGGGCGCTGACCTTCGTCGGCGGCGCCGGCGATTTCGACGAGCATGGCAAGATTCGAAATCCCGGCGATCTCGATGCCCAGATCGCCGGCGCGGTCGCCAACATCGCCGATGCCCTGCGCGCCGAAAGCTGTTCGCTCGCCGATGCCGTGCGCATCAAGGCGTTCTACTCCAGCGAGGTCGATGACTGGGAGATCGTCGCGAAGATCGCGGCCCACTTCCCCGACGAACCCATGCCCGCGATCTCCACGGTGCCCGAGCCGCTGCAGCCCTTCGACGGTCAGGTCATCCAGATCCAGGTCATCGCCTGCCGCCACTGGCGCAAGGGCGGCGACATCCGTGTCGCAACGCGTCCGGTGCCCGCGGCCTATGCCGATCTGTTCAAGGGCAGGGCGGTCACCGGCGGCCTGCGCGCGGGCGAGTTCATCGCGGTCTCCAACCGGACCGCCGCCGACGAGAACCACCACGTCGCCCAGCCCGGCGACGGCCCCGGCCAGAGCCACACCATCATGGGCTACCACGAGGCGACACTCGCCGAACTGGGCGCCAGCCCCCAGGACAGCGTCAAGATGGAGGGCTACTACTTCGGCACGACGCGGGAGCAATGGGCGCCGCTGGCGCGTGCCCGCGCCAGCCACTTCGCCGAACCCGGTCCGCCCGCCACGGTGGTGCCCTGCCAGCGCCTCTATCCCGAGGGTGCGGTCACCAAGATCGAGGTGCTGGCCATGCGCGAGGAGTGGAACGGCTTCGACAAGTACATCCCGCGCGGCGATTCCTGGCCCAAGCGCGTCTGGGACTGGCCGATCCCACTGCCCTATCGCCAGGGCATCAGGCTGCGCGACACCATCTGGCTGGGCGGCCAGGTGCCGTCCGAGCCCTATTCCAACACCGGCGCGCGCATGCTGCCCGGCGACATGGTCGCCCAGACGCGCATGACCATGAGCTACATCGAGGACATCCTGCGCGGCTTCAACCGCACCACCGCCGACCTCAAGCTGATGGTCTGCTACTTCACCTGCCCCGAAGGCGAAAAGACGACGCGCCAGTTCCTCGACACGGTCGCCGGCTGCATCGGCGGCGCCCTGCCGCCGACCACGCTGGTCGCCAAGCCGATGATGCACTCGGCCGACAACACCGTGGAAATCTGGGGCGTCGCGCAGGCGTGAGCGGGTTCGGGCTGGTCGTCAGCCGCCAAGCAGCAGGCTGACCAGCGGATTGGGGAAGCGCCGTTGGACCGTGACGGCGAAGAAGCGCTCGACGATGTCGGGCAGGTGATCGCGTTCGATCAGGGTGCCGTTGGCCAGCTCGTCCTTGACCACGATGGGCGGCAGTACGGCCAGGCCGATGCCTTCGCGCGCCAGCAGGCGCATCATCGCCATGTCATCGACCTCCGCGGCGATCTTTGGGCGCAGGCCCAGGCGTGCGCAGAGTGCATCGAAGTCGGTCCTGACGCTGCTCTCCAGGGTCGGCAGCACCACAGGGTGTCGGGATAGCAGTTCGGCAAGGCTCGCCTTGCTATCGGCCAGCAGTTCGGGTGTTCCGATCAGGCTGATCCGCTGTTCGGCCAGGCGATGGGCGACAAACGGGGTGACCGCATCACGTAGTGGCGGCTGCTGGACCAGCACGATGTCGAGGTTCAGCGCCTCCAGGCCGTGCAGCAGTTCGGCCGTTGTGCCCGAGCGCAGCACCAGCTCGACATCGTCGCGTCCCAGAACGGGGGCCAGAAAACCCATCTGGAAGTTGCGCGATAACGTCGCAAGCGCCCCCACCCGCAGGGCGAGGCGCGAGCGGCCCGCAGACTCCAGCGCGCTGAGCAGTTCCTCGCCGGCCGAAAAGATTGCATCGGCATGGTCGAGGACGATGCGGCCGGCTTCGGTCAGGTGAAGCTGGCGCCCGCGCCGCTCGAACAGGCTCTGGCCCAGGCGCTCTTCCAGCTTGCGGATCTGCACCGACAGCGCCGATTGCGAGAGGTTCAGCCGTTCGGCCGTGCGCGTCAGGTTGCCGTCGTGGGCAACCGCATGGAAGTAGCCGAGATGGCGGTAATTAAGTTCGCGCATATCGTTCGATTTATACGAACGATTTTGCCATAACAATGAATTTTTAACCCAATGTGCTACCGCCTATGTCTGCGCTGCCAACCACACAGGAAGGACGCGCCGTGCCCCCATCCGCTGCCCTGGTCGCTCTTGTCTGTCCCCTCGCGCTAACCATGGCTGCCGCGTCGTGTTTTGCCCGTCCCGGCCTGCGTCCGCGCCGCGTCCTGGCCGCCGCCGAACTGCTGGCCCTGGTCGCCGTGTTCGCGGCGGCCGGTGCGGTGCTGATCGTCGCTCTGGGCGGCACGCTGCCCGGACCGCGCCTGGGAACGGGCTGGTTGGGCCTTTCGGTGCGTCTCGATGCGGTCAGCGCGACCATGCTGGCGCTGGTATCCTTCATCGGCTGGATCGTCGTCCGCTTTTCGTCGACCTACCTCGACGGCGAGGCTCGCCAGGGCGCCTTTGCCGGCTGGCTCTGCGCCACCCTCGCCGCGGTGCTGCTGCTGGTGCAGGCGGGTTCGCTCAGTCTGCTGGTCATGGCCTGGATCGCCACCAGCCTCTGCCTGCACCGCCTGCTGCTCTTCTACCCCGACCGGCCCGGCGCGCAGCGCGCGGCGCGCAAGAAGTTCATCATGGCCCGGCTGGGCGACGCCGCCATCGTCAGCGCCTCCCTGCTTCTGGTCATCGCCTGCGGCACCGACGACATCGCCACCATCCTGGAGCGCGCGCGGGAAGCGCAGGTGCCCGACCTGATGCCCTGGGCGGCTGTGTTGCTGGCGTTTGCCGCGGTGCTGAAGTCGGCGCTGTTTCCGACAGGCGGCTGGCTCACCGAGGTGATGGAGGCGCCGACGCCGGTCTCGGCCTTGCTCCATGCCGGCGTCATCAACGCCGGCGGCTTCCTGCTGATCCGCCTGGCCGACGTCATGCTCACCGCACCCGTGGTCCTGGCGGCTCTGGTCGGTCTCGGCGGCCTGACGGCGATTGTCGGCGGCCTGGTCATGCTCACCCAGTCGGCGGTGAAGACCTCGCTGGCCTGGTCCACGATCGCCCAGATGGGCTTCATGATCATGCAGTGCGGCCTGGCCCTTTTCCCCCTCGCGCTGCTCCATATCGTCGCCCACTCGCTCTACAAGACCCATGCCTTCCTGGCCTCGGGCCAGGCCATCGAGCAGGTCGCTGCGATTGCGCGGCCGGGACCGGTTGCGGTGCCCAGCGGCCTGGCGGTGATGCGCGCCTTCGGGCTGGCGCTCTTGATCTACGTGGTGGTCGGTACGCTCTTCGGCTTTGCCGGCAAGTCGCCCCAGGCCATCGCGCTGGGCGCCATCCTGATCTTCGGCACCGCCTATCTCCTGGCCCAGGGGCTGGCCGAACTCGCGCCGCGACCCCTGGCGCTGCGCACCGGGCTTTTCTCGCTGGCCGCGGCGGTCGGCTACTTCGCCCTGCAGTCCGGGGCGGAGGCCCTGACGGCATCGGTCTTCCCGCCGCCTCCGGCTCCCGGCCCCCTCGAATGGACCCTGATCGTGCTTGCCGTCCTCAGCTTCGGGGGCGTGGCGGTGGCGCAGGCAATGTTCCCCTTGTGGTCGGCTCATCCCGCCGCCTCGGGTCTGCGCACCCACCTTGCCAACGGGCTCTACGCCAATGCGGTAAGCGACCGCCTGCTCGGGGGCTGGTCGTCCCGGCACCCGGCCTGAACATCCCTGTCGGAGGTTTCCACCATGACGGACCCCAATCCTGCCATCGCTGCGGCAGTCCATGCCATCCCGCCGTTGTGGCCGCTTGCCACCAGCGTCGCGGTCAACCCCTTCCTCGGCCAGAGCGGCGAGGGACTGAGCACGGCTGCCGCGCGCCTCGGCCGTGCAGCGGGGGCGCGGGCGACGATGCCGCGCGCCTGGTACCGGGAGCGGATCGTCGATGGCCGCATCCGCGACGAGGACCTCGCCGCCGCCCTGGCAGCATCACAGGACCCGCGGCGTCCCCGGGACCTTGCCGCGCTCAAGCAGGCTGCGGCCGGCGAGGGGACAACACCGCGCGCCTTGCCCACGATCGCGGAACTGGCCGAGGCGGCGACCGGAATCGACTGGCCGGGCCTGGTGGCAAGCCGTATCGGCGCATGGGCATCGGGTCACTTCGACCGCGGTCAGGCCCTCTGGGCCGCCCCCCGGCATGGCGGACCCTATCGGCGCTGGCGGACCTTCGCCAGCCATGACCTGACGCCGGAGATCGCCGGACTCAAGGGGTTCTGCACCCACGTCGCCACGGCGCCTGCCGAGGCCCATGAGGCCATCGCCCGCGCGGCAACCACCCTGGGCCTGGGGTCCGGTGAGCAGGAGGCCTACTTCCATCGCCTGCTGATGGATCTCGGAGGATGGGCGCAATACGGGCGTTATCTGCAGTGGCAGGCCGAGCTGGATGGCCGGACCGATACCACGGCGAGCGAACTTCTGGCGCTTCGCCTGGTCTGGGAGGAGGCCCTTCTGCAGCGCTGCGGCGAGCGTGTCGCGGCAACCTGGCAGGACGCCCGCGCCGCCTATGGCCAGCCGCTGGATCCTGCTGCCGATCTGGTCGCCGATGCCATCCTGCAGGAGGCTGCCGAGCGGGCAGGCCAGCGCGTGCTTGCCGCGAGCCTTGCGGCGCCGCTTGAGAAGGCTGCCACAGAGACCCCATCGCTCCAGGCCGTGTTCTGCATCGACGTGCGCTCGGAAGTGTTTCGCCGGGCGCTGGAAGCCGCCGATCCGGGCATCGCCACCATGGGGTTTGCCGGATTCTTCGGATTGCCCGTCAGCCATCGTGACTTTGCCAGCGATACCGAGGAGCTGCGGCTTCCCGTGCTGCTGAAGCCGGCGCTGCGCACCCGGGCAAGCGGCACGGAGGATGCCGATCGCTCCGTGCGGCTGACCGCGCGTGCCTCGCGCGCCTGGGGACGGTTCAAACTGGC
>CALGGB010000228.1 GCA_937880925.1 uncultured Rhodospirillaceae bacterium | reverse complement strand
CGTCAGCGCGGTCTTGCATAGTCGGCGGGAGCCTGCGAATTACAGGCCCGGTCCTCGTCTGAGGGCCGGGAACGTCGCGTTCGCCCGCATCCGCCCACGACATCGGAAACGTCTTCCATGACCGCCGACTACAAGTCGACCCTGTTCCTGCCCGAAACCGACTTCCCCATGCGCGCCGGCCTGCCCCAGCGGGAGCCCGAGCTGCTCGCGCGCTGGGAGGCGATGGACCTCTACCGCGTGCTCCGCGAGGATTCCCGGGGCCGCGAGAAGTTCATCCTGCACGACGGCCCGCCTTACGCGAATGGCCACCTGCACATCGGCCACGCGCTCAACAAGATCCTCAAGGACGTCATCAACCGTTCCCAGCAGATGCTGGGCAAGGACGCCAACTATGTGCCGGGCTGGGACTGCCACGGCCTGCCCATCGAGTGGAAGATCGAGGAGAAGTACCGCGCCGCGGGCAAGAACAAGGACGAGGTCGACATCGTCGCCTTCCGCCGCGAGTGCCGGGAGTTCGCCGACCACTGGATCGGCGTGCAGCGCGAGGAGTTCCAGCGCCTGGGCGTCACCGGCGACTGGAAGAACCCCTACACCACCATGGCCTATCCCGCCGAGGCGCAGATCGTGCGCGAGCTCGGCAAGTTCGTCATGAACGGCATGCTCTACCGCGGCTCCAAGCCGGTGATGTGGTCCTGCGTCGAGAAGACGGCGCTGGCCGAGGCCGAGGTCGAGTACCACGAGCACAAGTCGTTCACGATCGACATCGCCTTCCCCGTGGTCACCGCCTCCCGCCCGGAGCTGGAGGGCGCCTTTGTCGTCATCTGGACGACGACGCCCTGGACCATGCCGGGCAACCGCGCCATCGCCTACGGCAAGGACTTCGACTACCGCCTGATCGAGGTGACGGAGCTTGCCGAGAAGTCCGGCGCGCAGGTCGGGCAGAAGCTGCTCTACGTCGCCGAACTGATGGAGGAGTCGCTCAAGCGCGCCGGCATCGCCGGCCACAAGGAACTCGCCGCCTTCAAGGGGTCCGATCTGGCGGGCACGGTCTGCGCCCATCCCCTGCGCGGCCAGGGTTACGACTACGACGTGCCCCTGCTGGCGGGCGACCATGTCACCACCGAGCAGGGCACGGGTTTTGTCCACATTGCGCCGGGCCATGGTGCCGAGGACTGGGTGCTGGGCATGGCGCACGGCATCGAGGTGCCCCACACCGTGGGCGAGGACGGCGCCTATTTCGACCATGTGCCGCTGTTTGCCGGCGCGCGGGTGCTGACGCCCGAAGGCAAGGAGGGTGACGCCAATGTCGCGGTGATCCGCGCCATGGCCGCCGCCGGTGCGCTGCTGGGCAAGGGCAGCCTGCGCCACAGCTATCCCCATAGCTGGCGCTCGAAAGCGCCGCTGATCTTCCGCAACACCAGCCAGTGGTTCGTCTCGATGGAGAACGCCCCCCTGGAAGGACAAAAACCCCTGCGCGACACGGCCCTCGCCGCCATCCATACTACCCGCTTCGTGCCTGCCGCGGGCAAGACCCGCCTGCGCGGCATGATCGAGACCCGGCCCGACTGGGTGCTCTCGCGCCAGCGCGCCTGGGGCGTGCCCATCGCCGTTTTCGTCCACAAGGAAACGGGCGAGATCCTGCGCGACCAGGCCGTGATCGACCGCATCGCCACGGCGGTGGAGGAGGAGGGGGCCGACGTCTGGTTCGCCGACGACCCCCAGCGTTTCCTCGGCAACGACTACAAGGCCGAGGACTACGAGCAGGTGACCGACATCCTGGATGTCTGGTTCGATTCCGGCAGCACCCACGCCTTCTGCCTGGAACAGCGCGAGGACCTGCAATGGCCCGCCTCGTTATACCTCGAAGGCAGCGACCAGCATCGCGGCTGGTTCCATAGCTCGCTGCTGGAAAGCTGCGGCACGCGCGGGCGCGCGCCTTATGACGCGGTGCTGACGCACGGCTTCGTCATGGACGGCGAGGGCCGCAAGATGTCGAAGTCGCTGGGCAATGTCGTGGCACCCCAGAAGGTGATCGACCAGCTTGGCGCCGACATCCTGCGCATCTGGGTCGTCTCGGCCGACTACAGCGAAGACCTGCGCATCTCCGACGAAATCCTGAAGTACCAGGCCGACAGCTACCGCCGTCTGAGGAACACCCTGCGTTACCTGCTGGGCAACCTCGCCGGGTTCAGCGATGACGAGCGCATCGACGTTACGGACATGCCGGAGCTGGAGCGCTGGGTGCTCCATCGCCTGGCGGAACTCGACGCGCAGGTGCGCCAGAACATCGCCGACTTCGATTTCCACGAACTGTTCATCGCGCTCCACAACTTCTGCGCCACGGACCTGTCGGCCTTCTACTTCGACATCCGCAAGGACGCGCTCTACTGCGATGCCGCCCACACCGTGCGCCGCCGTGCCGCGCGCACCGTGCTCGACCACCTGTTCTCCTGCCTCACTGCATGGCTGGCGCCGATCCTCGCCTTTACCGCCGAGGAGGCCTGGCTGACCCGCTTCCCCGGCGAGGGCGAGAGTGTGCACCGCCGCCTCTTCCCCGACGTGCCCGCCGACTGGCGCGACGACAAGCTGGCGGCCAAGTGGGCCAGGGTCCGCCGCCTGCGCCGCGTCGTCACCGGCGCCATCGAGGTCGAGCGCCGCGAGAAGCGCCTGGGGGCGAGCCTCCAGGCCCATCCTCATGTCTGGGCGACGGCCGCCGACATCGCCGCGCTGGAGGGCCTGGACCTTGCCGAGATCGCCATCACCTCCGGGGTGACGGTCAAGGAGGGCGAGGCGCCTGCCGAGGCATACCGCCTGGAGGACGTGAAGGACATCGGCGTCGTCGTCCACATGGCCGACGGCCAGCGCTGCGAGCGCTGCTGGATGGTGCTGGAGGAGGTCGGCCAGGACCCGATCATGTCGGACACCTGCCGGCGCTGCGCCACGGCCGTCGCCGAGGTCGCCGACGTCACGGAGGTCGGAAGCTGACACGCGCGCGCACCCTCACGCTTGGCCTTTCGATCGCCGCGGTCATCCTGATCGCCGATCAGGTCTCCAAGGCCGTGCTGATCGAGTTCCTGAACGGCCTCAACTTCGAGCCGGTCCGGCTCACCGGCTTCTTCAACATCGTCATGGTGTGGAACCGGGGAGTGAGCTTCGGCATGTTCAACTCCGGCGAGGAGGTGACGCGCTGGCTGCTGACGGCGCTGGCGGTCGCGGTCTCCATCGGCCTGGTGGTCTGGCTGGCGCGGGTGCGCACCCGCCTGCCGGCCATCGCCATCGGCCTGGTGATCGGCGGCGCGCTGGGCAATGCGCTCGACCGCGTGCAGTACGGCGCCGTCGCCGATTTCTTCGACTTCCACGTCGCGGGCTGGAGCTGGCCCGCCTTCAACATCGCCGATGCCGCGATCACCGTGGGCGTCCTCCTGCTGGTGCTCGATGCCATCATGACGCCCCAAAGTTCGGACAAGATACCCAAGGCGTGATGCCGGCCGCCGGGCCGCGCGATTTCCCGTGCGCGGCGTTTCCGGTCGGCCCCGATCTGGATTATGGTCTGCCCCATGAACGCTTTTCTTGCCGCAACCCGCCGCGCCGCCCTTCCGGGCCTGCTGGCGCTCGCCCTGGGCCTCTCGCTCTCGGCCTGCCAGGCCGCGCGCGATTCGCTGGGCCTGACCAAGAAGCCGCCCGACGAGTTCAACGTCGTCACACGCGCGCCGCTGGCCATGCCGCCCACGCTCGACGTGCTGCCGGAGCCCCAGCCGGGCATGAACCGGCCCCAGGAGCTGCAGCCCGAACAGCAGGCGATGAGTGTGCTGCTGGGCGGCCAGATCGTCAGCACCAGCCAGCCCAGCATGGCCGAAAGCATGCTGATGGCCGATGCCCGGGCCGAAGCCGCCGAACCCGAGATTCGCGAGACGATCGACATCGAACACGAAAAGTACCTTACCGAGCACAGCTTCTACGAGCAGTTGCAGTTCTGGCGCGATCATCCCGATGAGACCGAGGTCGTGATCGATCCGGTGGCCGAGAAGCAGCGCCTGCAGAACAACGCCGCTCTCGGTCTGCCGGCCAACGAGGGCGACTTCGATGGTGTCATCATCGAGCCGGAGCAAAAGGGCCTGCTCGAGGGTATCTTCTGATCCCATGAGCCGTTTCTCCCTCTCCTCATCCGCCCTGGTGCTGTGCCTGTTGCTGCTCGGTGCCTGCGGCAACAGCAACGAACAGGCCGGACGCGGCTACATGCCGGCGAGCGAGGTCACCCGGTCGCGGGCCGTGCCGCTCACCGTGCCGCCCGATTTCGGCGCGCGGCCCGAAAGCGCCAAGCAGGCCGAAAGCACGGTCATCGCCGACGAGACGGTGGGCAGCGAGATCGACATCACCACGCTCAACGCCACCATGGGTGAGCAGAGCCTGCTGATCCGCGCCGGCGTGCTGGAGGCCAATCCGGCGATCCGCCAGACGCTCAACCACGAAAACGCGCTGCTCACCGGCCCGCCCGCTCTGGTCGATGCGCTGCTGTTCGGCAACTACCCCAGCGGCGGCTCGGTCGAACTGGCCGAGGGGCCCGATGTCGGCGAAGACGTGGCGATCGAGCAGGGCACGCCGATCGACGACGACACCTGGCTCGACAGCGTGTTCGGCATCTTCTGATCGGCCGGTCCGGTCCCGACGTATTCCGTGCATGTTTCGCTATCCGCGCGTTCCCGCGCTCGCACCTTTTTCTGCGCGTTTTCGCGCACGCGACTTCACAGCCCCGCGAGGCGGCTCACCGGGGTCACATCGCGGCCATAATCTGCCCCACAAGTTACCGGCCGATCCGCAACCGAGGGCGCCCATGCACCGCTTGCCACGTCTGATTCCCGTTCTGCTGCTTCTCGTTCTGGCCCTGCCGGCCCAATCCGTGTCGGCCCGGGCCGGCATGTTCGGCGCCGAGAGCTTCACCCTGGAGAACGGCATGGAGGTCGTGGTCATCCCCGACCACCGCGCCCCGGTCGTCACGCAGATGGTCTGGTACAAGGTCGGCTCGGCCGACGAGACCGCGGGCAAGAACGGCCTGGCCCACTTCCTCGAACACCTGATGTTCAAGGGCACGGAGACGACGCCCGACGGCGAGTTCTCCTACATCGTGGCGCGCAACGGCGGCACCGAGAACGCCTTCACCAGCTACGACTACACCGCCTATTTCCAGAATGTCGCCGCCGACCGGCTGGAGCTGGTCATGGGCCTGGAGGCCGAACGCATGACCGGCCTCGTCATCTCCGACGAGGATGTCGAGACCGAGCGCCAGGTCATCCTGGAAGAGCGCCGCATGCGGACCGACAACAACCCAAGCGCCATCCTCTCCGAGCAGGTCCGCGCCGCGCAGTACTACATCCACTCCTACGGCTGGCCGGTGATCGGCTGGAACCACGAGATCGAGGGGCTGACGCACCAGGACGTGGTCGATTTCTATCGCGCACACTACGCGCCCAACAACGCGATCCTGGTGATCGCGGGCGACGTCACGCTTGATGAGGTGCGCCCGTTGGCCGAGGCGACCTTCGGCAGAATTCCGGCCGCCGAGGTCGCGCCGCGGGTGCGCGCCGGCGACCCGCCGCAGTCGGCCGCGCGCCGCGTCGTCATGGAAGATCCGCGCGCCGCCCAGCCCAGCATCCAGATGTCCTACATGGCGCCGACCCACGTCACCGGCCCGTCGGAGACCGCCTATGCCCTGGAGGCCCTGGCCGAGGTTCTTTCGGGCAGCACCACCAGCCGGCTCTACCGCGATCTGGTGGTCGACAAGGGGATCGCCGCCTCTGCCGGCGCCTGGTACGATTCCGATGCGCTCGATCCCTCGCGTTTCGGCTTCTGGATCGTGCCCGCCGACGGCAGGACCGCCGAGGAGGCCGAGGCCGCCCTGCGCGCCGGGATCGCCACCCTGCTCGCCGACGGCATCACGCAGGAGGAGCTGGACCGGGCCAAGACGCGCATGGCCGCCGACCTGATCTATGCCCGCGACAGCGTTTCCTCCATCGCCAACTGGTACGGCGCCTCGCTCGCCGTCGGCCTCTCGATCGAGGAGATCGAGGCCTGGCCCGAGAAGATTGCCGAGGTGACGGTCGAGCAGGTCAACCAGGCAGCGCGCGAGATCATCGTGCCCGGGACCGAAGTCACCGGGGTCCTGCTGCCCCAGGGAGGCGACGATGCTTAAGCTCATGAAACCCGCCGTCCTCCTGGTCATCGCCGTCCTCGCCTTTGCCGCCCCGGCGCGCGCAGAGGGCATCGAGACCTTCACGACGCCTGCCGGCATCGAGGTCTGGCTGAAGAGCGAACCGACGATTCCGATCCTTGCGCTCGACTTCGCCTTCCGCGGCGGCGCCTCGCTCGATCCCGCCGACAGGCCGGGCATCGCCAACATGGTCTCGGGCCTGCTCGACGAGGGTGCGGGCGATCTCGACAGCAAGGCCTTCCAGGACCGGCTCGACGAGCTTTCCGTGCAACTTTCCTTCGATGCAGGGCGCGACGAGTTCCACGGCGGCCTCACCACCCTCATCGAGAACCAGGACGAGGCGTTCGAACTGCTGCGCCTGGCGCTGAACGAGCCGCGTTTCGATCCCGAGCCGGTCGAGCGCATCCGCGGCCAGATTCTGATCAGCCTGCGCAGCGCCGCCGAGGACCCCAATGCGGTCGCCTGGGATGCCTTTACCGCAGCGGCCTTTCCCGATCATCCCTATGGCCGGCCGGTCGACGGCACGGAAGAATCGGTCGCCGAGATCACCGATGCCGAGCTTCATGGTTTCGTGACGGACGCCTTTGCACGCGACCGGCTGATCGTCGCCGCCGTCGGCGCCATCGATGCCGCCACGCTCGCCCCCCTGGTCGACAAGGCCTTTGCCGGCCTGCCTGCAACCGGCGCGACGCTGGACGTGCCCGATGTCACCGCCCAGGCCGGCAAGGTCGAGGTCATCGACATGGACGTTCCCCAGAGCGCCATCGCTTTCGGCCTGCCCGGCATCTCGCGCGACGATCCCGATTTCTATGCCGCCTTCGTGCTCAACAAGGCGCTCGGCGGCGGCGGCCTCAACACCCGCCTGTTCGAGGAGGTGAGAAAGAAGCGCGGCCTGGTCTATTCCGTGGGCACCTATCTCTATCCCTACGAACATGCCGGCCTGTGGCTCGGTTCGGCCGGCACGCAGAATGCGCGGGCCGGGGAAACCCTGGACGTCATCCGCGACGTGCTCGCCGATGTCGTCGAAAACGGCATCAGCCAGACCGAACTCGACGACGCCAAGGCCTATCTCACCGGCTCCTTCCCGCTGCAGCTTTCCTCGAACGCCGGCATCGCCTCGATGCTCGTCACCATGCAGGTCGACCGCCTGGGCGCTGATTACCTGGAGCAGCGCAACAGCTACATCGATGCGGTGACGCCGGAGGACGTTCAGCGCGTCGCCGCCCGCCTGCTCGATCCCGACAACATGCTGGTCGTCGTCACCGGCCGACCCGAGGGGGTCACGCCAAGCGTCGCGAATTAGGGCAGGATGCCCGCGGATTTCGCGGGGTACGCAACATGCTGGTTCATCTCGAAGGCTTCGACCTGCACTACGAATGCGTCGGTGCGGGCAGGCCCATGCTGATGCTGCACGGCGGTTATCTCGACCATCGCCACATGATGGAGGAGATGGAGCCGGCCTTTGCCGATCACTCAGGCTGGTTGCGGCTCTATCCCGATCTGCCGGGCCATGGCCGCACCGGCGTGGCGGAAGGCATGATCAACCACGATCATATCCTGGCCGCGGTTCTGGCTTTCGTCGAAGCGGTGCTTCCGGGCCAGCATTATGCAGCAAGCGGCATGTCGGTCGGTGGCCATTTGGTGCGCGGCCTCGTCCGCCGCTGCCCAGAGCGTCTGCTCGGTGTCATGTTCAATGGCACGCCCTTTGTCACCGACTACGCAGAGCGCACGGTTCCAGTACCCGTGGCGCTGCGCCAGGAAGCAGGCTTTGCCGATGCCGCGGGGCCAGCGCTGGGCACGCTGCAGTTCCTTCAGCCGGTCCACGACCTCGCCATTGCCGCCTGGCACCAGCGCAACATGGCGCCGGCGCGCGCCCTGCTCCAGGAAAGCTTCGCGCTGAAAAGCTGGGAGCCCGAGCACTACGCCTACAGTTTCGATCTGGCGCCGCCGGCGCCGTTCCCGGGCCCTTCGCTCATTCTGTGCGGGCGGCAGGACCCGGTCGCCGGTTACCGCGATGCCTGGCCTTCGGTCGAGGACTATCCGCGTGCCAGCTTTGCCGTTCTCGATCTCGGCGGTCACCTCATCGCACCGGCACGCCCCGAGCTCTTCCGTGCGCTTGTCGCCGACTGGCTGGAGCGCATGGAGACGGAATCCGCCTGAGGCCAGTGCATCCTTGCGCCGTTACGGGCGTTCATGGTCAGGCGTCCGGTTGCTTACCTGCTGTTTCCTCGCGTCGCCATCCGCACTAGTCTCGCGCCTGAGGAAACCATGACCCCCCAGCCCTATTTCCAATCGCTCGACCACTGCCCTGTCGCGCATGCAGAACCATGCACGGACGCCCTTGCGTCGGCCTGCGCCGCGCTGAGCGCCGATGTGGCGGCGGGCAGGCTCGCCTGCCTCACCATTGCCCATGAACAGGGCGATCTCGCGGACCTTGCCGAGCGCGCCGATGCCATTGCAGCGGGCGCCGATGACGTGCTGCTGCTGGGCGTCGGCGGCTCCAGCCTCGGCGCGCGCAGCCTGCTCGCCCTGGCGACCGCACCGCGCGTGCGCTGCCATCTGATCGACAACGTCGATCCCCAGACCTGGAAGGCCACGCTCGACAGCCTCGACCCCCGCCGCACCCACATCCTGGCCGTCTCCAAGTCCGGCTCGACCGTGGAGACCGTGGCCCAGACCGTGCTGGCGGCCCGCTGGCTGGACGCGGCGGGCGTGCCGTTCGGGGTCGACAACTTCACCGTCATTACCGAACCGGGCAGCCGGCCCCTGCGCGACCATGCCGAGCGCCTGGGCGCGGTGATCTTCGACCACGCCGCCGACATCGGCGGGCGCTACGCGGTGCTCTCCTCTGTGGGCATGCTGCCGGCTCTGCTGGGCGGGCTCGATGCCGCGGCCCTGCGCCAGGGGGCGGCAAGCGTGCTCGACAATGCGCTGGCGCAGGGCGCCAAGGCCGATCCTGCGCGCGGCGCCGCCCTGGCGGTCGCGCTGGAACGCAGCAGGGCAATGACGACCCACGCCATGCTGGTCTATGCCGACCGCCTGGCAAGCCTTGGTCACTGGTATGCCCAGCTCTGGGCCGAAAGCCTGGGCAAGGGCGGCATGGGCACCAATCCGCTGGTCGCGCGCGGCGTCACCGACCAGCACAGCCAGCTTCAGCTCTGGATCGACGGCCCGCGCGACAAGTGGCTCACCGTCATCGGCCATCCCAGCGCCGGCACCGGACCGGCCTTTGGCGAGATCGCGGGGCTGGACTACCTCGCCGGGCGCACCCTGGGCGATCTCTTCGAGGCCGAGCGCGAGGCAACGGTCGAATCGCTGGCAGCCGCCGGCGTGCCGGTGCGTACCATCATGGTCGAGCACATCAACGAGCGGGCGCTGGGCGCCCTCTTCATGCACTTCATGCTGGAAACGATCCTGGCCGGTCACCTGATGGGTGTTGATCCCTTCGGCCAGCCCGCGGTCGAGGACGGCAAGCGCCGGGCGCGCGCTGCGCTGGCGAGCAGGGCGCTATGAGCGCGGTTCGCCGCCTCGATGAAACCACCGTCAACCGCATCGCCGCGGGAGAGGTGATCGAGCGCCCGGCCTCGGTCGTCAAGGAACTGGTGGAAAACGCCATCGATGCCGGCGCCAGCCGTGTCGACGTGGTGGTCAACGGCGGCGGCAGGGGGTTCATCGCCGTCAGCGACGACGGCATGGGCATGTCGCAGGACGATCTGGTGCTGGCGATCGAGCGCCATGCCACCTCCAAGCTTGCCGGTGACGACCTCACCGAGATCGCAACCCTGGGCTTCCGGGGCGAGGCGCTGCCCTCGATCGGCGCGGTGGCGCGCCTGCGCATCGTCACGCGCCAGCAGGGCGACGACAGCGCCTGGGAAATCCGTGTCGAGGGCGGCAGGGTATCGGGTCCCGAACCGGCCGCGCGCGGTCAGGGCACGACCGTGGAAGTCGCCGATCTTTTCTTTGCCACCCCGGCCCGCCTGAAGTTCCTGAAAAGCGAGCGCGCCGAGAACGGCGCGGTTTCGGAGATGCTGAAGCGGCTGGCCATGGCCCATCCCGAGGTCGCCTTTTCACTGTCGCTGGAGGGCCGCGCCAGCCTCTCCTACGAGGCCCAGGCAGGTGACCTGTTCGATGCCCGCCTGCGCCGCCTGGGCGCGGTCATGGGCCGTGCCTTTCAGGACAACGCGGTGCCGGTCGAGGCCCGGCGCGAGGAGGTTCTGCTCACCGGCCACACCGGCCTGCCGACGCTCAACCGGCCGACCAACCAGGGCCAGTATCTCTTCGTCAACGGCCGCCCG
>CALGGB010000227.1 GCA_937880925.1 uncultured Rhodospirillaceae bacterium | reverse complement strand
GCCGTGGGCGCGTTCTATTACATCCGCATCGTCAAGGTGATGTACTTCGACGAGGCGGGCGATGCCTTCGACCGTCCCGTCGGCCGCGAGCTCTCCTGGGTGATCGGCATCGCTGCGGCCTTCACGCTGCTCTTCTTCGTCTACACGGGCCCCGTGCTTGATGGCGCCGACGCGGCCTCGCGCTCGCTCGGCATTGTCGCCGGTGGTGAGGCGCAGACCGCCGTCCTGGAGTGAGCATGGCGCTGCCGGCGCCCTTCGACCTGATCGATCTCGATATCGTCGGCAGCACCAACGACGAGGCAGCACAACTGGCCGTGGCGGGCGCGCCGGCATGGACCGTGGTACGGGCCAGAAACCAGACCGCGGGCAGGGGCCGGAGCGGCAAGTCTTTCGCCTCCTCGGCGGGCAACTCCTATACATCCTTCATTCTGCGGCCCCAGGGCGGGCCCGGTCAGGCTGCCCAGCTTGCCCTTGTCTCCGGTCTGGCGGTCGCCGAGGCCATCGACATCGTCGCGCCCCGGCTTGCGTCTGCGCGCTGCAAGTGGCCCAACGATGTGCATGTCGAGCGCCACAAGGTCAGCGGCATCCTTGTGGAGGCAGCGTCCTCGGGCGATCGGGTGGAGCATGTGATCATCGGCATCGGCATCAATCTGGTCAGCCATCCCGACCTGCCCGGTCTGCGGATCGGCGATCTGGCCGGCCTTGGCGCGCCGGGCATCGGACGCGATTGCATGCTTGCGGCGCTTGCAGACCGGCTCCACGCGCGTTGCGAACTCTGGGGCAGGGGTGGTTTTGCCGCACTGCGTGAGGCCTGGCTGGCCCGGGCCGCGGGCCTTGGCCGCACCGTGCGCATCGAGGACGGTCCCAGGCGGCTTTCCGGTGCACTGGTCGACATTGATGCTGACGGTGCGCTGGTCCTGGAGAGTCCTGATCGGACGCGTCAGCGTGTGGTTTCCGGCTCTCTTTTCCTGGAGGACGCGGCATGAAGGGTCTTCTTCTGGCGATCGATCAGGGCAACACCAACACCGTGTTTGCCGTCTTCGAGGGTGAGGCGTTGCTGGGGCAGTGGCGCATCGGCACCCGCACGGACCGCACCGGTGACGAATACGCCGTGTGGCTGCATCAGCTGCTCGCCCTGAACGATGTCGATTCCAAGCGCATCGGTCATGCGATCATTTCCAGCGTCGTGCCCCAGGCGCTTTTCGACCTGAAAACCCTGTGCCGCAAGCACTTCCACACCGACCCCATCGTCGTCGGCGAAAACGCCACCCTGGGCATTCCCCTGCGCATCGATTCCCCGGCCGAGGCGGGGGCGGATCGCGTCGTCAACGCCGTGGGCGCCTTCATCCGCTTCGGCGGCCCGTTGATTGTCATCGACTTCGGCACAGCCACCACCTTCGACGTGGTCGATGACGACGGCGGTTTTTCCGGCGGCGTCTTCGCCTCTGGCATCAACCTGGCGCTGGATGCCATGCACCGCATTTCAGCCCGCCTGCCGCGCATTGGCGTTGCCAAGCCGGCCAAGGTGATCGGCACCAGTACGGTGGCGTGCATGCAGTCGGGCGTGTACTGGGGTTATGTCAGCCTCATCGAGGGCGTCGTCGCCCGCATCAAGAAGGAATACGACCAGCCCATGCGTGTCATCGCCACCGGCGGCCTGGCGCCGCTTTTCGACGCGGCGACCGACGCCATCGACAGTTTCGACCCCGACATCACCGTGCGCGGCCTGCGCGAGGTGTGGCGCCGCTCCACCGCCGGGGAGCATTGATCGTGCCGCGCGCCCAGCCGGCGCTGCATTTCCTGCCCCTGGGAGGGGCAGGCGAGATCGGCATGAACCTCAATCTCTACGAATACGACGGCTCATGGCTGATGTGCGATCTCGGTATCACCTTTGCCGGCGAGGAACTGCCCGGCATCGACCTGGTGATGCCCGACATGACCTATATCGTGCAGCGCCGTGACAAGCTGGTCGGCCTGGTCATTACCCATGCCCACGAGGATCACCTGGGCGCGGT
This sequence comes from uncultured Rhodospirillaceae bacterium, assembly GCA_937880925.1. GTDB lineage: Bacteria > Pseudomonadota > Alphaproteobacteria > SP197 > SP197 > CALGGB01. The sequence continues at coordinate 2,569 of CALGGB010000227.1, read as the reverse complement.
ACCCTACCTGTGGCCTCTGCTGCGCTGCCCGGTCTATGCCAGCCCTTTTGCTGCAGCTCTGCTGCGTCGCAAGATCGACGAGGGTGCCGACGGCATCGAGAATATGGTGATCACCGAAGTGCCCCTGGGCGGCACCATCGACCTCGATCCCTTCAAGGTCGAACTGGTGACGCTGACCCATTCGATACCTGAGCCCAATGCGCTGAAAATCACCACGCCGCTGGGCAGCATCATGCACACCGGCGACTGGAAACTCGACCCCGACCCGCTGATCTCCGAACCGACCGACGAGGCGGCGCTTGAGGCCTTCGGCGACGAGGGCGTTCTCGCCATGGTCTGCGATTCCACCAACGTCTTCCGTTCGGGCACCTCCGGCTCGGAAGCCGACGTCCGCCGCAGCCTCACCGAACTGATCGGCGAGATCGACGGCCGGGTGGTGGTCACCACCTTCGCCAGCAATCTTGCCCGGCTGCTGACCATCCACGAAGCCGCGGCCGCAAATGGGCGCAGCGTCGTGGCGGTCGGGCGTTCGATCTTCCGCATCCTCGATTGCGCGCGCGAGACCGGCTACCTGCCGCGCGGCATGCGCTTTCTCAGCGATCGCGATGCCGAGCATCTGCCTTCCGACAAGGTACTCTACATGATGACCGGCTGCCAGGGTGAGGGGAACGCCGCGCTCTCGCGTGTCGCCGACGGCAACCATCCGGCCGTGGAACTCGAACGCGGCGATACCGTGATCTTTTCCTCCAAGATCATCCCGGGCAACGAGAAGTCGATTTTCGACCTGATCAACCGCCTGACCCGCCTGGGGGTCGAGGTAATCACGGAAAAGGACCGCTTCGTCCACGTCTCCGGCCATCCCAACCGTGACGAACTGGCGCGCATGTACCAGCTCATCCGCCCCAAGATCGCCGTCCCGGTCCATGGCGAGCTGCGCCACATGATGGAACACGCCGCCCTCGCCAAGGGCCTGCAGGTGCCCATGACCGTGGTCGCCGAGAACGGCAGCCTGGTCCGCCTTGCGCCGGGCAAACCGGAGATCGTCGATCACGTCACCCACGGCCGTCTGGCCTGGAGCGGCCGGACCACCATTCCCGTCAACGGCAACATCGTGCGCGAGCGGCGCAAGATGATGTTCAACGGTGCCGCCTTCGTCACCATCGTGGTCGACCGCAAGGGCGAACTGGTCGCCGACCCCGTGGTCAGCGCCCACGGTCTGCTGGAAAACGGCAAGGACGCCGAACTGCTCGACGACCTCTCCGACGAGGCCGCCGATGCCGTGGAAGGGCTCTCGGCCCCCCGCCGGCGCGACGATGAAACCGTGCGCGAAGCCGTGCGCGTCGCCGTCCGCCGCCTGCTGCGCTCGGAATTCGACCGCAGGCCGGTGGTCGAAGTACAATTGGTCAGAGTTTAGGAGAACAGGAAAGCATGCTCGGACGCCTCAACCATGTCGCCATTGTCGTGCCGGATCTGGCCGCGGCAACGGCGCTCTACCGCGACACCATGGGCGCAACGGTTTCGGAAGCCGTTGACCAGCCTGCGCATGGCGTGACGACCGTGTTCATCGAACTGCCCAACACCAAGATCGAGCTCTTGCATCCCCTGGGCGAGAATTCCCCGGTCGCTGCGTTCCTGGCCAAGAACCCTTCGGGCGGCATGCATCACGTCTGCTACGAGGTTGAGGACATCGATGCCGCCGTGGCACAGGTGACGGCAGGCGGCATGCGCGTGCTGGGCGACGGCAAGCCCAGGATCGGCGCCCATGGCAAGCCGGTCGTGTTCCTGCATCCCAAGGATGCCTGCGGCACCCTTGTCGAACTCGAACAGGTCTGAGGCGCGGTGTCGGTCTTCGGCCTGATCGTCGTCTTCACGATCGTATGGTGGGTGGTCTTCTTTGCCGCGCTGCCCTTTGGCGTGCGCCGGCCCGAGGCGAGCGAGGTCGAACCCGGGCACGATCCGGGCGCGCCAAAGAATCCCATGCTCTGGCGCAAGGCGCTCGCGACCACGGCGATCACCATCGTGCTGGTGGGTGGGGCCTGGCTGCTCGACAATGAGGGCTGGGTGGATTTCCGCGGTCTGATCTATGGCGACGCTCCATGAGCCAGACCTATTGCCAGAGCGCACCGGGCAACCCGGTCCATGAGAGCTACCACGACACCGAATACGGTTTTCCCGTCGAGGACGAAAACGCGCTGTTCGAACGCCTGGTGCTGGAGATCAACCAGGCGGGCTTGTCCTGGGCAACCATCCTGCGCAAGCGGGAGAACTTCCGTAAAGCCTATGCCGATTTCGACGTTGATACGGTGGCAGGGTTCGGCGCGGGCGATATCGCACGGCTGCTGAGCGATGCGGGCATCATCCGCAACCGCAAGAAGATCGATGCGGCCATCGAGAACGCCCGGCGCATCATCGGCCTGCGCGAAAGCCACGGCGGCTTCCACGCCTGGCTGGAGGGCCACCATCCACGCTCCCATGAGGAGTGGACGAAGCTCTTCCGCAAGACCTTCGTCTTCACCGGGCCGCTGGTGGTGGAGGAGTTCCTGCTTTCCACGGGCTATCTGCCCGGCGC
>CALGGB010000226.1 GCA_937880925.1 uncultured Rhodospirillaceae bacterium | reverse complement strand
GCCATGTCCTCGGGATGCTGGATCAGCAGCACGTCGAAGATGGTGCCGTAGGAGAGCGCCCGGCGCAGGACGTTGGCGTTGGCGATGGGATTGAGACCGTCGGAGAAGGCGACGGCACCGGCATCGGTGAGAAGCCCGAGTTCGGTGAGCTGCTCGCCCTTGCGCTCCTTGGTCACCGCCGCGATCGGGTGAACCTTCACCAGCGAGGTTTCCCGCGCACGCCGCTCGATGAAGTGGACCAGCGAGACATCGTCGATGGTCGGGTTGGTGCTGGGCATGCAGGCGATGGTGGTGACGCCGCCCGCGGCAGCCGAACGCGAGCCGGTGTGGATCGTCTCCTTGTGCTCGTAGCCGGGCTCGCGCAGGTGGGCGCGCATGTCGACCAGGCCCGGCGCCAGGCACCGGCCGCCGCAATCGATCACCGTGTAGTCCTCGGCCAGACCCTCGCCGTTGATGTGGGCCCCGAGGTCGAAGATGAACTCGCCTTCGGTGAGCAGGCCGCCGATCGTGTCGAGCCCGGTCTCGGGGTCGAGCAGGCGCGCATTGAGGTAGGCCACCCGGCCCGGCCGGGTCTTCTTGATCGTGAGATCGGCCAGACGGGGGCTCACTGGTTGTGATCCGATTTGTCGAGGTTGTGGGCCAGCACCTCGAGGCAGGCCTGGCGCACCGCCACGCCCATTTCGACCTGGTCGAGGATGACGCTGCGGTTGATGTCGTCGGCGACCTCGCTGTCGATCTCCACGCCGCGGTTCATGGGGCCGGGATGCATGATCAGCGCATCGGGTTTGGCCACCGCCAGCTTGTCGTAGTCGAGGCCGTAGTAGTGGAAGTACTCGCGCTCGCTGGGCACGAAGCTGCCCTGCATGCGCTCGAGCTGCAGGCGCAGCATCATCACGATATCGACGTCTTTCAGGCCCTCGCGCATGTTGTGGTGGACCTCGACGCCGTAGCGCTCGACTGCGGTGGGGAGCAGGGTGGGCGGGGCGACCAGACGGACGCGCACCCCCAGCGTGTTGAACAGCAGGATGTTGGAGCGGGCAACCCGGCTGTGGGCGATGTCGCCGCAGATCGCGACAGTGAGCCCCGACAGGGTGCCCAGGCGTCGTCGGATGGTCAGCGCGTCGAGCAGGGCCTGCGTGGGATGCTCGTGGCTGCCGTCGCCGGCGTTGATCACCGCGGCGTTGACGGCGTTGGCCAGCAGCTTGACCGCACCGCTGTCGGGGTGGCGCACGACCAGCACGTCCGGGTGCATGGCATTGAGCGTCGCGGCCGTATCGATCAGCGTCTCGCCCTTCTTGATGGCCGATGTCGTGGGCGACATGTTGATGACGTCGGCCCCGAGTCGCTTGCCCGCCAGCTCGAAGGACGTGCGTGTCCGGGTCGAGGCCTCGAAGAACATGTTGATCTGGGTGCGCCCGCGAAGGGTGTCCTGCTTCTTCTCTGCCCTGCGGTTGAGCGCGACATAACTGTCGGCCAGATCGAGCAGGTGGACGATGTCCGGGGCGGACAGCTCCTCGATGCCGAGCAGGTGGCGGTGCGGGAAATAGTGGGATGTGGGTTCAGCGGTCATGCTGAAGCCGGGTTAATAACGATGGCTGAGCCATCCGTCATCCGAAAAGCGCCAGCACCAGCGGAATGGCGATCATGGCGGCGGGCGTGGAGACCGTGATGATGCCCGCCATCATGGGCGCGTTGCCGCCCATCTGGCGCGCCAGGACATAAGCTGCGGGCGAGGAAGGCAGGGCCGCGAACAGCACCACGACCCCGCGCTCCAGGTCGCCGACCCCGAAGAGATGACAGAAACCGGCCGCCAGCGCGGGCAGTGCCAGCAGCTTGATGGCCGTGGCGATGGCGATGCCGCGGCGGTCGGCGAGCAGGCTGTCGATGCGCAGCGCCGCGCCGACCGAGACGAGGCCCGCACCCAGCGCCGCATTGCCCAGGATCGCCAGGGTGCGCTCGGCGAAGGCAGGGACCGGCACATGGGATAGGTTGATGACGATGCCGATGGCGCAGGCCACCACCAGCGGGTTGGTCACGACGGCGCGCAGCAGGGCGCGCGGCGAGGCGGCGCTGGCCTGGGCGAAACGGCCCAGCAACAGGGCGCTGATGATGTTGACCAGGGGGATGTAGCCGGCCAGCAGCAGGGCGAACACGGCCAGCCCCTCCTGGCCGTAGAGCGCCACCGCACCGGCCAGTCCGGCATAGGTGTTGAAGCGGATGGCGCCCATGGTGCCGGTCGCGAAATCGGCGCCGTTCATGTTGAGCGGGCGGCGCAGGGCGAGACCGATGATGGTGACGACGAGCGAGGGCAGCAGCAGCGCGGCCATGGCCGCCAGCAGCCCGCTTTCGGGCAGTTCCGTGGTGCCAAGGCGATGGATCAGCAGGGCGGGGAAGAGGATGAAATAGGTCAGCTTCTCCAGCAGCCGCCAGAAGCCGTCGTCGGCCTTCAGCCAGTGCCGTATCCAGACGCCCAACCCGATGACGAGGAAGATCGGCGCCAGCGCCGCGAAACTGCTGGCCATGGATCAGGCGCCTTCCCGGCGCAGGTGAGCGCGCCTAAAAAACTTCGTCATCCCGGACAAGGCGCGCAGCGCCGCAGATCCGGGACCCATGCCGGAATCTCTCGACACCGTCGGCGCATGTGTTGGCGTTCCGGCGTGGGTCCCGGCTCGGCGCAGCTTCGCTGCTTGGCCGGGATGACAGTTTGAGAAGGCGCTCACGCCACCTTCGCCAGGGCTGCCATCGCCGCTTCCAGGATGAGCGCGGCGGCGGCGCGGTCGATGCGTTCCTGGCGGCGGGCGGCGCTGAGACCCGCTTCCATCATGGCTTCCTCGGCGGCAAAGCTCGACAGGCGTTCGTCCCAAAGCAGCACGGGCAGGCCCAGCCCGCGGATCAGGTTGCGGCCCATCTGGCGGGAGGCCTGGGCGCGGGGGCCTTCGCTGTCGTCCATGTTGAGGGGATAGCCGAGGACGATGCCGACGGCCTGACGCTCGCGTGCGATGACTGCCAGTCGCGCCAGATCGGCGGTCCACTTCGTGCGGCGGATGGTTTCGACGGGGCTGGCCAGACGTCGCGTGGCATCGCATGCGGCAACGCCGATGGTCTTCGTGCCGGGATCGAGACTCAGCAGCACGCCGGAAGGGACCAGCCGCGCGAAGGCGGCGGCATCCCTGAGCGGCTTGTCGCTCTCATGGGCCGATGATAGGTTCGCGCGCTCCGGGGCAGTCTCGGTCACGTTTTTCCAAGCCGTTTCAATGACTTCACGGCAGGGACCATGTCATATGTCGTTCGATAAGACCACCATTGCGCGCATCTCCCGGCTGGCCCGGATCGCGACCACGGAAGCCGAGCAGGAACGCCTTGCCGGCGAGCTCGGCGGTATCCTCGCCTGGGTCGAGCAACTCGACGAGGTCGATGTCGAGGGCGTGGCGCCCATGACCAGCGTCGTGGAGATGAACCTGAAGGCGCGCGAGGATGTGGTGAGCGACGGCGCCAATGCCGAGGGCATCCTGAAAAACGCGCCCAGGTCCGCCCACGGTTTCTTCGTCGTGCCCAAGGTGGTGGAATGACCCCGACCGATCTGACCATCGCGCAGGCGCGCGACCTGCTGGCCAAGGGCGAGATCTCCTCGATGGAGCTGGTCGAGGCCCATATCGACGCCATGGAGAGCAACCGGGAACTCAACGCCTACATCACCGAGACGCCCGAGAAGGCGCTCGCCATGGCCCAGGACAGTGACGCACGCCGGGCAAAGGGCGAGGGCAACGGCCTGCTCGAGGGCATTCCCGTCGCGATCAAGGACCTCTTCTGCACCGCCGATACGCTGACCACGGCGGGTTCGCACATCCTCGACGGTTTCAAGCCGTTCTATGAGTCGACGGTCACTACCAACATGTGGCGCGAAGGCGCGGTCATGCTCGGCAAGACCAACCTCGATGAATTCGCCATGGGTTCGTCCAACCTGACGAGCTACCACGGCCCGGCGATCAATCCCTGGAAGGCGCGCGGCGACAACCGCAGCCGCGTGCCCGGCGGCAGTTCGGGTGGTTCAGCCTCCGCCGTCGCGGGCCGTCTGGCGCTGGGCGCCACGGGCACCGACACCGGCGGCTCGATCCGCCAGCCCGCCGCCTTCACCGGCACCGTCGGCATCAAGCCGACCTACGGGCGCTGCTCGCGCTGGGGTATCGTTGCCTTTGCCTCCTCGCTCGACCAGGCGGGGCCCATGACGCGTTCCGTGCGCGATGCCGCGATCATGCTGCGCGCCATGGCCGGCCACGATCCCAAGGATTCCACCTCCGCCGATGTCGCTGTGCCTGATTTCGAGGCCGGCCTCGACAAGGGCGTGAAAGGCATGACCATCGGCATCCCGAAGGAGTATCGCTCGGATGCCATGGCGCCCGAGATCGAGGCCCTGTGGCAGCAGGGCATCAAATGGCTGGAGGAGCAGGGCGCCAGGACCGTCGAGATCAGCCTGCCGCACACCAAGTACGCGCTGCCGGCCTACTACATCGTGGCGCCGGCCGAGGCGTCCTCGAACCTGTCGCGCTACGACGGCGTAAAGTATGGCCTTCGCGTGGAGGCCGACGATCTTCTCTCGATGTACGAAAAGACGCGCGCTGCGGGCTTCGGCGATGAGGTGAAACGCCGCATCCTGATCGGCACCTATGTGCTCTCGGCCGGCTACTACGACGCCTATTACCTGAAGGCCCAGAAGGTGCGCACGCGCATCGCCGAGGACTTCCGCCATGTCTTCGGCCATGTCGATGCCATTCTGACGCCGGCCACGCCGTCCGCAGCCTTCCCCGTGGACGAGCCGCCGAGCGACCCGGTCGAGATGTACCTGCTCGATACCTTCACCGTGCCGGTCAACCTTGCCGGCCTGCCGGGCATGGTGGTGCCCGCCGGGCTGTCGGGTGCAGGCCTGCCGCTCGGCCTGCAGGTCATCGGCAAGGCGTTCGATGAGGAAACCGTGCTGCGCGTCGGCCGTGCGATCGAGCAGGCCGCCGATTTCGACGGCCGCCCGGAGGGCTACTGACCATGGCGAACACCATCGAAGGGGCGACGGGCACCTGGGAATACGTGATCGGGCTTGAGGTTCACGCCCAGATCATCTCGAACTCCAAGCTCTTCTCCGGCGCCTCGACAGAGTTCGGTTCCGAGCCCAACACCCAGGTCTCGCCGGTCGATGCCGGCATGCCCGGCATGCTTCCCGTCATCAACATGACCTGCATCGAGCAGGCGGTGAAAACCGGTCTGGCGATCGAGGGCACGATCAACCGCTACTCGGTGTTCGACCGGAAGAACTACTTCTATCCCGACCTGCCCCAGGGCTATCAGATCTCGCAGTTCAAGCAGCCCATCGTTTCCGAGGGCCGCCTGGTGATCGAGATGGAGGACGGCTCCGAAAAGGTCATCGGCATCGAGCGTCTGCATGTCGAGCAGGATGCCGGCAAGAGCCTGCACGACCAGGACCCCGGCCACTCCTACGTCGATCTCAACCGTTCCGGCGTCGGCCTGATGGAGATTGTCTCCAAGCCCGATCTGCGCTCGCCTGAGGAGGCGGCGGCCTATGTGCGCAAGCTGCGTTCGATCCTGCGCTACGTCGAAACCTGCGACGGCAACATGCAGGATGGCTCGATGCGCGTGGACGCCAACGTCTCGATGCGGCGCCCCGGCGAGGAATACGGCACGCGCTGCGAGATCAAGAACCTAAACTCCGTGCGCTTCATGTCGCGCGCGCTGGAATACGAGGCGCTGCGCCAGGTCGATATCCTGGAGGCGGGCGGCAAGGTCGCCCAGGAAACGCGCCTGTTCGACGTCGGTCGTGGCGAGACGCGCAGCATGCGGAGCAAGGAGGAGGCGCACGACTACCGCTACTTCCCCGACCCCGACCTGCTGCCCCTGCGGCTGGAGCAGGAGCTGATCAACGGCATCGCCGCGTCCATGCCCGAACTGCCCGACGCCAAGCGCCATCGTTTCATGGCGGATTTCGGCCTGTCGCCCTACGATGCCTCCGTGCTGGTCGCCGAGAAGGAGAACGCCGATTTTTACGAGGCTGTCGCCGAGGGCCGCGACAAGAAGCTCGCGGCAAACTGGCTGATCTCCGAGCTCTTCGGTCTTCTCAACAAGGCGGGCAAGGGGATCGAGGACAGCCCGGTCAGCGCCCCGGCGCTGGGCGAGCTGCTGGACCTGATCTCCGACGACACGATCTCCGGGCGCACCGCCAAGGAGATTTTTGCCGAGATGTTCGAGACCGGCAAGGCTGCCGGCGTCATCGTCGAGGAAAAGGGGCTGAAGCAGGTCACCGACACCGGCGCCATCGAGGCCGTGATCGACGAGGTCATGGCGCGCGAGACCCAGAAGGTGGAGGAGTACCGCTCCGGCAAGGACAAGCTCTTCGGCTTTTTCGTCGGCCAGGTGATGAAGGCCTCGGGCGGCAAGGCCAACCCGAAGATGGTCAACGAGGTTCTCAAGACCAAGCTCGACGGCTGATCGGCGTCCATGGCCGATCTTCCCGAAAACGTCCACAGCGACACGCTGCTCGCCCAGGCGCTGGGCTGGCTGGAGCCGATGTCGGGCGGGGTCGTGCCGGCGATCGAGATGGCGACGACCTACAAGCGCGATCCCGCCTACGAGCGGGACGAGGGCATCTGGTACAGCCGCCCGGAGAACCCGACCTACTGGCAGGTCGAGGCTCTGCTGGCGCGCCTGGAGGGCGCAGAGGCCGCACTCGTCACCGGGTCGGGTACGGCTTCGATGGCCATGGTGGTCGAGGCACTGAAGAGCGGTGACCATGTCCTGCTGCCGGAAGTCGGTTACGGCGGTCTCCACTTCATGGCGACCGACATGGCCAACCACTGGGGCATCGTCTTCGAGAACTATCCCGCGGGCGATCTGAATGCCATGGCGGCGATGGTTCGGCCGGGCCAGACGAAGATCCTGTGGGTCGAGGCGCCTTCGAACCCAGAGCTGATCGTGCCCGACATCGCGGCCTGCGCAGGCATCGCACACGACGCCGGGGCGCGCCTGGTGGTCGATGCCACCTTCATGCCGCCGCCCCTGTTCCAGCCGCTGAAGCTGGGCGCCGACATCGTGCTGCACTCGGCGATGAAGTATCTCAACGGCCACAGCGACGTGGTGGCAGGCACCATCGCAACCGCGAAGGCTGATGACTGGTGGAGGCATGTCGAGCACATGCGCTTCCGCTCCGGCGCTGTGCTCGGACCCGTGGAGGCCTGGCTGCTGCTGCGCGGCATGCGCACACTGCACCTGCGCATGGAGAAGGCGCAGGCCAATGCCGTGGCGCTGGCGACCTTTCTGGCGGACCATCCGAAGGTAAGCCGGGTTCTTTATCCCGGCCTGCCGGATCATCCCAGCCACGACCTTGCCAGGCGGCAGATGGCGGGCTTTGGCGCCATGCTCGCCTTTGAGGTGAAGGGCGATGTTCATGACGCCGCTGGCGTCTGGCGCGGCACGAAGCTGATCAAGAACGCCACGTCACTGGGCGGGCCTGAAACCCTGATCGAGCACCGCCACGTCTCCGACGGCTACACCAGCCCGGTACCGCCCTGCATGCTGCGGCTTTCTGTCGGGCAGGAGGATGCCGCCGACCTGATCGACGATCTCGACAGGGCGCTGGGGCGGGCGGGTTCCAACCGTGCGCAGGGCAGGGCGACGAAGCTGGCCCAGGGGCTGTGCTGGGAGAGCAGGCCCCATGCCGGCGTCGTGCTGCCGATCCATCTTGCCTCGACCTACGCCACCGATCCCTCCGCCTACGGCAAGCCCTATGCCTACGGGCGCGACCAGAACCCCACGGGCGAGCAGCCCGAGGCTGTGATTGCCGACCTTGAGGGCGCGGCTGAGGCAAAACTCTTCGGCTCGGGCATGGCCGCCGCCGCGGCCGTCTTCCAGGCCCTGTCTGCGGGCGACCACGTCGTGATCCAGGATTCCCTCTACTGGGGCGTGCGCGGCATGGTGAAGGCCCTGCCCACGGCCTGGGGCATCACGACCGACTGGTTCGCGACGGGGGACATCGACGCCCTGCGCGCGGCCATCCGGCCGGGCGAGACCCGGGTCGTCTGGCTGGAAAGCCCGGCCAATCCCAACATGACGGTCACGGACATCGCGGCGGCCTGCGCCTTGGCGCGGGAAGCGGGTGCGGTGAGCGTGGTCGACAACACCTTCGCCACGCCCCTGCTGACCCGTCCGCTGGATCTCGGCGCCGACATCGTCATGCATTCGGCGACCAAATACCTCAATGGCCACAGCGATATCATCGCCGGTGTGCTTGCCTGCCGCGAGGCAACGCCCTTCTGGCAGCGCATCGCGGCCATCCGCCATCAGGCCGGGGCCATCCTGGGTCCGTTCGAGGCCTGGTTGCTGATGCGCGGTCTGCGCACCCTCGATCTGCGCGTTGCCAGGGCCTGCGAGAGCGCGATGGTGATCGCCCGTCATCTGGAAGGCCATGCTGGTGTCGATGCGGTGCTTTATCCGGGTCTCGAGAGCTTCCCGGGCCATGAGATCGCCGCGCGCCAGATGAGCGGCGGCTTCGGCGGTATGCTCTCGATCCGCGTGGCCGGAGGTGAGGCGGCCGCCAGGCGGATCTGGTCCCGCTTCAAGGTGTTCAAGATCGCCACGTCCCTGGGTGGCGTCGAAAGCCTGGTTGAACACCGCGCGACGGTGGAGGGCCCCGACAGCCCGGTCCCCGTCGATCTGCTGCGTCTTTCGGTCGGCATCGAGCATGTCGGCGATCTGATCGCCGATCTCGACCGGGCCCTCGCGGGCATCTGAGGCGGACGGAGACGGCGATGCCATTCCTGCCCATCGCCGACGACAATCCCCTGCGCCTGATCCCGTTTCAGGCGGTAACCGCCACTCTGATCGCGCTCAACGTGGCGGTTTATCTCTGGCAATCCCTGTTGCCCGAAGAGGCGGTCTGGCACCTGTGGCTGGGGTTTGGCGTGATCCCCGCGGTGCTGGGCGGGGAGGTCGCCATGCCTCCCGAACTCTATCAGGTACCGGCGTGGGCCAGCCTGATCACCGCGCTCTTCTTCCACAGCAGTTTCTGGCATCTGGGCGGCAACATGCTGTTCCTCTGGGTCTTCGGCGACAATGTCGAGGATGCCACGGGGCATGGGAAGTTTCTCGTCCTTTACCTCTTCGCAGGCGTGGTCTCGGGCCTGACCGAATGGGCGGTCGCGCCGGAATCCGTGACGCCGGTGATCGGGGCGAGCGGGGCCATCGCGGGCGTTCTGGGCGCCTATCTGCTGCTCCATCCGCGCAGGCGCATGCTGGTCCTGATCATGCGCGTGGTGCCGCTGCGCCTGCATGTCGGCCTCGTTCTGGTCTTCTGGATCCTCTACCAGATCGGCGCGGGGATCGTTCTGGGCGGCGATCAGGACAACGATGTGGCATGGTGGGCCCATGTCGGAGGTTTCGTGGCGGGCATGATCCTGATCGTGCCGCTGCGCCATCGGGGCGTGCGTCTGTTCGATCGCCCGGCATCATAAGTCAGATCAATAAACGGAGGTAAACCATTGATAGAGCTCTATACATGGGGAACACCGAACGGTCGCAAGGCTTCCATCATGCTGGAGGAGGTGGGCCTGCCGTATAACGTCCATGCCGTCGACATCGGCAAGGACGAGCAGTTCGCGCCGGCGTTCCTGAAGATCTCGCCCAACAACCGCATTCCCGCCATCGTCGATCCCGAAGGGCCGGACGGCAAGCCGATCAGCGTCTTCGAGTCCGGCGCGATCCTGATCTATCTCGCCGAAAAGACCGGCAAGCTGATGCCTGCCGATCCGCGTCAACGCGTCGCGGTGCTGGAGTGGCTGATGTTCCAGATGGGCGGGGTCGGCCCCATGTTCGGCCAGGCCAATCACTTCATCAAGTTCGCCAAGGAAGACGTGCCCTACGGCAAGAAGCGCTATCGCGACGAGGCCATGCGCCTGCTGGGCGTGATGGACCACCGGCTTGCCGATGTGGACTACCTGGCGGGCGACTATTCCATTGCCGATGTCGCGACCTGGCCCTGGGTCATGCGTGCCGAGTGGTACGACGTCGACTGGTCGGATTTCCCGCGCGTCAAACGCTGGTACGACGCGATCGGCGCGCGCCCGGCGGTGCAACGGGGAACGGCGGTTCCATGAGTCTCCCGGCGCGGGCCAAGGCCAGGCGGATGGCGGCTGCGATCGAGACCGCGCGATCCCGCGATGGCTGACACCGGAATGGACGCCTTCGTCACCTTCATCTACTCACCCCGGCCCGAGCGGGCCTGGCACTTCTACGGTGAAACTCTGGGCCTGGAACTGGCGCGCGACGAAGGCGAGGCGCGGATCTACGCCGTCGCGGGAAAGGGTTATCTGGGGGTCTGCCGTGCCGGCCCGGAGCGTCCCAGCGTGCCCGAGGGCGTCTGCCTCTCGCTGGTGACCGATCAGGTCGATGCCTGGCACGCGCGCCTGGTCGCCGCCGGCGTGGTGGTCACGGGCCCTCCCGAGCATCTGGCGCGCTATGGTGTTACCAGCTTCTTCTTTCGCGATCCCGACGGGCATCTGCTGGAAGTTCAGCGCTTCGACCAACCGTTTCCCTGAAGCTTTTCGGGCTGGTCGCCCCCAAAGGGCGGGCCCCGCGTTGACGGCCGGATGTGCGATCTCTAAACGCAGCCGCAAAGCGCCGCGTCATGACTGGGCTCCATCGCTGGTTGGGCACGTGAAAGTCGGGAGCCGTATCATGCCAAGTTCTTTGGGTTTCGATTTCGGCACGACGAATTCGGTGGTCGTCCTGCCCGGGGCGGATGGCCAATCCCTGCCCATCATTTTCCGTGACGTTGCCGCGGAGTTCTCCGCCTTCCGCTCCGTGCTTTGTTTCTGGGAAGAGCAGACCGGCGGCCGTCCGGAGGTCCAGGCTGCGGCGGGGCCGCGTGCCATCGCGCATTTCATCGAAAATGTCAGCGATTGCCGATTCCTGCAGTCGCTGAAGTCCTTTGCCGCCAGCCATCTCTTCCAGAACACCCGCATCTATGGACGCGCTTACGCTTTCGAGCAGCTTCTGGAGGCCTTCTTTGCCCTGCTGCGCGCGGAGGCGGGGGCCTCGCTGGCGGAACTCCCCGAACGCTTCGTTCTGGGCCGCCCGGTGCACTTTGCCGGCAGCAACCCCGATGCCGCGCTCGCCTTGTCACGCTACCGGGCGGCCATGGGGCCGTTCGGCGTCCGTGACATACGTTTCGTCTATGAGCCGGTGGGTGCGGCGTTCTACTTCGCCCGCCGCCTGAGCCAGGATGCCACCGTGCTGGTCGCCGACTTCGGCGGCGGCACCAGCGACTTTTCCATCATGCGCTTCGAGATGCGCGATGGCGCGGTGCATCCCCGGGCTCTGGCCTGGTCGGGTGTCGATGTTGCGGGCGACACCTTCGATTTCCGTATCATCGACCGGGTCGTCGCGCCCCAGCTCGGCAAGGACAGCCAGTACCGCGACTGGGGCAAGGCGCTGCCCATGCCGAGGCGCTTCTACACCTCGCTTGCGCGCTGGAACGAACTCTCGATCATGAAGTCCTCGCGCGCCCTGCGCGAGCTGCAGGAACTGCGCGATCTGAGCGAAGAGCCAGAGAAGATCACGGCCTTCATCGATCTTATCGAGGGCGATCTGGGCTACCGGCTCTACCGCGCCGTCTCGCAGGCCAAGGAGCAGCTTTCCAGGCAGGACAGCACCGAGTTTCACTTCGATCCCGGCGCCTTGGACATTCACGCCACGATCACGCGCGCCGCCTTTAACGGCTGGATCGCCGACGATCTTGCGAAGATGGCCGGCGCCGTCGACACGGCCCTTGATCGGGCGGGCCTGGAGACACGCGACATCGACCGCGTTTTCCTGACTGGCGGCACCTCCTTCGTGCCCGCGGTGCGCGCGCTGTTCGAGACACGCTTCGGCGCGGATCGCATCGAAACCGGCGACGAGCTGGTTTCCATTGCCCATGGTCTGGCGATGATCGGCGGGCGCGAGGACATCGATCTATGGTGTGTCGATGAGAACGGCGAAAAGGCTGCAGGTTAGGCCCAAGGGCCCAGAGAGCAGGTTTCGGCACAAAATGGCTTGAGGCAACGCGCGCGCGTTGACGCATCCCGATCACATCGCTACAAGCGCCGGCGGAGGGGTGGCCGAGTGGTCGAAGGCGCTCGCCTGCTAAGTGAGTATGGGGTGTTGAGCCCCATCGAGGGTTCGAATCCCTTCCCCTCCGCCATTTTTCATCCATCGCGATGGTATGCTCCGGCACGGCGGGCGCTGATGCGCCCGGCCTTGCCGGCGGCATTCGCGCGTGATCACCACCAGTAGGGTCGGCCGTACCAGAAGGTGTTTTCCACGGCCATGGTCTGGCGCTCCATGGCGCGGATTTCGCGCAGCTTGAGGCGGCAGTTGCCGTAGGCCTCGGTTCCCGGCTCGAAGCCCAGTTCGATGCATTCCTGGTTGTCGGCCGCGGCGATGTCCTGCGACGACACGCATCCCGTCATGGCCAGGCAGAGGACAAGGCAGGCGAGCGGACGTTTTGCAAGAATGGTCATGGCTCTAGAATCCCATGCCGACGCCGAAGGAGACGCCCAGGCCTCCGGCCGAGCGGTCCATGGCGCGGATTTCGCGCAGTTTCAGCAGGCAGTCGGCGAATCCCTCGGTTCCCGGCTCAAAGCCGAGATTGGTGCATTCCTGGCGGTCGGCGGCCATCTGCGCCTCCTCGGCGGCGCGGATCTCCGCCTCGCTGGCGCAGCCGGCCAGCAGGACGCCTACCGCCAGCAAGGCGGCGAGTGGGCAAAGGGTTTGGAATCTCAATAGGGGCAAGGCGGCCTCCGCGTCCCTGGACGCTGGATCGGAAACGTATCAGCCGGATCGGGGTTGCCGATACATGCATGTCAGACGCCACCACAGCATGACAGCGCGGTGGCCATTGGCAAGCGTGCGTCAGGGGGCTGCCGCAAACCATGGGCGCTGTTGCGCCCCGCCAGCCACCGGCCCGTTGCGGACGTGGCGCTGACGCCGTCGCCGGGCTGGCCTAACATGACCCCATGCCGGTGCTGGAGGACGAGGCCGGGAAATGCGGCTGCAGAGAGGAGAACCGTCACATGGTCGAAGCATTCCACCCCGCAGTGGCGCGCCGGACCTGACGATGGTGCGGCCCGGACATGCCGTATGGCGGGGCCTGCTGGTAGCCTTGCTGCTGGCCTGTAGCCGGCCCGCCGGCGCCGATGAATGGGTCTGGAACCTGCCGGCCTGGATGGAACCGCCGCCGGTTCCCGCGGACAACCCGATGACGGTCGAAAAGGTGGCGCTGGGGCGCCGGCTCTTCTACGAGCTCAATCTTTCCGGTCCCGGCTACATGGCCTGCGCGACCTGCCACGATCCCCACCTGGCGTTCTCCGACCACCGCCGCACGGCAATCGGCATCACCGGCCAGTTCCATCCGCGCAACAGCATGGCACTGGCCAACGTCGGCTACTTCGCGACGCTGACCTGGGCCGATCCGAACCTGACCCGGCTGGAGGATCAGGCGCTGGTACCCCTGCTGGGCGAACATCCCGTCGAGATGGCCGTGACAGGCTCGGAGGAGCGGGTGCTGTCCTACCTGCGTCATGATCCCATCTATCCCGGCATGTTCCTGGCTGCCTTTCCCGAGGATGACGGCCGTATCGATCTCAACAACGCCGCCCGGGCGATCGCGGCGTTCGAGCGCACTCTGATCTCGGGCAATGCGCCCTTCGATTTTTACCGGGAAGGCCGGAGCGATGCCCTTTCCCCGGCGGCGCAACGCGGCGCTGCGCTGTTCTTTGGTGAACGGCTGCAGTGCGGCGCCTGCCACAGCGGCCCGCATCTGAGCGACATGCGTTTCCACAACACCGGCCTCCATAACGAGGATGGCGCGGGCGCGCTGCCGGAAGGCAACCAGGGCATGATCGAGCACACGGGCCTTGCCAGGGACATGGGCCGCTTCCGCACGCCTTCGCTGCGCAATGTCGCGCTGACCCCGCCCTATATGCACGACGGTTCGATCCTCACTCTCGAAGAGATGATCGCCCACTACGCAGCCGGGGGACGTGCCGCACTCCATGGCGCGGCCTCACCGCTCACCGATCCGCTGGTCAGTGGCTTTGTCATCACGCCCGAGGAAACCGCCGACCTTCTGGCCTTCCTCGACAGCCTCACCGATCCCGTGTTCCTGGCCGACGAGAGTCTGCAGAGCCCGTTCCGCTGAGCTGCCGGGCTTTATTAGGAATCCCGGAACGACAGCCGATAGGCCATCGGTGTCGTCCGGTAGCGGCGGGAAAACTGGCGCGTCAGGTGGGCCTGATCGCAGAAGCCGCATTGGCCCGCGATCTGCTTGGTCGGCACCTGGCTGTCGCGCAGCAGGTGGCTTGCGCGTTCCAGGCGACGGTCGAGCACGTAGGCATAGGGCGTGGTGCCGGTGGTGCGCCGGAAGTAGCGCGAGAAGGTGCAGGCCGCCATGTTGACCTCCGCGGCGATGTCGCGAAGGCTCAGCGATTCGTGCAGCCGGGCCTCGATGTAGTCCATGACCTTGCGCTTCTGGGCATCACTCAACTGGCCGCGCTCGACCGGGCTGCGAAAGCCGATGTCGGCATAGGTGCGCAGCAGGTGGATGACGAGCTGGCGCGCCACGGCCTCGACATAGAGTTCGCTTCCCATGCCCCCCTGCGATGCCTCGGTCGCGATCATGTTGATCGCCGCGGTCATCACCTTGTCCTCGGTGCGCAGCACATCGGCCAGGTCGACGGAGGCGGCGGACCTGCCGGAGACCTCGGAGACGACATCGAAGACAAACCGTTCGGTGAGGTAGATGTGGGTGACCTCCACATCCTGGGTCCAGAACCAGTGGGAGGTCTGGCTGCGGGTCAGCAGCGAAACCGCGCCGGGCCCGCAGGTCGTGCGCGTCCACTTGTCGCCGAAGGTGCGCTGCATGGGCGTGACGCCCTGTTGATAGGACACCAGCATGTAATCCCGTATCGGCGGGATCTCCACGTCCTGGCCGTGATAGGCGTAGGTTCGCAGGGAAAATCCATCCCAGCCCAGGCCGCCGCTGTCGGCCAGGACCTTGCCTGGCACGTAGACCGGCAGCGTTTCGGGCGCAATAAGCTCCATCGCTCGCGCTCCTCCCATGTGTCGTGCGCCGTGCCCACGGCGCCTCCGGCCCCGCGTTGGGGCAAGAGACCGACTTCGGCGGAGATTCTAACGATCCGGGGCTGCAACCACAACGCGCAGGCAAGGCCCGCCTGGCTGCCTTACGCGATAACGCAAAAGATTGCCGATTTTGTCCAAGGCTTCGCCTGGAAGGTGCTTGGTCTTGCCGGGATCGTCCAATACCGCCGGTGTGCATGGCTCCTAGCCTGACCTCCTCTGCCCGGTGGGGTGCCGGGCGACACTGTGCCGAGGGAGGATCAAGCACATGATAGCCAAGAATGGATCACAGGCGACGACACTTGATGCGCTGGTCATCGGGGCCGGGGTTGCGGGTCTCTACCAGCTTCACCAGCTCCGCGGCCAGGGGCTGAAGGTGCGCGCCTACGACAATGCCTCGGGTGTGGGCGGTACCTGGTTCTGGAACCGCTATCCCGGCGCCAAGTTCGATTCCGAATCCTACATCTATCAGTACCTGTTCGATGAGGACCTCTACAAGAACTGGACCTGGTCACAGCGTTTTCCCGGTCAGCCCGAGATCGAGCGCTGGATGAACTACGTCGCCGACACACTGGACCTCAGGCGCGACATCCAGTTCGACACCACGATCACCGCTGCCCGCTGGAACGAGGATACGGGCCGCTGGACGGTCGAGACGGATCAGGGCGAGGTGATCGACACCCAGTTCCTGGTGACCTGCTGCGGCATGCTCTCGGCGCCCCTGGAAGATGTCTTCCCCGGCCAGGACAGCTTCAAGGGACCGATCTTCCATACGTCGCGCTGGCCCCGGGAGGCGGTCGATCTTCAGGGCAAGCGGGTCGGCGTCGTGGGCGTGGGCGCGACCGGCATCCAGGTCATCCAGACCATCGCCGACAAGGTCGACCACCTGACGGTCTTCGTGCGCACGCCACAATATGTGCTGCCGATGAAAAGCCCTGCCTTCGATGACGACGGCGCGGCCTACAAGGCGCTTTTTGCCCAACTGAAGGAGACGCTGCCCTCCACCTTCACCGGTTTCGAATACGACTTCGGCCCGAGCTGGGCCGAACTCACGCCGCAACAGCGCCGCGACAGGCTGGAGGACATCCACGCCGATGGTTCGCTGAAGCTCTGGCTGGCCTCCTTCGCCGAGATGTTCTTTGTCGAGGAAATCAACCAGGAGATTTCCGAGTTCGTGCGCGAGAAGATGCGCGCCCGGCTCAAGGACAAGCGCCTGTGCGATCTGCTGATCCCCAGCGACTACGGCTTTGGCACCCATCGTGTGCCGCTGGAGATGGGCTACCTGGAGACCTACCTGCGCCCCAATGTGGAAGCGGTCGGCGTGCGCGACAATCCGATCGCGCGCGTCACGCCCGAGGGCATCGCCCTTGCCGACGGCACGACCTATGACTTCGACGTCATCATCCTTGCCACCGGTTTCGATGCCGGAACCGGCGCACTTACCCGGATCGACATCCGGGGCCGCGACAACCGCTCACTCACGGAGGACTGGGGCAGGGACATCCGCACCATGATGGGGCTGCAGGTGCATGGTTATCCCAACATGTTCACGACCGCCGTGCCCCTGGCGCCGTCGGCCGCGCTCTGCAACATGACGACCTGCCTGCAGCAGCAGACCGAATGGATCAGTGACTGCATCGCCTACATCCGCGCCAACGACAAGACGGTGATCGAGCCGACCGCCGAGGGTGAGGAGGCATGGGTGCAGCATCACGACGAGACCGCCAATGCTACGCTGATCTCCAAGACCGACTCCTGGTATCTGGGGACCAACGTGCCGGGCAAGCCGCGCCGCGTGCTGTCATACTGCGGCGGCGTGGGCACCTATCGCCAGAAATGCGCGGATGTCGCCGAAACGGGCTACGAAGGGTTTGCAATGCGCTGATGGCGTCCGGGGCGGTGCCGTGCCGGTGCCGCCCTTCTCGTCTATTGTCCACTGGGGAGAACGACATGAACACCGATCGACTGAAGCAGAGCCTGGATCGCATCCTGGAGGATGTGACCTCCGGCGAGACGGCGACACGCGTACCGGGGGTGGTCGCTATGGTCACGGATGCCGATACCAACATCTACCAGGGCGCAGGGGGGGTACGCGATCTGGCGACGGGCGCGGCCATGACGCCCGATACGATCTTTGCCATCTTCTCGACCACCAAGGCGATCGGCGGCACCGCCGTGATGCAGTGCGTCGAGGAGGGACTGCTCGATCTC
>CALGGB010000225.1 GCA_937880925.1 uncultured Rhodospirillaceae bacterium | reverse complement strand
CGCTGGCCAGCAGGGTGGCGGCCTCATCGCCATGACAGGCCAGAACGACGCCGTCGAAACGTTCGACGTGGCCGTCGTCGCGCACCACACGCGGCGCAATGCCATCGCTGAGCACGGCCTTGGCCCCCTGGCCCAGGCGCAGATCGGCAGCCATGTCATTGCGAAGGCGCGCGACATAAGCCGCGCTGCCACCAGCGACCGTGCGCCAGGCGACACGCTTTCCAAGCTTCAGCAGGCCGTGGTTGCGGAAGAACGCAACGAAGGGCCGCACGGGATAGTCGAGAATGCCCGCCGCACTGGAGGACCAGATTGCCGCCGCCATGGGAACCAGGAAGCGCTCCACGAAGCCCGTGTCATAACCGTGGCGGGCAAGCCAGGCGCCCAGAGTCTCGTGTTCGGCCTGCGGATCGGCCAGGGCGGCCTCGGCATGGCGGAAAAAGCGCACGACATGGGCAAGCAGGCGCCAGTGCTCTGGGCTGAAAACCTGTCCGGGACTGCCGAACAGGCCCCCGGCCCGGCCCGCCATTTCCCATGCGCCGTCATCCAGGGAAACGGCAAAGCACATGTCGCTGGCGATGGTCGGCACCTGCAGGTGTGCAAAGAGCCGCGTGAGGTGGGGGTAGTTGACCTCGTTGTAGACGATGAAGCCGGTATCAACCGGGACGTCGCCCCCATCCAGCAGCGCATTCAGCGTGTTGGCATGGCCGCCGAGCCTCGATTGCCGCTCGAACAGGGTCACATCATGCCTGCGCGACAGGGCCCAGGAGGCGCCCAGCCCGGCAATGCCCGCACCGATCACAGCAATCTTCATGGTCTGCCTTCCAGAATTACCCAGTCTTTTCGGTCTGGCGGCCAATTTGGATCACTTTTGCCCTGATCCGGCTGGTGCCGACTGGCGTAACAGGGCCAGAGGGAACACCGAATGTTCGACAGCACTGGCATTTCAGAACTTGGCGGCCGGCACGATGTCGCGCTACAGGGGCTCATGGCATCCATCTTGAGCGGAGAGGGCAATCCTGCCCGGGCGAGCCACGAAGCGGACCTGCTCGCTGTGGCCCGCGATCGTGATCGCGTCGCGTTCCGCCGCCTGTTCGATCACTTCGCCCCACGCCTGCGTTCCTTCCTGCGCCGTCTGCGCACGCCGGAAGGTACACTCGACGATCTGGTACAGGATGTCATGGCCAGCGTCTGGCGCCGCGCCAATTCCTATGATCCGGCCAAAGCCAGCGCATCGACATGGATCTTCACCATCGCGCGCAACCGGCGCATCGATCTTGCCCGGCGCAAGCGGCCGGAGGTCGACCTGGACGATCCCGCGACCGTGCACGAGGAAGCCGACGGCGAACCCCTGCCCGACGAACAGGCCTCCCACGGGCAGTTGGCGGTGATTCTGCGCGACGCCATCGCACAATTGCCGCCCGACCAATCCGAAATCGTCGCACTGGCGTATCAGCGGGACATGTCACATTCGGAAATCGCTTCCGAACTGGACCTGCCGCTTGGCACCGTGAAGTCGCGCCTGCGGCTGGCCCTGGTAAAGCTCAGAACCGCTATGGAGGGTCTGGATTGACCGTCTCTCATCACCCCGACCGGGCCTTGCTGCTCGACTACGCCACGGGCGCACTCAGCGAGCCCTTTGCGCTGGTCGTTGCAACGCACATGGCCCTGTGTCCGGCCTGCCGCCACGAGGTCTCCGCGATGGAGGCGATCGGCGGCGCCATGCTCGAGGCCTCTACCGATTGTTCCCAGGCTCAGCCCGAGGATGCCTTCGCGCGGCTGATGGCCCATGTCGAGGCCGTGCCCGGTGAGCACGCAGCTTCACAACCAGCCATCAACGACCCCGCCCTGGCAGCGATCCCGCGGCCGCTGCGCGACCGCCTGCCCGCCTCTCCCGACCAGATGCCCTGGCGCCGTCAGGGGCCCATCGAGACGGTGTTTCTGCCCTGCGACGTTCCCGGCTACCGGGTGCGCATGTTGCGTATCGCGCCCGGCCGCGGCGTGCCGCGCCACACCCACCGGGGCGAGGAACTCACCCTGGTGCTGCAGGGCGCCTACAGCGACGCCACCGGCCATTTTGGCCGCGGCGACCTGGAAACCGCCGACCCGACCCTCGATCACCGCCCCGTGGCCGACCCCGGAGAGCAGTGCATCTGTCTGGCCGTGACCTCTGCACCGCTGCGCCTGACCGGCCGCCTGGGCCGCCTGATCGACCACTTCCTCGACATCTAGGCCGCCGTGTCATGCTCCCTCTGTGCCGCAAGCTCCCCCTGGCAGCGGCAGTCATGATGCTGTCGAGCCTGTTCTCGGCCGCTGCCCAAGCCCCCGCCATCAACTGGCAGGCCATGCCCCTGCCCAGCCTGGACGGCGGCGTGATCGATCCGGCGACTCTCGAAGGCCATGCGGTCCTGGTCGTCAACACCGCCTCCTTCTGCGGCTTCACGCCCCAGTACGAGGGTCTGCAGGCCCTGTGGGAGCGCTACCGCGACGAAGGTCTGGTCGTGCTGGGCGTACCCTCCGACGACTTCGGCGGTCAGGAGTACGAGAGCAACGGTGAGATCAAGACCTTCTGCACGGTGACCTTCGGCATCGATTTTCCGATGCTGACCCGCCAGCAGGTGACCGGCGGGCATGCCCATCCCCTGTTTGCCTGGATCGCCCGCGAGGCAGGCGTCATGGGCAGCCCGAAGTGGAACTTCTACAAGTACCTGATCGGCCCCGATGGTCGGTTGGTGGAATGGTACTCCTCGGCCACCGGGCCCGGCTCGGACGAGCTTGCCGCTGCGATCGAGGATGCGATCGCCGCCCAGCCATGAGCGCACGGCCGCCCCTGCGTGCGGACATGCCCTACGAGGAGGAGTTTGCTCTCCACCGCGCCGAACTCTGGACCCCCGCCGGTGCGCGCAACTGGCAGCAACGCCGCCGCAGCGCCGCGGCCTGGCTGGTCGCCTACAAGGAGGCCGGGGAGGAACTGACCCAGCGTACCGAGGACCGCATCGTCCGCGACGAACTGCGCCTGAAATCCTGATCGTTGCGGAAAATGTGGGGGCGGCCGGGGTTGGACTGCCGCGACCGCCCCCGATGCTTCCCGGCGGGACACCCTGCAACCGCATCATCATACGGACGGGCTCCGGAAAGCGGCGGGACGTCAGCGAGGGGGATCACGACGTCCGCTTTCCTTGCATACGCCTCATGGCGCAGCGCGGATCACGAGGCCGCTGGCCTTCACCGGAACGATGGTCTAGTTCAGGAACCAGTCAGCGGAACCACGCCATGGCCAGCCAGAGCGACACACAGAGCATCGAAGGCGCCTATGCCGAACCGGTGCTGCGCGCGGCGGGTGACAGCGCCTTGCTCATCGCCTTCGGTGATCGTCTTGACCCGGCGATCAACAACGCCGCCATTGCCTTCGATGCCCGCCTGCGCGCGGCCGACATCACAGGTGTCAGCGAAACCGCACCCACCATCCGTTCCGTCCTGGTGCGTTTCGATCCGCTGGAGATCGCGCCCGAGCGGTTGCGCGGCGCCGTTGCCGAGCTGCTCGCCGAACGCGACTGGCTCGCCGCGCCGCCACCTGCCCGACGCAGCCTGTGGCGCATTCCGGCCTGCTACGGCGGCGAACACGGGCCCGATCTGGACGAGATCGCCGATCTTGTCGGCTGCTCTCCCGCGCAGGCTGCCGAGCGCCATGCAGAGGCGCGCCAGCGTGTCTTCATGCTGGGCTTCGCACCCGGTGTCGCCTATCTGGGCCTGTTGCCGGAGGCCTGGAACATTCCCCGCCTCAAGGAGATCCGCCCCGAAATGCCCGCCGGCTCCCTGCTCGTGGCGGTGCGACAGACCGTTCTTTTCGCCGCGGCCATGCCGACCGGCTGGCGCGCCATCGCATGCACGCCCTTCCGCAGCTTCGATCCCCGGCGCGAACCGCCAGTGCCGATCGCGCCGGGCGACGAGATCGGCTTTGTCCCGGTCGACGCGACAGAGTTTGCGCATCTGCGCGAGCGCGCGGAGAACGGCGAGAGCATCGTCGATCAGGAGGAACTGGCGTGAGCGCGGCACTGGAGGTGGTCGCCGCCGGCCCCTCGCTCACCGTGCAGGATGCCGGGCGGCCCGGCCTGCAGCGTTACGGCATCACCCAGGGCGGGGCGATGGACGCCGTGGCCATGGCCGAGGGTGCCGTCCTCCTGGGCCAGGAACCCACACTGGCCGCCATCGAGATGGCGGGTTTCGGCGGCAAGTTCCGCGCCTGCGGCGGTCCCCTGCGCATCGCGCTCACCGGTGCCGCCATGCGCGCGCGGCTCGATGGCCAGGATCAGCCCTGGAACACCAGCCTGACCCTGGAGCCCGATGCCCTGCTGGAGATCGGCGCGGCCGATGATGGCGCCTATGGTTATCTCCATGTCGGCGGCGGTTTCGCCACACCCGAACAGATCGGCTCCCGCTCCACCCACCTGCGCTCCGCTATCGGCGGGCTGGAAGGACGCGCCCTGCGCGAGGGAGACCAGCTGCCGGTGGGAGAGGACCGCGGCGGGCGCACCGGCATGGTCCTGCCCCGAGGCAAACGTATCGGCCAGCGCGAGATCCGTGTGCTCTGGGGCGTCCAGGCTGATGCCTTTTCGCAGGATGAGCGCGAGCGCTTCCTTGCCATCGACTTCGACATGACGACACGGCGCGACCGACAGGGTGCGCGCCTGAAACCCCAGGGCGAGCCCTTTCATGCCGAAAGCGCACTGACGGGCGTCTCCGACGCTGTGGTACTGGGCGACATCCAGGTACCCGGTGACGGCCTGCCCGTGGCCCTGCTGGCCGACCGCCAGCCCACCGGCGGCTATCCCCGCATCGCCACCGTGATATCGGCCGACCTGGCCGCCCTGGTGCAGATTCCCGGCCATGCCCGCTTTGGCTTCCGCCTGGTCGAGGAGGAAGAGGCGCTTGCCGCACTGCGGGCGCAACGCCGCGAAATCGCCGAGTTATCCCGGCAAATGCGGGCCCTGGTGCGCGATCCGCGTGACATGGGCAACTTACTGGCCTTCAATCTGGTCGATGGGGTGATATCGGCGAGGGAGGAGGAGACATCATGACTGCGACCATCGACCTCAATGCCGATCTCGGTGAATCCTTCGGGCCCTGGCCCATGGGCGATGACGATGCGCTGCTCGATATCGTCACCAGCGCCAACGTCGCCTGCGGCTTCCACGCCGGCGATCCCCTGGTGATGGCGCGCACCGTGGCGCTGTGCCGCGACAAGGGCGTGGGCATCGGCGCCCATCCCGGCTTTGACGACCTGCGCGGCTTCGGCCGTCGCCGCATCCTCGATCCCGATCCGGCTTCCCTGCGCGCCATGCTAATCTACCAGATCGGCGCGATCCAGGGCATGGCGCGGGCCGCGGGCACCAGCGTGCGCCACGTCAAGCTGCACGGCGCGCTCTCCAACATGGCGAGCGAGGACGCCGTGCTTGCGCGCCGATGCATTGACGCCATCCGCGAGGCCGACCCCACCCTGGTCGTCATGGCCATGGCCGCGACGCCGCTGGAGAGCGAGGCGCTGGCCGCCGGCGCGCCGGTCGCGCGCGAGGTCTTTGCCGACCGCGCCTACAACGACGACGGTACGCTGGTCGCGCGCGGCACGGCGGGCGCCATGATCGAGGACCCCGACGAGGCCGCCGACCGGGTGCTGCGCATGATCGACGAGCGCGCCCTGGTTTCCGTCAACGGCAAACGGATCGCCATCGAACCCCAGACCGTCTGCACCCATGGCGATTCGCCCTCGGCGGTCGCCATGGCCGAACGCCTGCGCACACGCCTCGAACAGGCCGGTGTGCGCATCGCCGCCTTCCCCGCTTCCTGAGCCGCCGCCGGAGCACGCCCTTGGACCTGATCTTCATGCTGACGCGGGACGATCTGACGGTCAGCGATTGCCTCGACGTGGTCGACCAGGTCATTCCACTGGGTGTGCGCCATCTCGGCTTCAAGGATGTCGGCGTACCGCTGGACGTGCAGCGCGAGCTGCTCGCCCGGATCAAGGCCTCGGGCGCCACCAGTTACTTCGAAGTGGTCAGCGAAACGCCGGAGGCATGCCTTGCCTCGGCGCGCAATGCCGTCGCGCTCGGCGTCGATTGTCTGCTGGGCGGCACCGATGTCTCCGCCATGGCCGATATCGCGGCCGGCAGCGGCATCGCACTCTATCCCTTCTGCGGTTTTCCCCAGGGACATCCGACGAAGCTGGGCGGCAGCCCGGCCGAGATCGCCGGGCACTGCCGCGCCATGGTCGCCGCCGGCGCGGCCGGGGTCGATCTGCTGGCCTATCGCGCGGTTGATGCCGATCCCGTCGACCTGATCAAGGCGGCGCGCCAGGCCCTGGCGCCCGGCCGCCTGATCGTGGCCGGCAGCATCGACAGTCCGCAGCGCGTGCGCGCCATGGCCGATCTGGGCGTCGACGCCATCACCATCGGCACCGCCCTTTTCCAGGGTGTCTTCGCACCGGACCGCAAGGGCATCGCGGCACAGCTTGAGGCCGCACTGGAAGCAGTACCCTAGAACTCCACGACGAGCTGCATGCGGTGGCTGGCGGTGCGCGCCACGGTGTATTCCACCGGACGTCCATCCAGGTCGACGTTGATGCTCTCGGCATAGAGGATCGGCTGGGTCCGGGGCATATCAAGCAATTCGGCATCGCGCGCATCGGGCAGGCGCGCCTGGATACGCGTTGTCTTCCTCAGGTAGTCGGTAACGCCGTACCGGGCGAGCGCCTTGGTGATGGAGCCGGTCTCCTCGTAGGCCGCGTCGATCCCCTTGAAGCGGCCCTGGGGCAGGTGGTGGGCAACGATGCTGACCGGACGCCCGTCGACCATGTTGACCGCCTCGATCAGCACCACCTTGTGGCCGCGCCGGATGTCCAGCCCCTGGGCGACTTCTGTGTTGGCCGGGATCACAGCCTTGCGCACAACCCGGCCACCGGGCCGTCGCGCCAGACGGGTGATGTTCTCCGAAAAGCGGGTACGCGGGGCGACCGCATAGTCGATCATGTCGTCGCGCACGAAGGTGCCCCGGCCCTGTTCGACGCGCAGCACCCCGGCATCGCGCAGCGAGGCGACGGCCCGGCGCAGGGTGTGGCGGTTGACGCCGAAACGATCGGCAAGATCACCCTCGGTGGGCAGCCGTTCGCCGGGTTTCCAGGTCCCTTTGGCGATGTCGCCCTTCAGGCGATCCTCGATCTGCCGCCACATGGCGATACCAACACCGCGGTCCATTGCGCCCCCAGCCGGTTCCGTCACAATCGTCTATATGATTGGATGTTCGTGACGATATGTCGAAGGCCTGTCACATACCCCAATTAGGGTCAGGCCGCACCACTTCAGGAGAACATGTCATGGCAGCCAGCACCATCGGCGACGTTGTCGCCCTGATCGAAAAGGAAGGCGGCGCGCGCTACGGGCGCGAGCCGGTGAGCCAGCTCGAACACGCCCTGCAGTCGGCCACCCTGGCGCTGAGCGCAGGCGCCAAACCTTCGCTGATCGTTGCGGCCATGCTCCATGATATCGGCCACCTCAGCGATCCCGACGCCGACCGGGCCGACGAGGAAGACCGCGACGCCCGCCACGAGGCGAGTGGCGCGCGCTGGCTCTCCAGCCTTTTCGGCGACGAGGTCCTTGCTCCCATCCGGCTTCACGTGGCGGCCAAGCGTTACCTGACCGCCGTCGATGATGGCTACATGGCAACCCTCTCGCCCCAGTCGGTGCGCAGCCTGGAACTGCAGGGCGGCCCCTACAGCGAGATCGAGGCCGAACGGTTCATCGCAGCCCCCCACGCAGCCGACGCGGTGCTGCTGCGCCGCTGGGACGATGAGGCCAAGGTGCCGGGCAAGATCACGCCACCGCTGGAGCATTTCATTCCCATCATGGAAGAATGCCGCAAGCCGTGAGCCCCCGTTACGCCATCTACTGGACGCCCGATCCGGCCGGTCCGCTGGCCGCCTTCGGCGCCGGCTGGCTGGGCCACGATCCCGCGCTGGGGCGGTCCGTGTCGCGCCTTGTGCTTCCCGGAATCAACACCCGGAGCCAGGATGCAGCGACCCTCTCGCCGCGGCGCTACGGCCTGCACGGCACCCTGAAGCCGCCCTTCGCCCTGGCGCCCGGCGCCGATGCTGCCGGCCTGGAGAGCCGGCTGGCAACCTTTGCTGCCGCCATGCCGGCCTTCATCGTTCCCGCCCTGATGCTTGCCGACATCAAGGGATTCCTCGCTCTGGTACCCTCCTCTCCCTGCCCGGCCCTGCATGACCTGGCCGATGCGACGGTACGCAGCTTCGACGACCTGCGTGCGCCGGCACCCGAGGCGGAATTGTCGCGGCGCAGGAAGGCGGGTCTCACACCACGCCAGGACGGCCACCTGGTCCGGTGGGGTTACCCTTACGTCTTCGAGGACTTTGCCTTCCATCTCACCCTGACCGAACGGCTCGATGAGGTGACGCGCCAGCGCTTCCGTGTGGCACTCGAACCCTTGGTCGCACCCTTCTGCGATGCCCCGTGGTCGGTCGATGCCATCAGCCTGCTGCGCCAGGAGAGGCCTGCCGAACCCTTTGTCCTGGTACGCCGCCTCCTGCTTTCGGGTGCGCGGGCATGAGTGGCGTCCTGATCCTGGTGGTGGGGCCGAGCGGGGCCGGCAAGGACACCCTGATCGGCGGTGCGGCCGAGGCACTGCGCGACGATCCCCGCTTCGTCTTTCCCCGCCGCATCATCACACGCCCGCAGGACGCCGGCGGCGAGCCCCATATCGCCCAGTCACCCGAGGCATTCGCGGAGGCCGAGAAGGCGGGCGCCTTTGCCCTGTCCTGGCGCGCCCATGACCTCGCCTACGGCATTCCAGGCTCCATTCGCGCCGATCTCCGCGCCGGACGCCATGTCGTCGTCAACGTCTCACGCAGCGTGATCGATCAGGCGCGGCAACGGTTCCCCGGAGTGCAGGTGATCGCCGTCAGCGTGCCGCGCGAAGTGCTCGCCCAACGCCTTACCGCGCGCGGCCGCGAGGACGCCGCCGACATCGCGCGCCGCCTGGAGCGCGCGCAGGGTTTCCGGCTCGAGGGAAGCGATATCCACGCCCTGGGCAACGATGGTCCGCTCGAGCAGGGCAACGCCCGTATGGTTGCACTGCTGCGTTCGCTAACCACGGGCTTATGTCTTACTTGACCGGTCGGCCCTTGATCAGCCGCGTGCGTAGCCAGCCCGACAGCGAATCCATCACCATCACCATGATGATGATCAGGACGATGTAGTAGGCGACCTGCTCCCAGTCCTTCTGCGTGATGATGGCCTGAGTCAGGAACAACCCGATGCCGCCACCAACGATCGCGCCGATGATCGTTGCCGAGCGTGTGTTGGACTCGAAGTAGTAGAGCACCTGGCTGAGCAGAACCGGCATGACCTGGGGAATGACCCCGAAGCGATAGCGCTGCACGGCGTTCGCCCCGGTGGCGCGGACGCCTTCGATCTGTCTGTTGTCGGTGTTTTCCAGCGCCTCGGAGAAGATCTTTCCGAAGGTCCCGCATTCGGTCAGCAGGATCGCGAGCGATCCGGTCATGGGACCGGGCCCGAAGGCACGCGACAGCACGATCGTCCAGATCAGACCATCGACCCCGCGCAGAAAGTCGAACACCCGGCGCAGGCCGAACCGCGCCAGGAGCGAGGGCGCGAAGTTCCGGGCCGCGAGGAAACCCAGCGGCAGCGCGATGATGGCGGCGCCGAACGTGCCGATGAACGCCATGATGACGGTCTCGACCAGCGCCCAGGCGACATCGCCATGGCGCCAGACCCGATTGTTCCAGAAATCCCTCAGCATGCCAAAGATGTTGTGGCGCTCGGGGTCGACGCGTTCGCTGCCGAATGCCAGCGCGGCCAGTTCCGTGGCGCTGCGGCCGGCGTAGGCGCTCTGCAGGTCGAACCAGAACATCTCCCAGCCGAAGAAGTAGCGCAGCACCTCGATGCGTGTGCGCGTCACCGTCAACCGGGCATCCTCGAGCGTGACCGTGAGCCGGGTGTTCGACACATTGACCGGCACGTCCAGCCCTTCCGGCAGGATGGATTCGACTCCCTTGCTGGTCGGCCGCGCCTCGATCACCTTGCCGTCGGACAAATGCAGCCAGACCGCTCCGTCGCGAATCTCCGCGAACTGCCCGGAACCCAGATCGACGCGGGCCTCTCCCTCCGCGGGCTGATTGATCCAGTCAGGCACCAGATGTTCGGGATAAAGGCCCTTTATCTCGCCCTCGATGGCGACCTCGACCTCTCCGCTGCGGGTGTCGAGCGTGACGTGGGTCTTGTGAGAGTAGCTGTCGGCAACCAGGATCTGGGCATTGTCGAGGCGCGCCCGCTCCACCAGTCCCGGCACGTCAAAGGCAAAAAAGACATACACCAGATAGATTGCGGCAACGGCCGGCAGCCCGACACTGAGCAGGCGCTTGCGCGCGAACAGACGTTCGGCTTCCTGGTGTCGCTTGCGGTCGCCGAGGGCGAGGTCGGTCATGACGGTCGCCTCAACGCTGTGTGGCCGAAAGCCGGTTGCGGAAATAGCTCGAGATCTGGTCGACCGCCACGATCGTGGCAAACAGCAGCAGGAAGATCGCCGCCGCCTGGTCGAACATGCCGCGCCCGAAGGTCATCGTGTTGCGCAGGTCGTAGCCGATACCGCCCGCACCGACGAAGCCGAGGATGGCGGAGGCGCGGATGTTGATCTCGAAGCGCAGCATCGCGTAGCTCAGAAAGTTCGGCGCGACCTGGGGAATGACCCCCAGGTACATGCGCTTGATCCAGCCCGCGCCAACCGACGCCAGGCCTTCGACCGGCTTGAGGTCGGCGTTCTCGGCAACCTCGGAGAAGAGCTTTCCCAAGGCGCCCGCGGTGTGCAGCGCGATGGCGATCATCGCGGGCACCGGCCCGCCCCCCAGAACGAAGATCAGCACCAGCGCCACGGCGATTTCCGGCACGGCGCGCAGGATGTCCATCGTGCGCCGGAACACCGGGATCAGGCGGGGCCACCGGGCCAGGCCGCGTGTCGACAGCAACGCCAGGACGACCGCTATGCAGGCGCCCAGGATCGTCGAGGCAGCGGCGATGTTGAGCGTTTCGGCAAGCGACGGCAGGAAGCGGACGATGTTGCCTGGAAACTCGTCGATCTTGGACCAGAACTCGGAGAGAACCGAAGCAGGAAAGTCGAAAACACTGCGGATGCCAGCCCAGAAGCCGCCCGCATTGCGCGATTCGGCAAGGTCGAAGGAGGCGACCATGAGAAGCACGAAGATGACCAGCAGGATGCCGCTGTACATCCTCCGACGCCGCGTGAGCGCCATGTACTCCTGACGCACGTCGGGAGCATGCGCAGCAAGATCGACCATGACCGGCAGCCTCTCTGCAAGGTATCCGGGGCCGCGCGTCAGCACGCGGCCCTGGAACCCTTCCTACCTGTTACTCGCCGCTCGCCTTGCGCGCCTCGATGATCGAGATGTAGGCGTCATGGTTGATCGGCTGGAAGCCGAGTGCTTCGCCGGCCAGGAAGCCGTAGGCGCACTCGGGATCCATGTAGGGCAGCGAAGCCATCAGCGTGGTGAGGTCGATCTTGACCCGCTCCGGCAGGTCCTTGCGCAGCACGATCGGGCCCTCGGGGATCGGATTGGAGCGCCAGATTTCCACAAGGTCGTTCATGTCGACGATGCCGGCGTCGGAAGCCTTGCGCAGGGCGCCCGAATTGTAGCCGTCGGCCCAGTCGCCCATGCCGTCGGCCCAGGTCACGCCCGCATCGACGTCGCCGTTGGCGACTGCGATGATGGTCTGCTCATGACCGCCCACGAAACGGACCTCGCCGAAATAGGCGCCGGTTTCCATGGAATAGCCGCCCTGGGGAATCTCGATCGAGGGGATGAGGTAACCCGAGGTGCTGTTGGGATCGCCGAAGGCAAACACCTTGCCTTCCATGTCGTCGAGCGAGGTGATGCCGCTGTCGGCGCGGGCAAAGCCGATCGAGTAGTAGCCGTAGGAGCCGTCGAGGTTGGTCTTGACCATGATGGGCTCGACCACGTCGGGATCCTCCAGATACACCGCCGCATAACCGGATGCGCCGAGCCAGGCGAGGTCGAGTGTGCCGCCCAGCAGGCCCTGGATGACACCGTTGTAGTCGGCAGGCGCAAACAGGCGCACGGGCACGCCGAGCAGCTCTTCGGCCTTGGCGCGGAAGCACTCGTTGGAATTCAGGCGGTCCTGGGCGTTCTCGCCGCCAAGGATGCCGATGCGCAGCTCGGTGAACTCCTGCGCCGCAAGCGGCGTAGAGAGAACGCAGGTCGTGAGGAACGCGGCAGCTAGCTTCTTCATGGCTTCGGTCTCCGATGAAACATGTTGGGACAGGTTTCCGGGGTTCTCCCCCGGAAGGGTCAGACGGCCGCTTCGGCGGCACGCACGGAGCGCAGCAGGGGAGTCTCCAGCTTCTCGATCGAGGTCGAGGTCGCGTGTTCGGAGAAATCCTCGTCGGCGCCGTAAATCTCCCGCGCCTGGGCGGTGGTCAGCAGCTCAGGCGCGCCGTCGAAGACGACGCGCCCCTCGCACATGCCGATGACCCGGTCGCAGTAGCGCCGGGCGGTGTCGAGCGTATGCAGGTTGCAGACAACGGTGCGGCCGTCCTCCTCGTTGATGCGGCGCAGCGTGTCCATGACGACCTGGGCGTTCATGGGGTCCAGGCTGGCGATCGGCTCGTCGGCCAGGATGAAGGTGGGGTCCTGCATCAGCGCCCGGGCGATGGCGACGCGCTGCTGCTGGCCGCCGGAGAGATCCTCGGCGCGCTTGGCGGCCTGATCGGCAATGCCGAGCCGCTCCAGGATGTCGATCGCGCGGTAGATGTCGGAACGAGGGAAGAGGTTGAACGTCGTCGCCAGGGTCGAGCGGCGGTTCAGGGTGCCGTGCAGCACGTTGGAGACGACATCGAGCCGCGGCACCAGATTGAACTGCTGGAAGATCATGGCGCAGCGGGCGCGCCAGGCCAGAAGCTCCTTGCCGCGCAGGCTGCCGACATCGACGCCTCCGAACACGATCTGGCCGTCGCTGGGATCGGCCAGCCGGTTGGTCAGGCGCAGCAGGGTCGACTTGCCCGCGCCCGAGCGGCCGATGATGCCGAGCATCTGGCCTTCCGGAACATCGAAGGTCACGTCATCGACCGCGGTCACCGAGCCGAAGCGTTTGGTCACCTTGCGATAGGAAAGGCCGGCCGCACGGGCGGTCGGTAGCGTGGTCACGCGATCTGGCGCCATCGGTACCCCCGATGCTGTTCCGGTCCCTTCTAGGCCACGCCTGTGACGCTTTTTTTGGGGTTACATGACAGCAATGTGCTGGCTGTGGAGTTCTCCGCCCCGTTGACGCTGCATAGCGGCCTGCCCACACTGCCGCTCCACATGACGGGATAGCGCCTGTGACCCACTCTGCCAACACCACACCGGTCGGGCCCGAAGCCTGGGTGAGAGCGATCGGCGGACAGCCGGTGGTCGCCAGCCTGGACGGCCAGCGCCGCCCCCTGGAATTCGGCCATTTCCGCTTCCCCGGCGCGCCGGAACTGTTCGCCGCGCCGCTGCTGGACCGCCACTACCTCTCCATGACCTTCGCGGGCGCAACCGGCGTCGAGCGTGACCTCGACGGCGAGCGCGCGCAGGCCGATTTCGCACCGGGCCAGTGCCTGATCATGGCCGCGGGCCGCGACAACCGCTGGAGCTGGAGCCGGCCGACCGAGGAAATCCACTTCTACCTCTGCCCCGACTATCTGGAGGCCATGGCCGACGAGGCAGGGGCTCCCTGCCCGCGTCTGGTCGAGCGCTTCGCCTTCGCCGATGCGACCCTTGCCCGCCTGGCCGCGGCGATCCTGGGTGAGGTCGGCCAGGGCGGTGTCTATGACAGACTGTGGTGCGACAGCGCGGCCCAGCTCTTTGCCGCCCACGTCCTGCGCCGCCACTGCGAACATGCAGCGCGAGAGCCGCGCCGCGGCGGTCTTTCGGGCCATCAGCTCCGCCGCGTTACCGACTTCGTGGCCGACAACATGGCCGGCGAGATCGGTCTGGAGGATCTGTGCCGGCAGGCGGGCGTCAGCCGCTTTCACTTCGCGCGCATGTTCAAGCAGAGCACCGGCGAGACACCGCACCGCTGGCTCACCGCACGGCGCATCGAGGCGGCCAGGACCCTGCTGCGCGCCACCGACAAGCCGGTGGGCGCGGTGGCGGCCGACACCGGCTTTGCCAGCCAGAGCCACTTCGGCCAGTGCTTCCGGCGGGCCACCGGCCTGACGCCCTCGCAGTGGCGCCGCCGCAACCGTCACTGAAGCCGCAAGATCGCGACAATTCCGGCAACGTCGGAAGAGACGGCCGTGGGCGCTGCTGCAATCCTGCTGCCCGGTTTCAGCCATCCGAGGACGCCATGAACGCAGCCAAGATGTGGGGCGATGAGCCCTATTACGGCCTGGGCTACGACTTCGACCTACAGTGGGTTCTCACCGACGCACAGAAGGACCTGCAGGAACGCCTGATCAAGGTCTGCCACGACGTCATCCGCCCCGAGGCGATCCGCTGCGACGAGACCGGGGACTATCCCTGGAAGAGTGTGGAGGCCCTGGCCGAACTCGGGCTGCTGGGCTGCATCGTGCCGGAGAAATGGGGCGGGCGCGGCGAGAACCACGTCGGTCTTGCCATGATCGGCGAGACGATCACCCGCTACGGCTGCCCCTCGACCGGCGTCATCTACATGATGCACATGGCGGGCCTTGCCGCCCTGCTCTACCGCGCCGCGGGCAACGAGGAGATCCTCTCCCTGCTGCGCCGGCTCGATTCCGACGTCATGGTCGGTTCGGCCTCCTTCACCGATCCCGAGACCGGCGGGCATTTCTGGTACCCGAAGATCTCCGGCGTCGAAAAGGTTGCCGACGGCTGGAAGGTGATGAAGAAGGCCTCCTTCACCACCTCCTGCGGCCATGCCAAGTGGGTCGTCGCCCAGACCACCAGCCCGGATTTCGACGGCAACTACGCCAACATCTCCGACTTCCTGATCTATGCCGACGAGATGACCTGCGATCCCGGCCTGTGGGACGTGATGGGCATGCGCGCGACCATCTCCGGCCCCGTCGAGATCGACACGGTGCTGCCGGAAAACCGCCTGATCGGCGCACCCGGCGATGGCGCGCCGTCGAACGACGAGGCGGTCAACGCCGTCGCCATGATCATGTACGGCGCGCTCTACAACGGCATCGCGCTTTCGGCGCTCGATCTTGCCCGCCGCTACACGACGCGGCGGCGCCATGCGCAATACGGCCAGGCGGTCTCCGATTACCAGATCACGCACGACACCTACGGCCACGCCATGATCGAGACCCAGGCCTCGCGCTTCTTCACCTATGGCCTGTGCCAGCAACTCGACCGCGTGACCGACAACGGCGACTGGGCAATGTACGAAACCGACCCGGAAGTGCGATTGCGCACGCCCTATATCTGGTGGGGGATCGCAGCCAAGGAAAAGGCCTGCCGGGTCGCCAGCGAGACCGCCGACAGCATGTTCCACCTGTTCGGCGGGGCGGCCTACAGCCGGCGCCAGGAGATCGAGCGTGTGCTGCGGGACTCCAAGGCGGGATGGATCATGGGCCCGACCAACGAGGTCGCCCGCGGCATCGTCGGGCGCTGGGCGCTGGGCGGCTACCAGGCGGTCGACTGGTGGAACCAGAAGGTCAACGAGGGCCTGCTCAACAGCGAACTCGGCAAGCTGGACGCAGACGGCAAGCGTGCCATCATTGCAAAGCTCAACGCCGAACTCGGCGAGAAGGGCTGAAGGAGGACACCATGAAGGACATCGCCCAGCAGACCGACGCCGTAAAGGCCATGATGACATGGGACCCGCCGGTCTACGGCCAGTTCGGCATGAAGCCGGAGCTGGTGAACTATGCCAGCGAGGACGAGCGGCTGTGGGTGCCGATCGAACCCAACGTCTGGTACCGCCCGCTGTTCTTCGACATGACCACGGGCAGCCATTGCGAGATCCTGCGCGTCAAGCGCGGGGGGATCCTGAGCCGCCACCGTCATCCCACGCCGGTCCACGGCTTTGTCATCAAGGGCGAGTGGCGCTACCTGGAGCATTCCTGGACCGCCAAGGCCGGCTCCCACGTCTATGAGCCGCCCGGCGAGGAACATACCCTCACCTGCGACAACGACGATGAGATGCAGACCTTCTTCTTCATCGACGGTCCCGTTCTCTACGTCGACGAGAACGATGTCGTCACCTACGTCGAGGACAACCTGGGCCTCATCCGTCAGTGCCGCGAGCACTTCGCCGCCAACGGCCTGGGCGCCGATTTCGTCGATGCGCTGATCCGGTAGGGGAAACACCCCCGGGGCTCTGCCTCTCCTCGTCTCCTGTGCGTCTGGATGCCAGCCTGCACTGGCATGAGGAGAGTGTGGAAAGGACAGCACCTCTCTTTCTCCTCCTCATGCCTGCGAAGGCAGGCATCCAGACGCGCCGACGACGCGGCGCTCCAACTGACGGAGCGGCCCGTCCTTCAGTAAACCCGTGCCCCCTCGCGCCAGACGCCGCGGACGATGGGGCGGCCGTCCGAGAGACGGACCTGCACCAGATCGGCGCGCAGACCGTTTGCGATCGTGCCGCGGTCCTTCAGGCCGGCGACGCGGGCGGGATTGGCGGTGACGGTGGCGATGGCGCGCGGCAGGTCCCAGCCGAACGTCTCGCCCGTCAGGGTGAAGGCGCCCATCAGCATGGACGACATGATGTAGTCGGACATCAGGGCGTCCAGCACACCTTCGCGGGCCAGTTCCCCGGCGGCAACGTTGCCGCTGTGGGACCCTCCCCGCACCAGGTTCGGCCCGCCCATCAGCACAGCGATGCCGCGGGCGTGGGCGACGCGGGCGGCCTCAACGGTCGTGGGAAACTCCGCGATGTCGATGCCCAGGTCGGCGGCCATCTCGACATGCTCTGCGGTTTCGTCGTCGTGGCTGGCGACCGCGATGTCGCGACCATGGGCCATGGCGACGACCTTCTCGCGCATCGCCGGGGCGACGCTGCGCGAGCGCTCCATCAGCGCGTCGATCTCGCGATCGGCCTGCTCGGGCGACATGCCATTGGCGCCGATCATCCAGGTGTCGCGCAGATGGGCGGCATCCTTCATCTGCCGATGCCCGGGCGCATGATCCATGACCGAGACCAGCCGGACCAGCGGATGGGCGATGCGCTGCTCCAGCATGACTGCGACCTGCGGATCCGTGACCTCGCAACGCAGATGCACCATGTGGTCGGCGCGCAGGATGCCCAGCG
Source organism: uncultured Rhodospirillaceae bacterium (assembly GCA_937880925.1). Classification (GTDB taxonomy): domain Bacteria; phylum Pseudomonadota; class Alphaproteobacteria; order SP197; family SP197; genus CALGGB01. The sequence goes on along the minus strand of CALGGB010000225.1, from coordinate 58 downwards.
CCCGTGTGTCAACGCCGGAGTAAAAATGCATCGGCTGGCCGGAGTAAAAATGCGTCAC
>CALGGB010000224.1 GCA_937880925.1 uncultured Rhodospirillaceae bacterium | reverse complement strand
CAGCACGGTCATCGGGATGCGTCCCAGGCTGGGCTTGAGCCCCACGGTGCCGCAGCAGGAGGCCGGAATGCGCACGGAACCGCCCATGTCGGAGCCTTCGGCCAGCGGCACGCAGCCCGAGGAGACGGCTGCGCCGGAACCGCCCGAGGAGCCGCCCGGGGTGTGCTGCGTGTTCCAGGGATTGCGCGTGACGCCCCACAGCGGGCTGTGGGTGAAGCCGGCATGGGCGAACTCCGGTGTCGTGGTCTTGCCCACCATGATGGCGCCGGCACGGCTGAGGTCCTTGACGATCTGGGCGTCCTCCTCTGGCACCCAGTCGGCATAGACCTTGCTCCCCATGGTCGTGGTCTTGCCCCTGGTCGGCGTGAAGTCCTTGATCGCGATGGGCACGCCGTGGAGCGGCCCCACGGCATCGCCGCGCATCACGGCGGCTTCGGCCTCGGCGGCCCTTGCCAGGGCTTCTTCGGGGAAGGTGAAGCAGAAACAGTTGAGCGCGGGATTGACCTCTTCGATTCGCGCCAGGCTGTTGGCGGTGATCTCGACCGGCGACTGTTCCTTGGTGCGGATGCGGCGTGCCAGTTCACTGGCCGGGGTGAAGCAGAGATCGAGATCGGACATGGCGGGTTCCCTCCGGGCTGGGCTGCGATCCCATGGCAGCGCGAGCGCGGCGTCAACCCCGCCCGTTGCCGCGGCCCTTTGGCCGGGCTAAACGGTGCGTTCCTTCCAACGCCTTCCGGGTTCCATGACCGACGGCCCCCTAGACCGCTATCTGGCCCTGTGTGCGGCCGGCACGTTGCACCGCGACCCGGCGCAGGAGGCCGCCGCCAGGCGCCTCCAGACCCTCTCGCAGGCGCTTGAAGAGGCACCCACGGAGCAGGGCGGACTTCTGTCCTCGCTCTTCGGGCGCCGCCGCAAGGGTGAGGCACCGCGCGGGGTCTATCTGTGGGGCGGGGTGGGCGGCGGCAAATCGCTGCTGATGGACCTGTTCTTCGAAAGCGCGCCGGTAGAGAAAAAACGCCGGGTCCATTTCCACGCCTTCATGCGCGAGATTCATGGCCGCATTCATGAGGAACGTCAGGAGGGGCACCACACCCACGACACCATCGCCATGGTGGCCGACGATGTTGCCGACGAAGCCCGGCTGCTCTGCTTCGACGAATTTCATGTTTCCGATATCGCCGATGCCATGATCCTTGGCCGCCTGTTCGACAAGCTCTTTGCGCTTGGCGTGGTCGTGGTGGCGACCTCGAACCGGGCGCCTTCGGATCTTTATGCCGGGGGCATCAACCGCCAGCTATTCCTGCCTTTCATCGCGATGTTGGAGGAACGTCTCGATGTCGTGCCGGTCGAGGCGCGGGAGGACTATCGGCTCGCCTTCCTTGCCGCCAACGACGTCTATCTGACACCCGCTGACGAGAAGGCGCGCGAGGCGCTTGAAAGGGCCTTTGCCCATCTGATCGGCGACGGCGAGGCTGAACCGGCCGTTGTGGAAGTGCAGGGGCGGACCATTGCCGTGCCCTGCCAGGCCCGCCAGGTCGCCCGCTTTTCGTTTGCCGACCTCTGCGCGCGTCCCCTGGGCGCATCGGACTATCTGGCGCTGGCCGAACGCTTCCACACCTTCATCCTGGACGGCATCCCGCGCATGGGCCGCGAGCAGCGCAACGAAGCGCGGCGTTTCATCACCCTGATCGACGTGCTCTACGACAACCATGTCGGCCTGATCTGTTCGGCCGATGCCATGCCCGAGGAGCTTTACAGCGGGCCCGACGGCGCTTTCGAGTTCGAACGCACTGCCTCGCGCCTGATCGAGATGCGTTCGTCGGACTATCTCGCCCATGTCCGGGGCTGAAACAGAGCGGAAAAGGAATGTGACATCGCGGGCGATCTTTTGCCGCAATTGCGCGTTACTTACCCGATGACATGCTCAGGAGACCAGCCATGACCTCAGTGTGCCTTGTTGCCTGCGCCTTTGCCCTCACCCTTTCTGCGGGTACCGCGCAGGCTAGCTTCAATGTGCCTGATACCGGCGCGACCGATGGTCGTGCCCTGGTGCAGATCGCCACGACCGTGGACCAGATGCCCCCGGAGATGGCGCGGGCCTATGTCGAGGACATCCAGACCGAACTGCTGACGCGCGGCTACGATGTCGGCACGGTCGACGGGGTCATGGGAAAGCGCACCGGCGGCGCCATCCGCAAGTATCAGCGCGATGTCGGACTGCCGGTGGACGGCGTTGCGAGCAAGGAACTGCTGGAATACATGCTGTTCAACAAGGGCGGGGCAACGTCCGGCCCGGAAGCGGTACCTTCGCTTGATCCGGTGTTCGTGCGTTCGGTGCAGATCGAACTGGTCGAACGCGGCTACTACGCCGGGGAGATCGACGGCATTGCCGGCCCGAAGACGCGCGAGGCGGTGGATGTCTTCCAGCGCGACGCCGGGCTTGTCGTCAATGGTGCGATGGATCAGCGCCTGCTCGATGAGCTTCGCAACCAGCCCTACAGCGTGCGTTCAGGAAGCTGAGGCTTTCAGCCCTTGCCCCGGCCCTCGGGCAGGGTGGTCCAGGCATCGGCCGCAAAGGCTGCCTGGTAATGCTCCATCTGGCGGCGCGCGGCCGTTACCGTGTTCTGCATCAGCATGGCAACGGTGACGGGGCCGACGCCACCGGGCACCGGTGTGATCCAGCCTGCGACCTCGCGACATGACTCATAGTCGCAATCGCCCACGGTGCGGGCATTGCCCTGGGCGTCCTCGACACGGTTGATGCCGATGTCGATCACGGCCGCCCCGGGCTTGATCATGTTGCCGGTGACCAGACCGGGCTTGCCCACGGCAACGAATACCGCATCGGCCTGGCGGCAGTGCACCGCCAGATTGCGTGTCATGTGGTGGCAGACGGTGACGGTGGCGCCCTCCGCCATCAGCAGGAAGGCGATGGGCTTTCCGACGATCTCGCTGTGTCCGACCACGACCACTTCCAGTCCCGAAAGCGTCAGGCCGGTGCACTTGAGCATGTGCACCGAGGCCATGGCCGTGCAGGGCCCAAGATCGATCTCGTTGTAGACGATGTTGCCGATCGAGGCGGGATGCAGGCCTTCGACGTCTTTCAGCGGATGAATCGCCGACTGCAACCGCTTGACGTTGATATGGGCCGGTGCGGGGCGCTGCACGATGATGCCGGTGATGCGCGGGTCCGCATTCATCGCCTGCATCGCCGCGATCATTTCCGATTCTGTGATGTTGGCGGAAAAATGCCGTTCCTCGAAGGCGATGCCCAGCTTTTCGGCGGTGCGCTTCTGGTTGCGCACGTAGATCTCCACCGCATCGACATCGCCGATCAGCACGGAAATCAGGCGCGGGGACCAACCGCCGTCCTTGAGCGCGTCAACCTGGCGGCGGCACTCCTCGTGGATCTCGGCGGCGATCACCCGGCCGTCGAGATCCTTGTGCTTCAGGTAGGAGTCCTCGCCCACACGCACTGCCTTTACTGACCGCCCTCAAGCGGCACCGGCTCGCTCGCCTGCAGGCGCATCCAGGCCAGCAGGTTGTCGACGTCGGTGTCGTCCTTGATGCCCGCGAAGGTCATCTTCGTGCCGGGCACGGTGCCGCGGGGATCGTGGAGGTACCACCACAGGCGTTCGTAGGTCCAATCCCCGCCGTAGTCCTTCATGGCGCTGGAATAGCTGTAGCCGTCAAGGCTGGCGACCGGGCGGCCGACCACGCCCCAGAGGTTCGGGCCGACCCGATTCGGGCCGCCCTCATCAAAGGTGTGGCAGCTCTTGCACTTCTTCATCACGTTCTCGCCTTCTTCGGGCGAGGCAGCGGCAATGGCGGCTTCGATGGAAGCATCGCCGGTGGCATCGCCGACGGCTTCGCTGACCGCATCGCCGGCCGATTCCATGGCCGCGCCGGCATCGTCAGCAAGCTCGCCGGCCGCATCGATGACGGCATCCACCATGTTGTCCGACCCGGTGTCGGCCTCCGCTCCGGTCTGCTCGCCACTCGCGGCGGCGGCGTCCTCGCTCTGCTCCACGGCTTCTTCGGTCGCGGGCTCTTCGGCGGGCGGCTCGGGCAGGGCGATGGGGTTGTCGCTCTGCTGGTTCATCCAGGCCAGGAGATTGGCGCGGTCCTCAGGCTTGTTGAGACCCGCGAAGGTCATCTTTGTGCCCGGCGCGAAGGTCTTGGGCGCATGGATGAAAGCATCCAGGGCCTCGAAGCTCCAGGTGCCGCCCAGATCGGCGATGGCCGAAGAATAGGCGAAACCCTCCATGTGCGCCGTCGGACCGCCGACCACGCCCCACAGGTTGGGGCCGACGCGGTTGGCGCCGTCCTTGTCGAAGGTGTGGCAGCTCGCGCACTTTTTGGAGACCGCGGCGCCGGCGTCGAGATCGGCCACGTTGAGCAGGGCCGCCAGGGACATGCCCTCTTCCTCGGGCTCGGCCAGGCCGGATTCGTCCGCGGCCATTTCCTCGCCGCCGGCTTCCATGACGCCCTCGTGCGCGACCTCTTGAGGCCCATAGAGGACATTGCCGAGCTTTCCGATGCCCACGACGAGCAGAAGAGCAACCAGAATGCCCGCGGCAAACTTGTTGAAAGTCAGGGAATCCATGTGTACCGACCCCATTGATGAGCGAGGGGCTCGACGGGTTTCGAGCCCCGGTAAAATGCGGGCGGAGATTAGCCATGTCACGGTCGCGTATTCAACCCCTGCGGGGCGGTTGCGAATGAACCCTATTATCGTGATTCCCGCGCGCATGGCCTCGACCCGGCTGCCGGGCAAGGCGCTCGCCGATATAGGCGGTGCGCCGATGATCGTCCAGGTCTGGCGCCGGGCCATGGAAGCAAGGCTGGGTCCGGTCCTGGTCGCCGCAGCCGAGCCGGAAATCGTGAAGGCGGTCGAACGGGCCGGTGGCAGTGCGATTCTGACCGATCCGGAGCTTCCCTCGGGCTCCGATCGCATCCATCAGGCGCTGGAACGCAGCGATCCCGGCTGGATTCACGACGTGGTGATCAACGTACAGGGGGACCTGCCCACGATCGAGCCGGAGTCGATTGCGGCCTCCCTGGAGGCGCTGGAGGCCTGCGGCACCGAAATCGCCACCCTGGCGGCGGAAATCCGCATTGAGGCCGAACGCACCGAGCCCAGCGTGGTCAAGGCTGTGGTTGCCTGGGAGGAGGGCGGCCGCATGGGCCGGGCACTTTATTTCACCCGTGCCACCGCGCCGGGCGGTGAGGGGCCTCTGTTCCACCACATCGGGCTTTATGCCTATCGCCGCACGGCGCTCGACCGGTTTGTCAGTCTGCCGCCCAGCCCTCTGGAGCAGCGCGAGAAGCTGGAGCAGTTGCGCGCCCTGGAAGCCGGCATGGCCATCGCCGTTGCCCGCGTTGACGCGGTTCCGCTGGGTGTCGATACTCCCGCCGACCTTGAACGGGCGCGTGCCCTTTTGCCCGAGGCCTGACCCCGTGACAGCCGCAGACAACCTGATTGCCTTCCAGGGCAACCCCGGCGCCTATTCCCACATGGCCTGCCGCCAGGTCCATCCGGAGATGGACGTGCTGCCGTGCGAGTCTTTCGAGGATGTCTTCCAGGCGGTCGAAGGGGGCGAGGCGCGCCTTGCCATGATCCCGATCGAGAATTCGGTCGCCGGTCGTGTCGCCGACGTGCATCACCTGATGCCCCATTCCAGCCTGCACATCGTTGGCGAACATTTCCTGCGCGTGCAGCATCAGCTTCTGGGGGCGCCGGGCGCGCGGCTGGGCGATCTTGCTGAAGTCCACTCCCATGTCCACGCCCTGGGCCAGTGCCGCGCCGCCCTGCGCGAACATGGTCTCAAACCCGTGGTGCATGCCGATACGGCAGGTGCCGCTCGCGACGTGGCGGTCTGGAACGACCGCAGCAAGGGCGCCATTGCCTCCGCGCTTGCCGCCGAAATCTATGGCCTCGACATCCTGCTTTCCGATATCGAGGACGCAGCGCACAACACCACCCGCTTCGTCATCCTGGACCGCGAGCCGCGTGTGCCGGCGCCCGGTTCGGGGCCGCTGGTGACCAGCCTGATCTTTCATGTCCGCAGCGTGCCGGCCGCGCTCTACAAGGCACTGGGCGGCTTTGCGACCAATGGCGTCAATCTGACCAAGCTGGAGAGCTACATGATCGGCGGCGCCTTCTCTGCAGCGCAGTTCTATGCCGACGCCGAGGGGCACCCCGACGACCGGCCGCTGCAGCTCGCGCTGGAGGAACTTTCCTTCTTTGCCCGCGAGGTGCGCGTGCTGGGCACCTATCCGGCCCATCCCTATCGCGTCGAATCCGAGCGTCTGGCCGCTCAGGCCGCCGGCGACGACTAAATCTGTTGCACTACAAGGCAATCACGCCCGACCCGCCCACGAAGGGCGGATCGGGCGCGCGCCGATCGTTATGCTGCGTCAGTTGCCGGGGTCCGGATTCCACATGTCGCGCTGCAGGCGCCAGACTCCGTCGGCGCCTCGCTGCCAGGCCACCATGTACTTGGCCATCATGGATGTCGTGCCGCCCGAGCCGTCCGGCGCGGTGAGGTAAGCCAAGCCGACATCGACGGCCAGGTCGCCGCTTTCGATGACCTCGATCACCTCGAGCTTCTCGATCCTGAGGCCGCTGTCCATGGCCCCCTGCCAGAATGCGGCGATCGCCTCGCGCCCGTCGACGCGCGCACCGCCCGGCGGCAGCAGAGCACCATCCTCGGTGTAGAGCGCTGCAAGCGCTGCGCCGTCGCCTGCCAGGTATGTGGTGACGAAGATGTCGTTGGCCGCCTGGAGTTCCGCATGGGTGTCGCCCGCCCACGCCTCCGTGCCGAACGCAGCCAACAGCGTGAGAACCACGCCGAGCGCAAATCTCTTCATATTCGTAGCCCCCCGGGTGTCGCCGGTCCCGCATGATGCAGGCCGACCCTCCCGCGACCACCTTGGTGAGCGTGCAGCGCGACTGTCAAGCTGGCGGGATGCGGCCGGCCGGGCAGAGGGCCAGGGCCTAGAAGTTGTCCTTGCGCGCCCGGGTCTCGGCAAAGACCGCGACCAGATCGCCGCCCGGCATGCCGACGGTCGCCTGAAGATCTGCGCTGTCGGGGCGCAGGAAGGGATTGGTCGCCTTCTCGTCGGCCAGCGTCGAGGGCACGGTCGGAATGCCCTTTTCGCGCTTGGCATCGACATCCTTCATGCGGGCAACCAGCTTCTCGTTCTGGGGCTCCACGGAGAGGGCAAAGCGGCCGTTCGACTGCGTGTACTCGTGGGCGCAGAAGACGCGGGTAGCATCGGGCAGCGCCTTGAACTTCTGCAGGGAGTTCCACATCTGGGCCGGCGTGCCCTCGAACAGGCGGCCGCAGCCCATGGCGAACAGGGTGTCGCCGCAAAACAGCGCATCGGACTCCTTGAACCAGAACGCGATGTGGCCGCGGGTGTGGCCGGGCACGAAGAAGACCTGCGCGCGCGCCTTGCCCAGATCGTAGGTGTCGCCCTCGTCGACCTCGACATCGATGCCGGGGATGCGGCCCTTGTCGGCCTTCGGCCCCACGATGGTGCAACCTGTGGCCTTCTTGATCTCCAGGTTGCCGCCGGTGTGATCGCCGTGGTGATGGGTGTTGAGGATATGCGTGATGGTCCAGCCCTTGGCCCTGGCGGCATCCAGCACTTCCTGGGTCACGGCGGGGTCGATGACGGCAGTGGCGCCGCTTTCGGGCTCATGGGCCAGATAGACGTAATTGTCCGAAAGGACGGGAATCTGGTGGATCTGCAGCTTGCTCATCGTCGGGACCCCTTGGCGTGTGACTCTCCTATGTGGCCTGAGAGCAGCATATGGCAACCCCGGTGCACTCCGTCGCCCCGGACTCAGTCGCCCAGGGCGATCCAGTCGTCGATCAGGCGCCGTGCGATGGAATCGTGGCGCGGCAGACGGATGCCCAGGGCTTCCGGGTCGGCAAGCTGCGCGCGGCTGAACCAGTGGGCCTCGGCCAGTTCGTCATCGCCCAGATGCAGGGCGGGGTCGTCGGTCTGCGCCCAGAAACCCAGCATCAGGGAGCAGGGATAGGGCCAGGGCTGGCTGCCGCGGGCGGTGACGGCATGCACGGTGATGCCCGATTCCTCCTTCACCTCGCGCGCCACGGCCTCCTCGGCCGATTCGCCGGGCTCGACGAATCCCGCCAGGCAGGAATGAAGCTGGTCGGGCCAGCCCTTCTGGCGCGCCAGCAGGCAGCGGCCCTCATGCTCCACCACGACGATCACCGCCGGATCGGTGCGCGGGAAGTGCATTACGCCGCAGTCGGGATTGGTGCAGCGGCGCATGTGGCCGGCATCGGCGGCGCGGGTTGCGTGGCCGCAGGCGCCGCAGAAGCGGTGCCGCCGCGTCCAGTGGATCATCCAGGCCGCATGGGAGAGCAGGGAGGCCTCGCGCCGCATCAACTGGGTGGCGACCCCGTAGAGCTCGGTAAAGGCCGCGCCGGGCACCAGATCGGCAAGGTCGTCCTCCTCAAGATGGGAGACGTCCAGGGCGAACAGGGCGTGGCGCTCGTCGATGCCCAGAAAGATCGGCTCGGTGGGCGCACCCTCGATCAGGTGCCATCCCGTACGGGTGTCCAGAAAGGCGGCCTCGCCGCCCCGCACCAGGCTGCGGCCGCGCCAGACCGGCACCAGGCGTGATTCCGGGTCACCCAGGCGCGTGGCGATCCAGGCGTCGTCACGGCGGCGCTCTCCGGCGCGGTCAAAGGCCGTTCCGCTGTAATGCGCGTGGTCGGTGGGGCGATCTTCCATGGCGGGCGGACCCTGACACGGCCTCGCCGGGCCATCAATCGGCCTTCTTGGCGCCACGGGGCTTGCGTCGCGGCGGACCCGGTCGATATTGTCGGGTTGGAAGGTCGGCCTGGACGGGCCGCCTCGTGAACCCGGTCAGGTCCGGAAGGAAGCAGCCGCAGCGGGATTCGCCTGGGTCGGTGCCGGCCTTCCAACCCGCTTTGTGGGGGCAAAGTCCCCAAACCGCCGCCCGCGGGTGCGGCATCACCGCGGCCGGAGCCATGGCAGACAGCGACAGCGCCCCGACCAGCCCGGAGAACTACCGCGTCCTGGCGCGCAAGTACCGGCCGACCGATCTCGACGGCATCGTCGGGCAGGACGCACTGGTGCGCACGCTGCGCAATGCGGTCGCGGCCGGGCGTGTCGCCCAGGCCTTTCTGCTGACCGGCATCCGCGGTACCGGCAAGACCACCACCGCCCGCATCATCGCGCGCATGCTGAACTGCATCGGCCCGGACGGCACCGGTGGGGTGACCGCCACGCCGTGCGGCGTCTGCGTCCATTGCGTTGCCATTGCCCAGGACCGCCACGTCGACGTGCTGGAGATGGACGCCGCCAGCCACACCGGCGTCGACAACATGCGCGAGCTGCTGGAAACCGCGCGCTACCGTCCCGCCATGGGCCGCTACAAGGTCTATGTCATGGACGAGGTGCACATGCTCTCGACCCCGGCCTTCAACGCCCTGCTGAAGACGCTGGAGGAGCCGCCCGAGCATCTGAAGTTCGTCTTCGCCACCACCGAACTGCGCAAGATCCCCGCGACCATCCTGTCGCGCTGCCAGCGTTTCGACCTGCGCCGCATCGATGCCGACGTACTGGCGAACTACTTCGCCGAGATCACGCAGAAGGAGGGCGCGCAGGCTTCGCCCGAGGCGCTGGCCCTGATAGCGCGCGCCGCCGATGGTTCGGCCCGCGACGGGCTCTCGATCCTTGACCAGGCCATCGCCCAGGGCAGCGGGACGGTTGCCGAGGAGGATGTCCGCGACATGCTGGGCCTGGCCGACCGTGGCCAGGTCTTCGACCTCTATGAAGCCGTCATGAGCGGCCGCCTTGCCGATGCGCTGACCAGCCTGGAGCGCCAGTACGGCGCCGGCGTCGATCCCGTGGTGGTGATCGAGGACCTGCTGGAACTGACCCACTGGCTGACCCGCTGCAAGGCCGCGCCCGAGGCCGCCCGCCAGGCTGCGCCCCAGTTCGAACGCGAACGCGGCGGCGCCATGGCCGAGCGGCTCTCGATCCCGCAGTTGACACGCGCCTGGCAGATCCTGCTGAAGGGCCTGCAGGAGGCGCGCCAGGCGCCTTCCTCCCTGCAGGCCGTGGAGATGACCCTGGTGCGTCTGGCGCACGCCGCCGACCTGCCCACGCCCGAGGAGGCGATACGCCGCCTGCGCGAAAGCGGGGATGGGGCGGCGACAGGTTCGCCCGCGCCACGCGGTCCTTCCGAAGGCCCGCGGGCGGTGTTTACCGAGGCACCCCCGCGCGCCGCTTCGATGGGTGCGGGCCCTGCACCGGCGCCGGTCAGCCAGGCCGTGGCCCGGGAAAAGCCCATGCCAGCAACCTTCGAGGAGGTCATCGCGCTGGCCGAAAAGGACAAGGCCGCAATCCTTGCCTCCCTGCTGCGCAACAATGTGCGCCTGGTGGCGTTCGAAAAGGGCCGTATCGAGTTCAATCCCACGGCCGATGCCCCGCCGGAGCTGGCGCGCGATCTGGCCCGCAATCTGGAGACCTGGACCGGACAGCGCTGGATGGTCGCGATCTCCTCTCAGTCCGGGACGCCGACTCTGGCCGAACAGGATGCAGCGGCCGAGTCCGAACGGATCGCCGCGGCGGAGCGCCACCCGACGGTGGCGAAGATCCTGGAAACCTTTCCCGGCGCCCGCGTGACGGGCGTCAACGATCTGGCCGCAACGCCGGCCACGGAGGATGACAACACATGAATCTCGCCAAGATGATGAAGCAGGCCCAGCAGCTCCAGGGCAAGATGGCCGAGGTCCAGGAGGAACTGGCCCGCGCCGAGATTGAGGGCAGCGCTGGTGGCGGCATGGTCAAGGCCGTGATGTCAGGCAAGCACGAACTGCGCCGCCTGACCATCGACCCCTCGCTGGTCACGCCCGACGATGTCGGCATGATGGAGGACCTGATCGTCGCCGCGGTCAACGACGCGCGCGGCAAGGTCGAGGAATACGTCAAGGAAGAGATGGGCAAGCTGACCGGCGGGCTTGGCCTGCCGCCCGGCCTGAACCTGCCCTTCTGAAAACCATGGGCGGCCCCGAGATTGACCGCCTGGCGGCGCTTCTGGCGCGCCTGCCGGGGATGGGGCCGCGTTCGGCCCGCCGCGCCGTGCTGCACCTCTTGAAGCAGCGCGATGCCCTGATGCGCCCGCTGGCGGCCTCCCTGGAGCAGACCGCCGATGCGGTGCAGCCCTGTGGCGTCTGCGGCAACCTCGACACCCGCGATCCCTGCAGTGTCTGCGCCGACGAACGGCGCGACCGTGCGACCCTGTGTGTCGTGGAGGAGGTCTCCGATCTCTGGGCGCTGGAGCGCGCCGGGGTGTTCGGCGGTCTCTATCACGTGCTGGGCGGCACGCTCTCGGCGCTCGACGGCGTCGGCCCGGAAGACCTGCGCATCGCCAGTCTCGTGACGCGCGTGCAGGCAGGTGGCATCACGGAAGTGATCCTCGCCACCAACGCCACCGTCGACGGCCAGACCACCGCCCATTACGTCGTCGACCGCCTTGAGGACACGGGCGTTGCCATCACCCGTCTGGCGCTCGGCGTGCCCGTGGGCGGCGAACTCGATTTCCTCGACGAGGGCACCCTGGGCGCGGCCCTGAAGTCGCGCCGGGCGCTTTAGGACACACCTCAACGGTCATCCCGGACAAGACGCGCAGCGTCGCCGATCCGGGATCCATGCCGGAACCTGTCGGTATCGCCGCGGTGTGGCGGCGTTGCGGCATGGATCCCGGCTCTGCGCGCCTGCGGCGCTTGGCCGGCATGACGGGGTGGGGTGGTTAGGCCACCGCCTCGACGTGCAACGAGGTGCCCTCGACACGGGTGACGGTGACCTTGGTACCGGCTTCCATGTCGTTGCCGGCGATCTTCCAGGTGGTGTCGGCCACGGTCAGCTTGCCCACGCCGTTGACGATGGGATGGTCCAGCGTGAAGTGGCGGCCGATGTACTGGTGGCCGCGCTTGTTCAGCGTCGGCATGTCGCTGTCGCTCTGGTTGGGCTTGAAGCGGCGCCACAGGAAGACCGAGATCACGGTCAACAGGGCGAAGATGAAAAGCTGGCCCTCCCAGGCCATGCCAGGCACCACCAGTGCGACCAGACCGGTGATCGCAGAGGCCGCCGCGATCCAAAGGAAGAAGAACGCGCCCGATACAGTGAGTTCCAGGATCACCAGGACAACGGCAATCACCCACCAGTGCCAGTAATGGAGCGTGTCGAACATTTCCATGGCTCAGGCTTCCCTGTCGCGGCCAGACTCGCTCATGCCGGGTCCCAGGGGCTGCGCGGCATCGCCATCTGGGGCGGCGGTGGAGGTGCGGCGGCCTCGGCGCGGGAGGCTGCGCGTTCGCTCGTGCGGTACTGGGAGCGCTCGCTCGTGGTCTCGCTGCTGCGCGTGGGCGTTGCCGGGCGCTTGGCGCTGTTGCCGCCGCCACCGAACGCCTCGCGCACGATCTCGGCCACACCGCCCAGGGCGCCGATGGTGCCGGCGGCCTCCACGGGCATGAACAGGATCTTCTGGTTGGGTGCGTCGGCCAGCGCGCGCAGGGCGTCGATGTACTTCTGGGCGATGAAGTAGTTGATCGCCTGCATGTCGCCACCGCTGATCGCCACGGAGACGTCGCGGGTCGCCTTGGCTTCGGCCTGGGCCTGGCGTTCGCGCGCCTCGGCCTCGCGGTAGGCGGCTTCACGGCGGCCCTCGGCGGCGAGAATGGCTGACTGCTTGTTGCCTTCGGCCTTCAGGATGTCGGACTGCTTGTCGCCCTCGGCGTCCAGGATCGTGGCGCGCTTGTCGCGTTCGGCCTTCATCTGGCGCGCCATGGAATCGACGAGATCGCGCGGCGGATCGATGTCCTTGATCTCGACGCGGGTCACCTTGATGCCCCAGTGCGAGGTCGCCTCGTCGACCACGGCGAGGATCGCGCCGTTGATGCGGTCGCGCTGGGAAAGCAGTTCGTCGAGGTCCATCGAGCCCATGACCGTGCGGATGTTGGTCATGGTCAGATACTGGATGGCGCTGTGGAGTTCGGTGACCTCATAGGCGGCGCTGGCGGCTTCCAGGACCTGGAAGAAGACCACGCCGTCGACCGAGACCATGGCGTTGTCCTTGGTGATGACGTCCTGGCGCGGCACCTCAAGCACGGTCTCCATCATGTTGATGCGCGCGCCGATGCGGTCGATGAACGGCGTGATGACATGCAGACCCGGACCCAGGGTGCGTGTGAAGCGGCCGAAGCGTTCCACGGTGTATTCGTTGCCCTGCGGCACGGTCTTGATCGCCTTGAAGACGAGGATGAAGGCAAAGAGGACGAGTGCGCCGACGACATAACCGATGCCCATCATGGAGCTAGCCCTCCCCGCGGGCGCCGAGCGCCAGATCCTGGATACCGTTGACCGTCTCGATCACCTTGGTCGCCTCCAGCGGCATGAAGAGCACCTTCTCGCCGGGTGCGGAGGCATAGGCCGTCAGGGCGGAGATATAGCGTTGGGCCACGAAATAGTTGATCGCCTTGATCGATCCGTCGGCGATGGCCTGGCTCACCTCGTTGGTCGCAAAGGCTTCCGCCTCGGCCAGACGCTCGCGCGCCTCGGCGTCGCGGAACGCGGCTTCACGCTTGCCCTCGGCTTCCAGGATCGCTGCCTGCTTCTCGCCCTCTGCGCGCAGGATTTCGGCCTGGCGCACACCCTCGGAGTCGAGAATCTGCGCCCGCTTCTCGCGTTCGGCCTTCATCTGGCGCGCCATCGACATCACGAGGTCGGCGGGCGGCTGGATCTTCAGGATCTCGATGCGTGTCACCTTGACGCCCCAGGCCGAGGTCGCCTCGTCGACGACATGCAGGAGCTGGGCGTTGATGCGGTCGCGGTGGGAGAGCAGTTCGTCGAGGTCCATCGAGCCCATCACGGTGCGGATGTTGGTCATGGCCAGGTTCAGGGTGGCACCCTGAAGGTTGTTGACCTCGTAGGCCGCCTTGGCGGCCTGCAGGACCTGGAAGAACAGCACGCCGTCGACCGTCACCATGGCGTTGTCGCGGGTGATGATCTCCTGCTCGGGCACGTCGAGCACGTTTTCCATCATGTTGATCTTGCGACCGATGCGGTCGATCAGGGGCACGATCATGGTCAGGCCCGGCGACATCGTGCGCGTGTAGCGCCCGAAGCGGACCAGCGTGTATTCGTAGCCCTGCGGTACCGTCACGACCGCCATGTAGACGACGATCAGCGCCAGCAGCGCCAGCACGATGACGAAGATGGCCTCGCCGCCCATACGTTGTCCCCCGGTTGCCCTATTCGTCCGTGGAGTGTTTCACAAGACGGGCCCGGTGTAAGCCGTTCTCGCCCTCTGGCCCGGTTTCGTCATCGTCGGCGGATTCGCCTTCGATAAAGGACTGGTTGTCGAACTTGGTGATCTCGAAGGCGGCCAGGTTCTTGATCTGGCCGCGGTGCTTCTGGGGCCGCACGCCCAGACCGACAAGCGATCGTGAACGCGGCAAAAGGCGTGAATTCACAGATTTGGTGAAGTTGGCAAAGTGACGGGCTGCGCTTTCCAGGCCCGAGCCGACCTTTTCGGCATGGCCCAGCGCCACGATCACGCTGTCGAGCAGCAGGCGTGTGGCCTCCACGATCTGCTCCTGGTTCTCGGCCTGCCGGCCCATGTCGATGCGCACGCTGGCCAGCCCGATCAGTCCGGCAAGGCCCGATGGGCCAATGGGAATGATCTGGTGGTGGGTCGCGCGCTTGCGGAATTCGGCGTCGGCCCGGTCCAGGCGCTCCACGGCGGCTTCGCTGGGCAGGTACATGGCGGTGATGACCTGGCGGAATTCTCCACCCCGGCCGGCCGCGACATACATATCGCGAATCGCCGTGGCGTAGTCCTTGTCGGCCAGCGCCCTGAGATGGCCCTGCATGGTCTTTGCGACGCCGCGATAGGCCTCGTCCTCGGCCTCGCCGCCCTCGGCGGCGGCAAGCTCCATGAAGAACTTGGAGGCCTTGCTGTCGATCACCAGCGCGGCATCGCCCGGCAGGAAGACCACGGCATCGGGACGCAGGCGGCCGCCGTCCTCGCCGGTCGTGGAATGCTGCATGACGAAATCGCGCCCCACCTGCAGCCCGAAGGCCTTCAGGGTGTTCTCCAGGCCAATCTCGGCGAATTGCCCTGCGCCGCCCGGATTGGTCAGCGAACGCATCACGGTTTCCATGGTGCCGCGGTTCTGCTCGACATTGCGGGACAGGCTGTGAACGCTCTGCACGATGGTCTGGAAGGTCTGGTGCAGTTCGCCGGTGACCTTCTGTACGCGCTCCTCGTTGTCCTTCTTGGCGGCCTCGCTTTCGCGTTTGTGGCCCTCGATCAGCTGGGCCGAGAGCTCGCGTGCCGAGGCCAGCGCCCCGGCCTTGGCGGCTTCGATGCTTTCCTTCTTGGCCTGTTCCCAGTCGGCAATGCGCTTTTCCATGTCCTCGAGGCGCTGGCGCATCAGGGAGGCCTGCTCACGGGCTTCGTTGGCGCTCTTCTGGGCGGCTTCGCGCTGGGCAAGGGCGCCGTCCCGTTCGGCGGTCACCTGGGCCAGGCGCTGTTCACCCGATTCCAGGCGGGTTTCGGCCCGCGCCCGCGCCTCTGCGGCCTCGTTGCGCTCGCGCTGCGCGGCCGCCAGTTCCTCCCGCAGGAGGGTCTGCGCGCCATCGTCGGCCGGTGTCGCCCTGGCGCGCAGCACCAGGAACACGCAGGCGATGACCACGATCGCGGCGACAACAAGGGCGCCGATGGCCAGGTTCTCCATGATTTGCCCTCTCCACGGGCGTCCAGGCGGGTTGCAAGGACGCGCTCGTGCCCTTACCTAAGACACCGGCCGCCACTATAGTGGCGGTGACCCCGCGCGCGAAGAACAAGATCAGAACGCCATGGCGATCCTGCCGATCATCTGGGCCCCGGACCCGCGCCTCAAGACCATTTCGACCCCTGTCGAGACGGTCGATGACGGCGTGCGCGCGCTCATGGAGGACATGCTGGCCACGATGTACGACGAGCCGGGCATCGGTCTTTCGGCGATCCAGATCGGCGTGCCCAAGCGGGTCGTGGTGGTCGATGTCGCGCGCGAGGGCGAGGAACCCCGCCCGATGCGGTTCGTGAACCCGGAGATCGTCTGGGAATCCGACACCGTCGTGGGCTGGGAGGAGGGCTGCCTGTCGCTGCCCGACCACTATGCCGAGGTCGAGCGCCCGGAGGCGGTCCGCATGCGCTACCTCGACGAGCATGGCGCGCCCGGCGAACTGGAGGCCGACGGCATCCTTTCGCGCTGCCTGCAGCACGAACTGGACCATCTCGACGGCATTCTCTTCGTCGATCATCTCTCCTCGGTCCGCCGCAGCATCATCCTGCGCAAGCTCGCCAAGCTGAAAAAGGCGAAGCTGGCCGAAAGCGCCTGAGGCGGCCTTGGCCAGTCTCCGCCTTGCCTTCATGGGGGCGGCGCAGTTCGCTGTTCCGGCGCTTGAGGCATTGGCGGCTTCCGATCACCAGATCGCTGCTGTTTACAGCCAGCCGCCCCGTCCCGCCGGACGCGGGCGCAAGGAACGCCCGACCCCGGTCCATGCCCGCGCCGCCGGGCTGGGGCTCGACGTTCTCACCCCCGTCAGCCTGAAGAACGCCGATGTCCAGTCGGCCTTTGCCTCCCTGAAGCTCGATGCCGCAGTGGTGGCGGCCTATGGCCTGATCCTGCCCCAGGCGATCCTTTCCGCGCCGCGCCTTGGCTGTATCAACCTGCATCCCTCCCTGCTGCCGCGCTGGCGCGGCGCCGCGCCGGCCGCCCACGCAATCCTCTCGGGCGATGCCGAAACCGGCATGACGATCATCCAGATGGACGCCGGCCTCGATACCGGGCCGATTCTGGCCCAGACGTCCGTTCCCATGCCGCCGCGCGCCACCACCGCCAGCCTGGAAGCCGCCATGGCCGACCTGGGCGCGACCATGCTGCTGGATGTCCTCGATGCCGTGGCGGATGGACGTTCGACGCCGCGCTCCCAGGGCGAGGATGGCGCGACCTACGCTTCGAAGTTCGCCAAGGAAGACGGCCGTCTCGACTGGAGCCGGACGGCGGAAGAGCTCGATCGTACCGTGCGGGCGCTTTCGCCCTGGCCGGGCGCCTTTTTCGATCTTGGTGATACCACCGTGAAGGTGCTGGAGGCCGAGCCTGTGGCGGGTGGCGGTGATCCCGGAACGCTGCTCGACCGCGAGATGACGGTTGCCTGCGGCTCGGGTGCCCTGCGCCTTGTCAGCGTCCAGCGTGCGGGCAAGCCGGCCACGGATGGAGCGTCCTTCCTGCGCGGCCTGCGCCTGGAACCCGGCGAG
>CALGGB010000223.1 GCA_937880925.1 uncultured Rhodospirillaceae bacterium | reverse complement strand
CGCCCTCGACCAGGATTTCGTCGATCTCCTTGGAATAGAGGTCGCGGATGGCCCGCTTGATGATGTTGGTCTCCTCGTAGATCAGCGAGGGGGCGGAGGACTTCAGCGTCTCCTCGCGGATTTCCTCCCACTGCTTCAGCAGGCTGGCAAAGTCGCGCTTGATCTCCGCCTTGGTCCGGCCCTGGCCGGCGGTGCGGATGATCAGGCCCATTCCCTCGGGCACTTCCAGCTCGTTGGCCACTTCCTTGAGGCGGCGGCGCTGGGCGCTGTCGGCGATCTTGCGCGAGATGCCGCCGCCGCGCGGCGTGTTGGGCATCAGGACGCAGTAGCGCCCGGCGATCGACATGTAGGTGGTGAGCGCCGCACCCTTGTTGCCGCGCTCCTCCTTGACGACCTGGATGAGCAGGATCTGGCGGCGCTTGATGACCTCCTGGATCTTGTAGCCGCGCTTGAGGATGGCGGCGTGGCGGGCCGCTTCCTGGCGCTCCTCGGGATCCTCGTTCTTGGTGGGACGCCGGCCGCGTCCCCGGCCACGGCCGCGCCCGCGACGGCGGCCGCCGTCCGCGCCTTCCTCGGACTCTGCTTCGGCTTCGGAGCCTTCGTCGGCGTCCGGGTCGGCATCGGCATCGGCATCGACGATTTCGTCATCGCCTTCGGCCTCTTCGCCCGGGGCGGCCTCGGCGGCCTCCTCGTCGTCCTGGTCCTCGTGTTCGTCCTCGTCTTCCTTCTGGGCGCGCTCGACCAGGCGGGCCTGCTCGGCCGCAAGGGCTTCACGATCCGAGACCGGGATCTGGAAGTAGTCGGGGTGGATTTCGCTGAAGGCGAGGAATCCGTGGCGGTTGCCGCCGTAGTCGATGAAGGCCGCCTGCAGGGACGGTTCGACCCTGGTGACCTTCGCCAGGTAGATGTTGCCCTTGAGTTGGCTCTTTACTGCGGATTCAACGTCAAATTCCTGCAGATCGCGTCCGTCGGTGACGACGACCCGGGTCTCTTCCCGGTGGCCGGCGTCGATCAGCATACGTCGTGTCATGGATGTTCCAGTCTGGGGCGACGGCGCGCCTGGCGGCGAAGTCGATGCTTCGCGCCCGCGACGTCGCGGTTGTGCGTGAGACCGGCGGCCGCATCGCGGCGGCAAATTCCTGCGGTCGAGCCGCCGCGAACCGCAAAAATGCGGCTCCGGACCGGGTCTCCGTCAGGGCATTTGCCATCTCGCGCCGGGGGTTCACGGTGATCCTTCCAGGAAGGGGGTGTCTTGTGTCTTGTCGCGGCGCGCCGTGTGTGATTCTATAGCGGCGCGCAATTCCCATAACTTTCAATGGCATAGAGCCACCGATGAAAGCGAAGGTTCAGCGACAGGACTATGATAGTACGCCGATTGCTCGCGCGACAACCATGAGATTGCACGACGTGTTCCGCACGGTTGCATCCCTGTGCCTGGCGCTCGCCCTGTTGGCGGCGGCAACGCCCGGGTTCGCGCAGTCGCCAACAGTGACCGGCGTGCGTGCCGGGGTGAACGCCGATGCCACCCGTTTCGTGCTGGATCTGACCGGACCCATCGCCTTCGATGTCTTCGTGCTGGATGGTCCGGACCGCGTGGTCATCGACCTCAGCGAGGTCAACTGGGAACTGCCTGCCGACAGCCAGGCGTTGGATGCCGGGTTGATTGAGGCGTTCCGCTACGGCCTTTTCGAGCCCGGCCGGTCGCGCATCGTGCTCGATGTCGAAGGCCCCACGGCGGTGCGCGATGCCTTCCTGCTCGATCCGTCGGCCAACTTCGGCTACCGCTTCGTGCTCGATCTGGCGCCACGCCAGGGCGGCCAGGTGCAGGAAGCCGCGCTGCAGGCGCCGACCGTCGTCACCGACGTTCCGACATTCGACGCCGGCACCTGGGATGGCCCGCCCCTGCCTGCCGAAAAGCCGGAGTGGGACGACATCGTTGTTGTCATCGATGCCGGCCACGGCGGCGTCGACCCCGGCGCGATCGGGGCCAGCGGCGCCTTCGAGAAAGACCTGACCCTTGCCGCAGCTCGTGAACTTGCACGCTTGCTGGAGGCACGGGGCGGCTATCATGTGGTGCTCACGCGCGACAGCGACATCTTCCTCAAGCTGGGCGAACGGGTCGACATCGCGCGTTCGCACGGCGCCGACCTGTTTATCTCGATCCATGCCGATTCGATCGCGGATTCCTCGGTGCGCGGAGCCGGTGTCTATTCGCTCTCGGAGACGGCTTCCGATGACGAAGCCGCGGCCCTGGCAGCGCGCGAGAACAAGGCTGATCTCATCTCCGGCGTCGATTTCGTCAACGTCGCCTACGATCCGCTGACGACCAACATCCTGATCGACCTGGCCCAGCGCGAGACCAAGAACGCCTCATCGGAGTTTGCAGGCCTGATCGCGGCCGAGATCGCCCAGGCTGTGCGCCTGCGCAGCAACGCGCATCGCTTTGCCGGCTTCCGGGTGTTGAAGGCGCCCGATGTACCCTCCGTTCTGCTGGAGATGGGCTATCTCTCCAACCCGGAGGAGGAGCGCAACCTGCGCGATCCGGCATTCCGGGAGCGCTTCATGGCTGCCGTCGTCGATGCGGTTGACGATTACTTTGCGATCCATCCCCAATAGATTGGTGATCTGCGTTCCGATGCCTGCCCAAGGCTGTGCTGGCCGCGGTGCCACCTCGACGCCATATTGCAGGCTCAGAACGCGTTTGCAGAGGCGGGATCGATTCGGCCGCCTGGCGCGTTAAGCTGGAACCATGCAGGGCCGTACGTGAGCGAAGAGACACCCCCCAATCCGGCCAGGCGGCGCAAGCGCCGCTGGCTGCTGCGCATTCTGGGCGCCCTTGTCGTGCTTGGCCTGATCGGGGTCATTGCGGCAGGCGGTGTCGTGGTCTGGGCCTTCAAGCACTACGGACGCGATCTCCCCGACCATCGCATGCTGGCCGATTACGAGCCGCCGGTGGCGACCCGCGTCTATGCAGGCGATGGCCGCATCATGGCCGAGTTCGCCGTGGAAAATCGCGTCTTCGTGCCGATCGAGAGTATTCCGGCCCATGTCCGAGAGGCGTTTATCGCCGCGGAGGACCAGAATTTCTACCAGCATCGCGGCATCGATCCCGAAGGCATCATCCGTGCGGCGATCACCAACCTTCAGGCCCTGGGCGGAGGGCAGCGCCTGCAGGGCGCATCGACGATCACCCAGCAGGTTGCCAAGAACTTCCTGCTGACCAACGAGGTCTCCTACGAGCGCAAGATCAAGGAAGCGATCCTGGCGATCCGGATCGAGGAGGCCCTGCCCAAGGACCGCATCCTGGAGCTCTATCTCAATGAGATTTACCTGGGTTACGGCTCCTATGGCGTGGCGGCCGCGGCGCTCAATTACTTCGGCAAGCCGCTTGATCAGTTGACCCTGACCGAGTCCGCGTATCTGGCGGCTTTGCCCAAGGCGCCCAACAATTATCATCCCGTCCGCCGCCACGACGCCGCCGTGGCCCGCCGCAACTGGGTCCTCCAGCGCATGGTGGCTGAGGGCTTTGTCACGACCGAGGAGGGGCTTCTTGCCCAGGCCGAACCCCTGGAGGTTGCCCAGGGTGGTTCGCGCGACGACGTGGTGGCCGACTATCCCACCGAGGAAATCCGCCGCCAGATCGTCGAACTCTACGGCAGCGATGCGCTCTACGAGGGCGGCCTCTACGTGCGCTCGACCATCGATCCGCGCCTGCAGGAGATAGCAAGGCGGGCCTTGCGCGACGGTCTTTCGGCTTACGACCGGCGCCATGGCTATCGTGGTCCCTTGTCGACCCTGGCGCTCGATGACAACTGGAGCGAGACGCTGGCCGAAGTGCCGGTGCCCTCCGATCTTGCCCCCTGGCGTGCCGCGGTTGTGTTGGGCATGAATGCGGAGGCCGCCGCCATCGGCTTTTCCGACGGCAGCACCGGGGTCATCCTGCTTGACGACATGACCTGGGCGCGCCGCCAGCTTGAGGATGGCGGCGTGGGAGCCAGCATCAAGGCGCCGTCGGATGCGGTGGCAGCGGGCGACGTGATCGTGGTCGAGCCGGCGGAAGCGCCTGAAGGGGGGGCGCCGCAGGACGCGCCGCTGTATGCCCTGCGCCAGATACCGGCGGTTTCCGGCGCGATCCTGGCAATGGATCCGCACACCGGGCGTATTCTGGCGATGGTCGGCGGCTTCAGCTACGACCAGAGCGAGTTTAACCGGGCGACCCAGGCGATGCGCCAGCCCGGTTCGGCGTTCAAGCCTTTCGTCTACATGGCCGCGCTTGACCATAACTTCACGCCCTCGACCCTGATCGAGGATGCGCCCTTCACCTATGACCCCGGCGACGGCCAGCCGATCTGGAAACCGGGCAACTACAGCGAGGAGTTCTACGGACCCACGCCGCTGCGCATGGGCATCGAGAAGTCACGCAATCTGATGACGATCCGGCTGGCCAACATCGTCGGGCCGCAGGTGGTCGACGATTATGCCGTGCGCTTCGGCATTCTCGATCCTGAACTTCCTTTCTACCTGCCCATGGCGCTGGGCGCGGCCGAAACGACGCTGCTGCGCATGACCACGGGTTATGCCGAGATCGTCAACGGGGGCAAGGCTATCGAACCCTCCCTGATCGAGCGTATCCAGGATCGTGACGGCCTGACGATCTGGCGCCGCGACGAGCGCGATTGCACCACCTGCTGGTCCGATGTCTGGGGCGACGATGCCTCTGTTCCCGTGCTGCCCGACCTGCGCGAGCAGATCGTCGATCCGGTAACGGCCTACCAGATGGTCTCGATCCTGGAAGGCGTGGTGCTGCGCGGCACCGGCGCGCGGATCGCCTCCCTGGGCCGTCCCCTGGCGGGCAAGACCGGCACCACGAACGAATACCGCGATGCCTGGTTCATGGGCTTCTCACCCGATCTGGCGCTGGGCGTCTATGTCGGCTTCGACCAGCCTGAAAGCCTGGGCCGGGGCGAGACGGGCTCCTCGGTTGCCGTGCCGATCTGGAAGCAGTTCATGGGCGAGGCGCTCGACGGTGCGCCGATCATTCCCTTCCGCATTCCCGATGGTGTCCGCCTGGTCCGGGTCGATGGCGACCGGGGACTGCTGCCCGGCAGCGCAACCGACCGGGTGATCGTTGAGGCTTTCAAGCCCGGCACCGAGCCCACGGAGACGGCCAACGGTTATGCGCCCAAGCCCGAGGACGTGATCGACGGTTCCGACATCTCCGCTTCGGGCATCTACTGATCATCGCGCGGCTTGACGCCGGGCCGCCTTTGCGGCCAGCTTCCGCGCCTCACTTCAGCCAGGAGTTTTCCCATGCGTGCCGACGTTGCCGACCTCAAGGTGCAGATCGAAAACGCGCTGGCTCTCGTGCGGAGGCATCTTTGACTGGGATAACGCACTCATAAGGCTCGACGAGGTCGAGCACCTCGCCCAGGACCCCGATCTCTGGAATGATCCGGAGAAGGCGCAGGCCCTGATGCGCGAGCGCACGCGCCTTGTGGATTCCATCGGTGCGGTGCGCGAGATGGAGACCACGCTCTCGGACAACCTGGAACTGATCGAGATGGCCGAGGCCGAGGGTGAGGAAGCGCTCGCCGAGGATGCGGTCAAGGCGCTTCAGGATGCCGCCAAGAAGGCTGAAGCCGTTCGTGTCGAAAGCCTGCTTTCGGGCGAGGCCGACGGCAACGACTGCTATCTGGAGGTTCACGCCGGGGCGGGTGGCACCGAAAGCCAGGACTGGGCCCAGATGCTGATGCGCATGTACACGCGCTGGGCCGAGCGGCGCGGCTACAAGGTGGAGTACCTCGACGAGAGTTCGGGCGAAGAAGCAGGAATCAAATCGGCCACCGTGAAGATCATCGGCCACAATGCCTATGGCTGGGCCAAGACCGAAACCGGGGTACATCGCCTGGTGCGGATTTCGCCCTTTGATTCGGCGGCGCGGCGCCACACCAGCTTTGCCAGCGTCGGCATTTCCCCGGTGATCGACGACACCATCGAGGTGGAGATCGAGGACAAGGATATTCGCGTCGATACCTTCCGGGCGTCGGGTGCGGGCGGCCAGCACATCAACAAGACCGACAGTGCGATCCGCATCACCCACATGCCCACGGGCATCGTCGTGCAGTGCCAGAACGATCGTTCGCAGCACCGCAACCGGGCCCAGGCCATGGCGATGCTGAAGTCGCGCCTCTACGAGCGCGAACTGCGCATGCGGGAGGAGAAGGCCCAGGCGGCAGCGGACGCCAAGGGCGACATCGGCTGGGGTCACCAGATCCGTTCCTACGTCCTGCAGCCCTACCGCATGGTCAAGGACCTGCGTACGGAGGTCGAGACGAGCAACACCGAGGCCGTGCTCGACGGCGACATCGACCTCTTCATCAGTGCCGCGCTGGCCCAGAACCTGGGCGGCGAAGTTGACGAGGCGGTGCTTTAGCGGGCCCTGCGCCGTTTGTACCCCGGCGTGTTATCCTGATCGTCTGATCAGGGACGGGCCGGGGGGCAACTGATGACCAGAACCATGGGTGCGCGCCGCGCCGCGATGGCGGGCATGATCGGCAATGTGCTGGAATGGTATGACTTTGCCGTTTACGGGTTTTTCGCGGCGACCATCGGCAAGCACTATTTTCCCAGCGACGATCCCACCGTTTCAGTGGTTGCGGCCTTCGGCGTCTTTGCCATCGGCTTCCTGGCACGCCCCATCGGCGCCGTGATCCTGGGACACCTGGGCGACCTGCTGGGACGTCGCCGGGTGATGATGCTTTCCATCATGCTGATGGCGGTGCCGACCTTCCTGATCGGCGTCATGCCGACCTACGACACGCTGGGCGTCATGGCGCCGGTAATCCTGATCCTGTTGCGCCTGGTGCAGGGCGCTTCGGTGGGAGGCGAGCTGACGAGTTCCGTTACCTTCATGATCGAAGAGGCAGCGCCGGAAAAGGGCCGCACGCTGGCGGGAAGCTGGTCGTTCTCCGGCGCCATCGGCGGGGTGCTGCTGGGCTCCCTGGTCGGCACGCTGATCACCTCGGTGCTGACGCCCGAGCAGGTCGAAAGCTGGGGCTGGCGTGTGCCGTTCCTGGCAGGCGTCGTCATTGCCATTACCGGCATGATCCTGCGCCGCGACCTGTCGCGTGGCGAGGAGAAGCTGCACTACGCCAAGGGGCTGGGCGAACTGCCCCTGTTGCGTGCGATCCGCGAGCACCGCGGCGACTTTCTGCGCGCCATCGGCATCAC
Source organism: uncultured Rhodospirillaceae bacterium (assembly GCA_937880925.1). GTDB lineage: Bacteria > Pseudomonadota > Alphaproteobacteria > SP197 > SP197 > CALGGB01. The sequence goes on along the minus strand of CALGGB010000223.1, from coordinate 248 downwards.
CGCCTTCGATGCGGCCGGCTTCTACCTTCTCTTTGTCTACATCACGACCTACCTCTCCGACGTCACCCATGTCCCGGGGCAGGAGGCCTTCGAGATCAACACGATCTCGATGGTGGTCCTCGTGGTGCTGATTCCCCTGTCGGCCTGGGCCGGCGACCGCATCGGTCCGCAGCGCATGTGCCTTGCCAGCTCCGGGGCCGGCATCGTGCTCACCATTCCGCTCTTCATGCTGATGGATCACGGGGACC
>CALGGB010000222.1 GCA_937880925.1 uncultured Rhodospirillaceae bacterium | reverse complement strand
GGTGTCCGCGCGAGGAGTTGTTGTCCATGAGTGCAGCACTGCATCATCGTATGGAAGATGTTCTGCCGAGCCTTGATGGCGAGCGCAAGGTCGTCAGCGTCCTCTTTGCCGATATCGTGCGCTCGTCCGAACTCGTGGCGGGGCAGGACCCCGAGGACGCCAACGATCATCTCCTTCCCGTTCTGCAGACCATGATTGACGCGGTGCATCGCTTCGGCGGCACCGTGAACCAGATTCTGGGCGACGGCATCATGGCTGTCTTCGGTGCGCCGTTCGCGCAGGAAGACCACGCCTCCCGCGCCTGCCTTGCGGCCTTCTCGATGCAGCAGACCGCCGCGCGCCTTCTGGCGCGTCATCCCGAGCCGCTGGTGCGCAGCCAGGCGATCCGTGTCGGTATCAGTTCCGGCAAGGTGGTTGCCCAGGTGATGCGCGGCGATCTCCATACCGAATACCGTATCGTGGGCGAGGCCGTGTACCGCGCCGCGCGCCTGGAAAAGGCCGCACCGGCGGGGTCCGTGCTGATGTGCGCCGAAACCCTGGCGCTTGCTGCCGACAGCGTCGACAGCCATTCGGCCGGCAACATCCGCGTCGGTGACGACGAGCCGCCGGTCAGCGCTTTCCGTCTGCTGGGTGTGGGGCGCCGCCGCTCCCAGGTTGAGGGTCGCCATATCGTCGATATGCCAAGCTTCGTGGGCCGCGATGACGATGTGACCTTCCTGGACGAGCTCTGGCAGAGCGCGCGCAGCGGTGCGGGCAAAGTCGCCGTGCTTTCCGGCGATGCCGGCGTCGGCAAGAGCCGCCTGGTGAGTGAATTCCTGGCGGGCGGCCCTTCGGATGAGCGCCGCGTCATCGGCTGCAATCTCCATCCCATCGGGGTTGCCAGGGTTGGCGGCGCCATGGGCAAGATCGTGCGCGAGGCGCTGGCCGGGACCATGGCCGATGCCGGCGCCGTGTCTGCCCGTCTGGCACGGTACGGCATTGATGATGCGATGAGCGTGCATGCTGTGCTCGACATTCTCGACCTCTCCCGCGGCGACATCGTCTGGCAGGAGACTGCACCGGCCGAGCGCCTGCGTGTTGCCGTCGACGCCGTCGTGCGCCTGTCGCTGGCGATGGCGGCCGAGCGGCCGTTGATTGTCGTCATCGAGGATTTTCACTGGGCCGATTCGCGCTCCAAGGCGTTCGCCGCGGAGCTTTCGGCGCGTTGCACCCAGGCCCGTCTCCTTGTGATCGTGACGTCGCGTTGCGATCAGGCGAGCCCCTGGGCCAACTGGGCCCATGTGGTTGAGCGCCGCTTGCAGCCCCTGGCGCCCGAGGCCACGGCATGCCTGCTCGATTCCATGCTGGGAAAGGGCCGGGCCTTCAGCAACCTGAAGCAGCGCCTGGTCGACCTTACCCAGGGCGTGCCGCTGTTTGTTATCGAATGCGTGCGCAGCCTGCGACAGGCCGGCGCCATCACCGGCCCCTCTGGCGCCTGCCAGCTTGTCCTGGATGTCGAGATCGAGATTCCGGCTTCGGTCCATGCCCTTCTGGCCGCGCGGATCGACCGTATCGTCGCCGCCGATCGCTACATCCTGTTGTGCGCTTCGGTGATCGGCAGCCACTTTGACGTCAGGCTGCTGCAGGATCTCACGGGCCGGCGAGCCGGCGACCTGCTGGTGCATCTCTCCCGCCTGGAGCAGGCCGGTTTCGTGCAGCGCACCCGCGTCGTGCCGAACCTGGAGTTCTCTTTCCAGCACGCGCTGGTCCATGAGGTTGCCTACAACACGCTGCTCAAGAGCCACCGGCGCGATCTCCACAGCCGTCTGCTGACCGCCCTGGAGGCCCGCAGCAATGCCGAGCTGCCGGGCCGTATCGAATTGCTTGCCCACCATGCCTATCGCGCCCAGGTCTGGCCGCGTGCGGTGGCCTATGGCCGTCTGGCCGGGCGCCACATGCTGTCTGCTTCGCGCAATGTCGAGGCGGTGCAGAAGTTCTCCCAGTCCATGACCGCGCTGGAGCGGCTGCCGGTCACCCGGAGGAACCGCGAGCGGCAGGTCGACAGTCATCTCGATCTGATCCATGCCCATTTCCCGCTGGGCAACCAGGAAGCTATCGGCAAGCATCTTGAGCTCTCGATGCCGCTGGCCGAGAAACTGGACGACGAGCGCCGCATCGCCAAGTTGCAGGCCTATCGCAGCCTGCATTTCTGGTCCCAGGGCAAGATCGGCAAGGCAATATCCGTCGGCAAGTCGGTGCTGGAAATCGCGCGCCGCCGCCAGGATTGGGAACTGGAAATCCAGGTCTCCGGTCGCCTGGGTGGCTTCCAGATCGACCGTGGCGATTTCGAGAGTGCCTGTGCCCTTCTGGAGCGTGCGATCACGCTGATCCCGCAAGACCAGAACCATCGCTGCTTTGGCCTGCTGCCACTGGCCTCGGTCGCCAACCGCGCTGCGCTCGCGCGCGCGCTGCCGGACCTGGGCCGCTTCCGTGAAGCGCACACCTATGGTGACGAGGCGGTGGCCCTTGCCGACGAGGCGGGCCATCCCTTCAGCCAGATGTTCGCCAACCTCTGGGCGGGCAACGCCTTTGTCATGCACCGCGCGTTTGATCGCGCGATTCCGCCGCTGGAGCGCAGCCTCGACCTCTGCCGCAACCGCGGCCTCAATCTGTTGCAGGCGCGTGTCACCAGCACCCTTGGTTTTGCGTACTACAACGTCGGTCGGCGCGCCGAGGGCCTCAAGATGCTGGAGAGCACGGTGGCCGATGCCGAATTCCGTTCGATCCGCTGGAACTTTGCCCAGCAGGCGACCTGGCTGGCCGAGGTCTATCTGGCTGAAGGCATGCTCGACCGCGCCAGTGAAATGGCCAAGCGGGCTCTGGATGCCGCAGTGGCCTCGGGCGAAAAGGCTTCGGAAGCCTGGAGCCTGTGGCTCATGGGCGAAGTGCTTTGCGCCTCGGCATCGACACCAGAACCCATCGCCCACCGCTATCTCACCAAGGCCTGGGACATGGCCAACGCCCACCGCATGGGCCCGCTGCTGGCACGCTGCCATCAGAGCCTGGGCAATTTCTTCGTGCGGCACCGCGCGCCGAGCAAGGCCAAGGGTGAGTTCGAGAAGGCGCTGTCCTACTTCGCCACCTACGGTATGGCGAGTTGCGTCGAAGATGTGACGCGGGAATTGCGCCTGGTGGCCGACCGGCGCGCCCAAAGGGTGCATTAAGCGGCCCAAACAATCGCATTGTGCTGCGATTTGTTGTGAAACGCTTCACAGACTTTTGATGCGTTCAACGCTACTTCTGATGAGCCTGCAAAAGAGCAGGTTTGATCAGGAGGTTTGCTATGGAACGCGTTTCAGAGCGTGCGACTGTTGTTCGTGGTGCTGACGGACAACTCTACGAGATTCATGCCGATGCATCGGTGACCCTTGCCGAGACGGCGGCCCCCGCGGTCGCGTTCGGCGGTCCCGCAATCGGCCAGGCCGCGGGCGACTACGCCTCGGGCCGTATGATGATCGAGGCCGGCGAGGATTACGCCTCGGGCCGCATGATGATCGAGGCCG
>CALGGB010000221.1 GCA_937880925.1 uncultured Rhodospirillaceae bacterium | reverse complement strand
GCTTCGCGATTGCGCTGCAGGATGTGAATTTTCTCTATCTTGTTGATGTAGAGCGGATTCACACGATTAGAAGAGACGCCCACCATCGGGCACGCGCCGTTCCGGGCTCAGCAGCACAACCTCGCCGTGCTCGTCGGGAAAGCCCATGGTCAGGACCTCCGACATGAAGGGGCCGATCTGGCGCGGCGGGAAGTTCACGACCGCCACGACCTGTCGGCCAAGCAGGGTTTCGGGGGTGTAGTGACGGGTGATCTGGGCCGAGGATTTCTTGATCCCGATCTCCGGGCCAAAGTCGATGCGCAGCTTGAAGGCAGGCTTGCGCGCTTCCGGAAACGGCTCTGCCGCAACCACCGTGCCGACGCGCACATCGACTTTGAGGAAATCGTCAAAAGCGATCTCGGGTGAGTGGGAAGTCATGCCGCAGCTGTCTCGCCCTCGCGGCGCGCTGCCTTGCGGCCAAAACCCGCCAGACGGGTCGCTGCACGATCAGCCTGATCCAGGCGGCGATCGAGCGCCACCATCGTCTTGCCCAGATCCGGGCTCTCGTCGGCGAACCACACGCGCATGACATCGGCATAAAGCAGTACAAGGGCGCGGGTACGCAAACGTCCGGCCGGACCGGAGCTGTCGATGCCCGCGGCTTCCAGCATCCAGCGCATGGAGCGCTGCAGGCGGCACAGCGCCGCGGCAGCAGCCAGCGGATCGCCGCAGGTAGCGCGCGCCACCGACCGCAACGCATCGCGCTGAGGCGCCTGGGCTTCCAGGCGGCGCATGAGGACATCGAACAGGCGATCCCTGGCGGGTTCCCCGTCGAGATCGCTGCCGCTGTCGGCAAGCACCACGCCATCGATACGCGCGCTCAGGCCATCGAGAATGGCGTTCTTGGAGGCATAAACCGCGTGGAGTTGCAGCAACGTGAGATCGGCCGCACGGGCGATATCGCCCAGGCTCACCGAACGCCAGGGCCTGGTCGCAGCAAGCTCCAGCGCGGCATCAAGGGCGCGGGCGGCATGATCGGTCTTCCTGGTCATCGGCATTCTCCCGTTGCGGGCTGCGTCAGCCCGCCAGTTCGCGCGATCGCGCGGTGGCCGCGGCGATCGCGCGGTCGAACAGCGGCTGGATGCCGCCATCGGCCATCAGCACCTTGAGCGCCTCCAGGGTGGTGCCCCCGGGGCTGGTGACGTTCTTGCGCAACTGATCGGCGCCTTCATCGGAGCGGTGCGCCAGTTCGCCCGATCCCGTCACCGTGGCGCGCGCCAGGCGCATCGCCACATCCTCGGGCAGGCCGGCAGCGATACCGGCCTTCGCCAGCGTTTCGATCAACAGGAAGACATAGGCCGGGCCACCGCCGGACACGGCGGTCACCGCATCGAGCAGACCCTCGTCATCCAGCCATACGGTTTCGCCCACGGCAGCAAGCAGATCCTCCGCCGCGCCACGCTGGGCCGGGGTGACATGAGGGTTGGCCGCCATGGCCGTGATACCGCGCCCTACGGCAGCGGGCGTGTTGGGCATGGAACGGACGACCGCGACACCCTGGCCCAGATGACGTTCGAAATAGGCGATGGTCTTGCCCGCCGCGATCGAAAGCACCAGCGCACCACCGGCGGCATGACGGACATAGGCGCCGATCGCCTCGTCCATCATCTGCGGCTTGACCGCCATCACCAGGGTGGCAGGACGCAGCTCGGCAGGCAGGTCATCGGCCTTGGCGACCACAGTGATCCCGTGCTGCTGGGCAACCGACCTGGCCAGTTCGCCCGAAGGCTCGACGGCAACGACCTGATCGGGCGCAATGCCCCGATCACGCCATCCAGCAAGCATGGCCCCGCCCATCTTGCCGCAGCCCACCAGCAGGATCGGTGTTCCATGTGCCATCGCTCAGGCCTCTCCGACGGGATCGATGATCGCGGCCTGGACCGCCTCGGCGGCCGACTTGCCGCCCCAGATGACGTACTGGAAGGCAGGATAGAAGCGCTCGCATTCCGAAATCGTGATGTCGAGCAGATCGGCAAGCTGCTCGTCGGTGGGATGACCGATGCCGCCCAGCAACAGAGCCTGGCGGAAAGTCGGCACCGCCTCCTCGCTGAAGACGTCGAAATGCCCCACCCAGAGACGCTCGTTGACGATGGCGAGCAGGCCATGGACGGCGGTCAGGCGGTTGTCGGGCACCTTCATGTCGTAGGCGCAGGACATCAGCATGGCGTCAAGCTGGCTCTCCCAGCCGAACCACAGCCGGTAGCCGCACCAGCGGCCGTCGATCTCGAGCGAGAGTTCGTTTTCGCCCATACGGGCGCAGGCCCAGCCATTGGCCATGGCGAAACGCTCGACCGAGTCCAGCGGATGCTGGTCGGGAGCGTCGTCGTGTTCATGCAGATCCGTCAAAAGGTCGCTCTCCCGAGGCACCCTGCCGTCCAGGCGGAACAACTATGGGCAGGGTGTCCTCGGCGCACCCTGCCAAACCCGCGACGGCGGTTCAAGGCAAGCCTAGTCTTGCCCGCCCGCCGTGTCGCCACCTGAGGCGGCTTCTGCCTTCGGCGCTGCTTTCTTGGGTGCGGACTTCTTTGCAGCGGCCTTTTTCGCCGGCGACTTCTTCGCCGTGGCTTTCTTCGGCGCGGCCTTTTTCGTCGCGCCGCCCTTCTCCAGCTCGGCGATGCGCGCCGACAGGCGTTCGTTCTCCTGGCGTGCAAGGGCCGCCATGTCGCGCACGACGTTGAACTCCTCGCGCCGGACCAGGTCCATGCGCGCGAACATGGCCTCGAAATGCTGGCGCAAGCGGGCCTCGGCCTCCTCGCGCACGCCGCCTGCCGCCGACATCGCGCCCGACATCATGCGCGTCAGGTCGTCGAAGAACTTGTTCTCGGTCTGCATAGGGCTCTCCCCGGTCATGTGACCCTGCATATGGCGTCGCGGGCCGCCGGGCGCAACGGTTGCCGGAGACGAGCCACGCCCCTATGGTCGCCTACCGCAATCCCCCGGCCCAGGCCATGTTCGCGCTCGCCTTTCCCACGATCGACCCGACCCTTGTCGAGATCGGCCCCTTCGCCATCCGCTGGTATGCCCTGGCCTATATCGGCGGCATCCTGCTGGGCTGGCGTTATGCGCTGGTGCTTGCGCGCAGTTCGCCGGTCGCCTTCGAGCGCCGCACACTCGACGATTTCCTGCTCTGGGTAACCCTGGGCATCGTGCTGGGTGGCCGGCTGGGTTATGTGCTGTTCTACAAGCCCGGCTATTTCCTTTCCCATCCCGCAGAGATCGTCTTTGTCTGGCAGGGCGGCATGGCGTTCCACGGCGGCATGCTGGGCGTGGTCATCGCCATCGTGCTGTTTGCCCGCCTGCGCAGAATTCCCGTGCTGGCGCTGGGCGATATCGTTGCCTGCGTCGTGCCGATCGGCCTATTTCTGGGGCGCATCGCCAACTTCATCAACGGTGAGCTCTTCGGCCGGGTGACCGACGCGCCCTGGGGCATGGTCTTTCCAAACGGCGGCGAACTGCCCCGGCACCCAAGCCAGCTCTACGAGGCCGGACTGGAAGGCCTGGTTCTGTTCTGCGTGCTGGCCCTCATCTGGCGTTTCACCCGCCTGAAGCAGCGTCCCGGCGCGGTCGGGGGCGTCTTCCTGGTGGGCTACGGCCTCTCGCGCATCGTCGTCGAATTCGCCCGCGAGCCCGACGCCCACCTGGGCTTCCTCTTTGCCGGCGCGACCATGGGCCAACTGCTTTCGGTGCCGATGGTCCTGCTCGGCCTGGCCCTGATCATCTGGGCGCGCCCGGTGCGCCAGACGCCGGCAGCCGATGCGCCTGCCACCAAGGCCAACCCCGGCAATCAGGCCAACAAGGCCAGGGGCGGCAAGAAGCCGCGCACGAAGGCCAAGTCCGGCAGGCGATGACCGCCCTCGACGAGGCGCTCGCCCGGCGCATCGCCCGCGAAGGCCCCATCGCCATCGACAGCTTCATGGCCGCCGCGCTGACCGATCCAGATCACGGCTATTACACCACGCGTGATCCCCTGGGCGCGGCGGGCGACTTCACCACCGCGCCCGAAATCAGCCAGATGTTCGGCGAGCTGATCGGACTGTGGCATGCCGCCTGCTGGTTTGCCGCCGGGCAGCCCGCCAATCCCGTGCTGGCCGAACTGGGGCCGGGCCGGGGCACCCTGATGGCCGACGCCCTGCGCGCCATCACGCGGGCCTGCGGCGGCGCCCAGCCCTTCGCGCTCCATCTGGTCGAGGCAAGCCCGGTTCTCATGGCCCGCCAGAAGGCCGCCCTCACCGGTCACACGGTGACCTGGCATGCTTCGC
>CALGGB010000220.1 GCA_937880925.1 uncultured Rhodospirillaceae bacterium | reverse complement strand
CCTTTAGGGAGATTGACCATAACGATCAGCAACAGCCGTGACGCGGAGCTGCGTGCCCGTGCCGCGCGGGTGATCCCTGGCGGCATGTACGGTCATCAGTCCGTCGCCCGTCTGCCGGAGGGTTATCCGCAGTTCTTCAGCCGCGCGGAGGGATGCCGGCTGTGGGATGCCGACGGCAACGAATACATCGACTACATGTGCGGTTATGGCCCCAACCTGCTGGGTTATCGGCGCGCCGAGGTGGAGGAGGCTGCCCGCCGCCAGGCCGAACTCGGCGATGCCATGACCGGACCGCAGGGTGTGATGGTCGAACTCGCCGAGCGGATCACCGGCGCCGTGAGCCACGCAGACTGGGCGATGTTCACCAAGAACGGAGCGGATTCCACCAACTCGGCCATCCAGATCGCGCGCGCCTATCGGGGCCGCAACAAGATCCTTGTGGCCGAGGGCAGCTATCACGGGGCGGCCTTCTGGTCGACGCCGCGCCCGACCGGCGTTCCCGACGAGGACCGCAGCCATCTGATCCGTTTCCGCTACAACGACATCGCCAGCCTGGAGGCCGCCGCCGACAAGGCGGGTGACGATCTCGCCGCCATCATGGTCACGGCCTACAAGCACGATGCCATGGTCGACAACGCCATGGTCGATGCTGCCTTTGCGCGCCGGTGCCGCGAGATTGCAGATGCCGCCGACGCCCTGCTGATCGTCGACGAGGTGCGGGCCGGCTGGCGCTTGTCGACCGACTGCTCCTGGTCGCTGGTCGATGTGGCACCTGACATGAGCGCCTGGGGCAAGGTGCTGGCCAACGGCCATGCCCTTTCGGCCCATCTGGGTAACGATCGGGCGCGGGAGGCAGCGTCGAGCATCTTCATCACCGGCAGCTACTGGTTTGCCGGCGTCTCCATGGCCGCGGCGCTGGCGACCATGGACGTGATCGAGCAGGAGGATGTCGTTGGCCATGTCGGGCGCGTGGGCCAGATGTTGCGTGATGGCCTTGCCGAGCAGGCCAGCCGCCACGGCTTCGACCTGCGCCAGACCGGCCCGGCGCAGATGCCCCAGGTCCTGTTCGCCAACGATCCCGAGCGCGAACTGGGTAATGCCTGGTGCCTGGAATGCCTGGAACGGGGCGTTTACTTCCACCCCTGGCACAACATGTTCCTGTCGGCCGCCCACACCCCCGAGGACATCACAAGAACGCTGGAAGCCACCGACGGTGCCTTCGCGGCGCTGGCGGCGCGCCGGGCCGCCTGAGGCCTGGTGCTACTGGTCGGCGGGCTCGACCCGCATGCCGACCCAGGGGAGAAACATGGCGCTGTCGTCGAGCGGACCCCAGGCCCCGGTGAACTGCCGGAACCGGGCATCGAAGTGCAGGATCAGGAGGCCCCAGCCCCAGTCGTCGTGCCAGATGAAGGTCAGGTCCGCGGGGCCGGTGGCGCGCCCGTGGCTCAGGGTGCCATGGAAGATCTGGTTGGCCTGTTCGAATCGGTACGTGCCCGAAATCACACCGTCAGGGCCGGTGACAAGGCGTGTCTCGACGGGCACCAGGCCTCCTCCGCTCTTGGCCCAGCCGTCGAACACACCGGCGGCACCCGCCACGTCGCTCCAGGCTGTCTCCGCCGCTGATGGCGCAGTGGCAACGAGAAGGAGGCAGAGGGCGATGAAAACGCTGCGCATGATCATTCCAATGCAACCGCACAGCGACTGTCGCCGCGCGGCGGTGGCGCTATAGTGCCACGAACGGTGCAAATGCGCCGCCTGGGGTAACCACCCGTGCCGCAGCCCTGGCTGCGGTTCGGGCAAGCCCATCGACGAATCGCGAGAGGAACACCATGCAGATCGACTTCAGCGGCAAGCGCGTCCTGGTGACTGGCGGCACGCGCGGCATCGGCCGCGGCATCGTCGAGGCCTTTCTGGAAGCCGGAGCACGGGTCGCGCTCAACGGCAGTACCGCCGAGAGCACGGCCAAGGCCGTCGCCGAGCTGGATGCCGGGGAGCGGGTCATTGCTGCGCCGGGTTCGGTCGCATCGGTCGCCGAGTGCGAGAGTCTCGTTGCGGCCGCCACGGACGGCATGGGCGGCCTCGACGTGCTGGTCAACAATGCCGGCGCGGGCGGCGGCAAGCCGGTGCCCGAGTGCGACGAGGCGCTGTGGGACCGCATCGTCGATACCAACCTGAAGGGCTGTTTCTTCGTCACGAAGTTTGCCCTGCCGCACCTCAAGACCTCGGGCGGCAACATCGTCAACATCGCCTCGGTCAACGGCCTGGTCGGCGTCCCCAGGGGTTCGGTCTATTGCGCCTCCAAGGCCGGTGTCATCAACATGACCCGCGCGCATGCGCTGGAGTTTGCCCCTGAAATCCGCGTCAACGCCGTCTGCCCGGGCGGCGTCGATACCGACATGCTGCGTAACCTGGCGGTGCGGATCGCAGGCAGCGTCGAGGAGGGTTACAAGCAGCTTTCCGAAACCTGCGCCGCCCAGAAGCGCATCGCCCATGTGCGTGAGCTGGCCGCACCGGTGCTTTATCTGGCCAGCGACATGGCAAGTTTCGTCACCGGCTCGATCCATGTCGTCGATGGCGGCGAAACGATCGACTGAAAGCCCAAGAACAACAAAAAGGAAAACCCCCATGCAGATCGACTTCACCGGAAAGAACGTGCTGGTCACGGGCGGCACCCGCGGCATCGGCCGCGGTATTGTCGAGGCCTTCCTCGAGGCCGGCGCGCGAGTCGCGGTCAACGGTAGCAGCCAGGAAAGCACCTACAAGGCCCTGGGCGAACTCGCCGCCGGGGACCAGGCGGTCGGCGCCCCCGGCTCGGTCGCCCGTTCGGCCGATTGCAGGGCGATCGTCGAGGCTGCCGTTGCCGCCCTGGGCGGCCTCGACGTGGTGGTCAACAACGCCGGGGTCTATGAAGGCTTCAAGACCGAGGAGACCGACGACGAGGCCTGGGACAAGGTCATCGACACCAATCTCAAGGGCGTCTTCTTCGTCACGAAGTATGCCGTGCCGCACCTGCGCAAGAGCAAGGGCAACATCGTCAACCTCTCCTCGGTCAATGCCATGGTCGGCCTTTCGGCCGGTGCGCCCTACGGCGCCTCCAAGGCGGGCGTCATCAGCCTGACCCGCAACCACTCCATCGAGTTCGCGCCCGACATCCGGATCAACGCGGTCTGCCCGGGCGCCATCGACAGCGACATGCTGCGTTACCTCGCCGTCTCCAAGTGGGGCAGCGTGGAAGCAGGCTACAAGGTGCTGGGGCAGGGGGCCGCGGCCATGAAGCGGGTCGGCGAGACCCGTGAGATCGCCGGTCCGGTGCTTTACCTCGCCAGCGACCTTGCCAGCTTCGTCACCGGTTCGATCCACGTCGTCGACGGCGGCGAAGTGGTCGACTGAACTAGCTTCATCCTCTGGGGGGACAACGGTCATGCAGATCGATTTCACGGGCAAGCGCGTCCTTGTCACCGGGGGAACCCGCGGTATCGGACGTGGCGTCGTCGAGCATTTCCTGGATGCCGGCGCACATGTTGCCGTCAACGGCAGCAGCGCCCAGAGCACGGCGCAGGCGATCGACGAGATCGGCCGGCCGGAGCGGACGGTAGCGGCGCCGGGTTCGGTCTCCAGCGTCGCGGGCTGTCAGGCCATCGTCGATGCCGCGCTCGCCGGGCTGGGCGGCCTCGACGTGCTGGTCAACAACGCGGGCTGCGACACCGAAAGCCCGGTCGAGGGAATCGACGAGGCGATGTGGGACCGCGTCGTCGACACCAACCTGAAGGGCGCCTTCTTCACCACCCAGCGGGCGCTTCCGGCCCTTCAGGAAAGCGGCGGCTCGATCGTCAACATGGCCTCCGTGCTCGGCCTCGTCGGTGCCGTCGACGAATCCATGTACTGCGCCACCAAGGCCGGCCTCATCGCCCTGACGCGCGCCCATGCGCTGGAGTTCGCGCCCAGGGTCCGCGTCAACGCGGTCTGTCCCGGCGTCATCGACACCGACATGCTGCGGACTTGGGCCGAGTACATGACGGGCAGCGTCGAAGCCGGTTACGAGATCCTCGGCGCGACCAATGTCTTCAAGCGCGTCGCCCACGTCCGCGAGATCGCCGGGCCGGTGCTCTATCTCGCCTCCGACATGGCGAGTTTCGTCACCGGTTCGATCCATGTCGTCGATGGTGCGATGATTGCGGATTGACGCGTGGGGGAAGCTCGCCATGGCAGACGAGCCTGCCGTTACGGTCCGTCATGCCACCGATGCGGATCGCACCGCCCTTGAAGCGCTGGCGGCAGCACTGCAGGACGACGGCAAGCGCTAAGACCCGGCCCTGGCGAGCGGTGAGCGGGTCACGGCCATGGGCTCCGTCGATGCAATGTTCGCCTACGCACGGCACGATCAGGGACTCTGCCTGGTTGCCGAATGCGACGGCCTGGTCGTGGCCTACGCCGGCTGCTCCCTGGTGATCGACGAAGACATGTGGACCGACCCGGCCTGGAGCCGGTCGGTGCATCTGCAGGAAATGTTCGTCGATCCCGCTTTCCGCCGCCGCGGCATTGCACGCCGCCTGATTGCCGAGGTCGAGGCGCATGCCCGTCGGCTCGGCGTGCCGCGTGTCCTGGTGAGCGCCAACGCGTCGAATCCGGAATCCTGCGGCGCCTACCGTGCGAGCGGCTTTGCCGAGCACAAGATTCTGTTCGAGAAGAAGCTCTAGCCTTCCCGGGGCATCACGCGCTTGATGATCCCTGTCGAGGTCATGCAGACCTTGTCGCCGGCCATGATGTCGCAGTTGACGAAGCTGAAGCTGCGGGTACGCCGGATCACCGTGCTGCGTGTCTCCAGGAACTCGCCGATGTTGGCGCCGGCAACGAAGTTGGTCGTCATGGTGACCGTGATCGCGCCTTCGCCGGGATTGGGCCAGCGGGAGTTCATGCACAGCCCGGCGTCGGCCAGCATCATCAGCACGCCGCCATGGACCATGCCGTATTCGTTGGCGTGAATCTCCTCGGCCAGCAGCCCGACCTCGACGCGCCCGTCGCCCAGTTCGTGGATCAGGTTGAGCTTGTTGTTGCGCTCGTAGGGATCGGCGGACTCTTCCGGCACGAAACCCGCCGGGATGGTGCTTGCTGTCATCGTTTGGCTTTCTCGAAGGCGGTGATCGGGGGATGGGCGTTTGGATCGGTGATTGCATCGATCACCGTGGTGACCCGGTCGGTCATGGCGAAGGCTTCCTCCAGGGCAGGTCCGAAAGCCTCCGCGCGATCGACGCGCACGCCACGGCAACCCGCGGCATTGGCCACCGCGGCATGATCGACGCTGGTGAACTGGCATGCCGTCGTGTGGTCGCCGTAGCGCGCCTCCTCTGCATGCCACTGGTAACCCAGGATCTCGTTGTTGAGCACGGCGAGCACGACATGGGTGCCAAGACGCCGCGCTGTTTCCAGCTCCGACCAGACATGGGCAAAACCGCCGTCGCCGGCCAGGCAGAAAACGGGTGCTTCGGGGCGCGCCACCTTGGCGCCGATCGCCATGGGCAGGCCCCAGCCCAGCCCCGCCATGCCGCGCGGCGTCAGGAAGCGCTGGCCCGCCTTGCGGCTGTTGAGGCTGTTGCAGATCCAGATCGAGGAGTAACTCGCATCGGCGACCACGATATGCTCGGGCGTCAGAATACGGTCGAGCTCGGCCATCAGGCGTTCGGGGCGCAGGGGACTGGCGTCGGAGGCTGAAATCTCCGCGACCTCCTCACGATGCCGGGACTTGCCCTGCGCGATGGCTGCTTCGACGGCAGGCCGCGCAGCCTTGCGCCTGGCGAGATCGCTCGCGACCAGCCGGTCCGTCAACGCCTCGAGTGTGGCGCGCGCGTCCCCCACAAGGCGCAACGCTTCATGGTTGCGCCCGATCTCCTGGGGATCGATGTCGATGTGCAGGATGCGGCAGCCTTGCGGCAGCAGGCTCCAGCTATCCGTTCCGTTCTGGTTGGTCCGGTTGCCCACCGCCAGGATGACATCGGCCTGGTCGACCATGGGACGCATGAACTTGGTCGCGCTTCCCGTTGCCATGTAGTAGCCGATGACACCCACCGAGAGGGGATGGCCGTCGTCGATCGCACCCTTGCCCATGGTCGTGGTCGCAACAGGGAGGTGGACCTGCTCCTGCAGCCGCGCAAGCGCCTCGCAGGCGCCTGACATGTGAACGCCGCCACCCGCCCACACCAGGGGGTGTTCGGCGGTGGCGAGCAGCTGAGCGGCTTCGTCAAGCGCGGCGCCGTTGGCGACCGGCCGGTCGAGCGGCACATGGCCCAGGTTCTCCGCGCGCCCCGACGCGGCGGCCTGGGCGGCCTCCATGATGTTGACCGGGGCCAGCAGCACGGCGGGGCCGGGGCGTCCGGTGGTGGCGGCACGGAAGGCCATGTCGACGTAGTCATCAATGCGGCGCACGTCCTCGATGCGCCGGATCCACTTGGCGCAACCCTTGAACAGGTCCAGGTGGTCGAGCTCCTGGAAGGCATTGCGGTCGCGGAAGATGGGCGGGGTGTCCTGCACCAGGGCGACGATGGGCGAGGAGGCGGTCAGCGCCTCGGCCAGGCCCGCCACCAGCAGGGTCGCCGCCGGGCCATTCTGCGCCGTCACCACACCCACCTTGTGAGAGATGCGGGCATAGGCATCGGCCATCACCGCGCCGGCGTTCTCGGTGCGGTAGGTCAACTGGTCGATGCCGAACTCGGGGGTCGCCAGGAAAAAGACCGAGGGGATCGACTGGCCGAAGATCTTCTCCACCCCGTGCCGCTTGAAGGCGGCGGCGAAGACCTGCGCGGCCGAAGTGTTGCTGCCTTCCGGCATGGCGGACTCCTGTGTCGGTTGAATCAGTAGAGACCGGGACGGTAACTCTCGATCATCTCGTCCTGGGTTTCGTCGGGCCGCTCGTCGCCGATCTGGTCGCTGACGATCTGGCCGATCGTCGGCATGAGCTTGCGGTTCACCTGCGCGTCGGCCTCCCAGAGACGGGCACGCATGATCGACTTGGCGCAGTGCATGAAGGCCTCGCGCACCTCGACCACCAGCACACTGGCGGGCAGACGGCCGTTGACTACGAAGCGCTCGCGCAGATCGTCGTCGGTGCGGATCTGCGCGGTGCCGTTGACCCGCAACGTCTCCATGAAGCCGGGGATCATGAACAGAATGCCGACCTCGGGGTTCTCCAGGATGTTCTCCAGGCTGTCGAGGCGGTTGTTGCCGGGGCGATCGGGGATCGCCAGGTGGTGGTTGTCGAGCACGGCGACAAATCCAGGCGCATCGCCGCGCGGCGTCACGTCGCCCTTGCCTTCGTCTGATGCCGTGGAGAGCAGGAGGAAGGGCGAGAGGGCGATGAACTGCCGGCAGTGTCCCTCCAGATGGTCGATGGTCTTGCGCGCCGCACGGCCCTTGGCCTCGGCATAGTGGACGCGCAACTGGTCGCGGCTGGTGATGTGCATGGCGTGGTTTCCGTGAGGAGTGGATCAGCGTCCGCCGCCGACGTCGATCAGCGCGCCCGAAACATAACTTGCCTCGGGCCCGCAGAGCCAGACGGCAAGGCCCGCGATCTCCTCGGGTTCCCCCGCCCGCGCCATGGGGACCCCGGCTTTCGCCATGGCCTCGACTGCTTCGCGTCCGCCGTTCTGGTCGTGGATATCGGAATGGATCAGGCCCGGCCGGATCGCCACGCTCCTCACGCCGTGGGGCGCGCCTTCCTTGGCCAGGCCCAGGGTGAAGCTGTCGACCGCGCCCTTGGTCGCGGCATAATCGACCGAGCGGGGCAGGCCACCGCTGGCCGAGGCGCGCGAGGAAATGTTGACGATGGTGCCGCCCGCACCGCCAAGCCGCGTCGACATCTGACGCAGCGCCTGATGGGCGCAGATGAAACATCCGGTGACGTTGACGTCGATCATGCGGCGCAGTCGCGCGGTGTCGAGATCGTGGAGGTCCAGCTTCTCGACGATACCGGCGTTGTTGATCAGCGCACCTATCGGGCCGAGTTGGCCGGCGATGTTGGTAAACATCGCTGCCACGGAATCTTCGTCGGCGGTGTCTGCCTGAACGGCGAGCGCGCGCTGCCCGGCAGCCTCGACATCGGCCACCACCTGGGCCGCCTTGTCGGCGGCGCCGTGATAGTTGACGGCGACGTCCCAGCCGGCCTGGGCTGCGCGCCGGCAGATTGCCGCTCCGATACCACGGCTGCCGCCGGTTACCAGCATCACGTGCGCCATGGCATCGTCCTCTCGTGCATTTGCATGAAACAATGTCATATGCGTCCGCGACACTGTAACGCGGGGAGGCTGGTCATGGCGCGCAAGGCGTTTCCGGAGAAGAGCACCACCGGCGACGACGTGATGGCGGCGATTGCCGAGATGGGCAGGGGCGACCCCGACCACGATCGTAACCGCCTGTCACTCTACGCCATGTATCCCGGCGACGGCGTCCACGATCTTCTCGTGCGCGCCTGGACGGCCTATTCCCATCCCAATGCCCTGGTCGGCCGACTGATTCCCAGCCTCCACCGCATGGAGCGGGAGGTCATCGAGATGGGCCTCGACCTGCTGCAGGCGCCCGAGGGCGCCGACGGCGTGATGACCATCGGCGGCACCGAAAGCCTCTTCCAGGCGCTATACACCGCCCGCGAATGCGGTCGCGACGAACGCGGCATCGCACGCTCCAACATCGTCGTGCCGCGCACGGCCCATGCATCCCTGGAGAAATCGGCCCACTACCTGGGCATCGAAGTCCGCCGCGCCCACGAACGCCCCGACCGGCGCGCCGACGTCGCCGCCATGGAGGCGCTGATCGACGCGAACACCGTGCTCCTGCTGGGCTCTGCCCCGCACTATCCCATGGGCCAGTTCGACCCGATCCCAGAGATCGCGGCCCTGGCGCAGCAACGCGGCCTGTTCTGCCATGTCGATGCCTGCGTCGGCGGTTTCCTCGCGCCCTTCTTCCGCGACATCGGCGAGCCGATCCCGCCGTTCGACTTCGCGGTACCCGGCGTCACCTCCATGTCGGCCGATCTGCACAAGTACGGCTACACCGCCAAGGGCGCCTCGCTGATCCTCTACCGCGACGCCGACATGGTGAAGCGCCAGCGTTTCACCTGCGATGCCTGGCCCTATGGCGCCTACAGCGTCACCACCTTCACGGGTTCGCGCGCGGCCGGGCCGATCGCTGCGGCCTGGGCCGTGCTCAACCATCTGGGACGCGAGGGCTACATGGAGATCGCCCGACGCAACGTCGCCAGCCGCAACCGGCTGATGGCCGGTGTCTCGGCCATCGAGGGGCTGCACTGCCACCCCGAGAAGCCGGATCTCTCGATCTTCCTGATCTGCTCGGACAGCCTCGACATGTTCCAGGTCGCCGACGAGGTGACCAAGCGCGGCTTCGTCGTCTTCCGCGCCGCCGAACCGCGCGCCATCCACATCCTTGGCGATCCGTTCCCCGACGAACTGGTCGACCGTTTCCTCGCCGTGCTGGCCGAAGCCGCCGCGGAGGTCCGCGCCGGCCGTACCAAAGACAGCGTCACCGGCGCGATCTATGCTTGAGCCCGTCGATTTGGAGCCTGAGAACAGAAGGGATAGCACGATGAAGATTGCAATGTCCGTTATGGCTCTGACCTTTGCCGCGACTCTGGCGGCAGGCGGCGCATGTGCCGACGAGATGCTCAGCGGCGAACAGATCCGCGAGACCCTGTCGGGCAACACCGTATCGGGATCGATGACGGAGTTTGGCCCCTATACCGAGTACTACGCGCCCGACGGCACGGTGAAGTCGCACAGCCAGTCGGGCACCTGGAAGATCGAGGACGACAGCGTGTGTTTCACCTTCAGCGGCAACGACGCCGGCTGCTGGCATGTCGGCATGGACGGCGACATGCTGCAGTGGTTCCAGGACGGCGAGCTGCTGGGCAGCGGCAAAGTCGAGAAAGGCAATCCCGAAGGCCTCTGACGGGCGTTTCGCAACGCGGGCGGGTGCGGCTTTGCCATAGGCACTAGGTCCAATTCTGCCTAGTCTGCGCGCCCAACCTGATCGCCGGAAAGAACCATGCCCCTCGACAAAGCCACCCTCGACCAGTTCCTCGAAACGCTGCGCCGCTTTGTCGACGAACGTCTGATCCCGGCCGAGGCCGAGGTCGATGCGACCGACAGGGTGCCCCAGGCGATCATCGACGAGATGAAGGAGATGGGGCTGTTCGGCCTCACCATCCCGGAAGAGTACGGCGGACTTGGCCTCTCCATGACCGAGGAGGTCGAGGTTGCCTGGACGATCACCCATGCCGCCCCGGCCTTCCGATCGGTCTTCGGCACGAATGTCGCGATCGGCAGCCAGGGCATCGTCATCGACGGCACGGAAGAGCAGAAGAGGAAGTACCTGCCCAAGCTCGCCTCGGGCGAGTTCATCTCCAGCTTTGCGCTCACCGAGCCCGATATCGGTTCGGATGCCGGTTCGGTGAAGACGCGGGCGACCAGGGACGGCAACGGTTATGTGCTGAACGGCGCCAAGCGTTTCATCACCAATGCGCCCACGGCCAACATCTTCACCGTGATGGCGCGCACGGACCCGGAGGAGAAGGGCGCACGCGGCGTCTCGGCCTTCATCGTTGATGCCGATACGCCGGGCATTCGCCTCGGCAAGCCCGAAAACAAGATGGGCCAGAAGGGTGCGCATATCTGCGATGTCGTGTTCGAGGACTGCCGCATCCCCGGAGAGGCCCTGATCGGCGGTGTCGAGGGCGTGGGCTTCAAGACCGCGATGAAGGTGCTCGACCGTGGCCGCCTGCATGTCGCCTCGACCTGCTGCGGCCTGGCCGACCGGCTGATCGATGAATCGGTCAACTTCGCGCTCGACCGCAAGCAGTTCGACAAGGAAATCGGCGAGTTCCAGCTCATCCAGGCCATGCTCGCCGACAGCCGCACCGAGCATGATGTCGCCTGGGCCCTGGTGCGCGATGCCGCGCGCCGTGGCGATGCAGGAGAGCCGATCACGCGGATGGGGGCGGAGGCCAAGTACTACGCCAGCGAGATGGTCGGCCGCGTCGCCGACCGCGCCGTGCAGATCCACGGCGGCTCCGGCTACATCAACGACTATGCGGTCAGCCGGCTCTACCGCGATGTGCGCATCTACCGCCTCTACGAAGGCACCTCGCAGATCCAGCAACTCGTCATCGCCCGCGACATGCTGAAGGAAGCCCGGGGCAAGCGCGCATGACCATGGTGCTCTACGGCCGGCCGATGGCCGGCTCCCTGGCGGTCGAGTTCATGCTCGCCGAGCTGAACCTGCCGCACCGGCGCGTTCTGGTGACCGGCTACGGCGATGGCGTGCAGCCGGCGTCCTTCGCCGGGGTCAATCCGCTGCGTCAGGTACCCGCGCTGACCATGGAGGATGGCACGCTTCTGACCGAGTCCGGCGCCATCGTGGTGTATCTGGCGGAGGGGCGTGAAGACTGGTCACCAGCGCCGGGTACGCCTGCACGGGTGCCTTACCTGCGCTGGATATTCTATCTGGCCGCCACGATCTATCCCACCGCCATGCAGATCATCCATCCCGAGAACTACATCGACGAGAAGGAACAGCATCGCGCCATCGCCACGCGCGCACGCGGTGTGCTGGCGCGCCAGTGGGCCGTTGTCGACGGGGTGCTGGCCGGACAGGGCTACCTCGCGGGCGATGCGCCTTCGGCCGCCGATCTCTATGCGCTGATGTTCGCATTGTGGTTCCCCGACATGGAAGAGGTCGCCGGCCGCCAGGCCACGGCTCGACTGGTCGCGGAGCTGACGGCGCGGCCCGCGGTCGCCGACGTGCTGGCACGCAACCGCGCACGGGAGAACTGGGCATGAGCGCTGGCAAACCCGATCTCCAGGAACTGGGCCGTCTGGCGCGCCGCGCGGCGGAAGCGCCCGGCCCCATGATCGCCAGGGCCTCGCGCGAACAGGCGTTCAATGTCCAGTTGAAGGCCGACGGCAGCTACCTCACCAAGGTCGACCAGGAGGCCGAGCGTATGGTGCGTCAGGTCATCCGGGAGGCCAATCTGCTGCCCGGCGCGGCGGTCATGGGCGAGGAGGAGGGCACCGAGGAGGGCAGCGCGCCCTGGCGCTGGGTGATCGATCCGATCGACGGCACCCATCCCTTCACCCGCGACATCCCGGTCTACAGCACCATCGTCGGCCTCCAGGACCTGGAGAGCGGTGAGGTCGTGGTCGGCGCGGCCCACCTGCCGGGTCTCGGCGAGACCTTCTGGGCCGCTGTGGGCTGCGGTGCCTGGCGCGACGACCAGCGCATCCAGGTTTCAGGCCGCACCGATCTGAAGACCTGCATGCTTTCGGTCGGCACGCCCTACCAGTTCCGCCGCAGCGGTGCGGAGGACCTTGCCCGGCGCATCTTCGACTGCACCGATGACGTGCGCGCCTTCGGCGATGTCTATGGCCACATGGCCGCGGCGCGCGGCGCGGTCGATGCCGTCTTCGATCCCGATCTGTCGCTCTGGGACTTTGCCGCAAGCCTTGTCATCATCCGCGAGGCTGGCGGTACGGCGCTGGTGCGCGAAACCGGGCGGGGAAGGGGCCACGATGTCCTGCTTGGCACCCCCGCCATTGTCGAACAGCTTGCCGAGTTGCTGGAGTTCTGAGCATCGTTGCGGCGACCGCGCGCGCGGTCTGAGCATGCCCGCCGGAGACGTCCATGGCCGATGATCTTGCTTTCCTGGGTGCCGCTGAGATTGTCGAGCGCTACCGGTCAAAATCCCTGTCGCCGAGGGAGGTGCTTGATGCCTGCCTGAGGCAGATCGAGCGCCATGATCCCGGCCTCAATGCAATGGCCCATGTCGCGACCGAAAGCGCGCGGGCCGAAGCCGCGGCCTCCGAAGCCCGCTGGCAACGCAGCGCGCCGCTCGGCCCGCTCGATGGTGTACCGGTGGCGGTCAAGGATCTGATCCCCGTGGCAGGCATGCCCCTGCGTTATGGCTCGGCGGCATCCGATCCCGATCCGGTTGCTGAAGACGCGCCTTCGGTCACCAACCTGCGCAAGGCGGGCGCGGTGATCACGGGCAAGACCAACACCGCCGAGCACGGCTGGAAGGGCGTCTGCGACAATCCGCTCTCCGGCGTCACGCGCAACCCCTGGAACCTGGACCTGACCCCTGGCGGTTCCTCCGGCGGAAGCGGTGTCGCCGTGGCGACCGGCATGGCAGCGCTTGCCCTGGGGGGAGACGAGGGCGGTTCCATTCGCATCCCGGCGAGCTTCTGCGGCATTGCCGGGCTGAAGCCGACCTGGGGCAGGGTGCCGCTCCATCCCCCCATGGTCTGCGGCACCTGGAGCCATGTCGGCCCCATGGCGCGCTCCGTGGGCGATCTGGCGGTGGCTCTCAACGCGCTGGCCCATCCCGACCCGCGCGACTGGGAAAGCCTTCCCGAAACCGGTACCGACTACACAGCGAACCTGAAGCAAGGGGCCAAGGGCCTGCGCATCGCACTCTCTCCCGGTCTGGGTCACGTCGCGCTCGATCCCGAGGTGGAGGCAGCTGTGCGTGCTGCCGCACAGACCTTCAGCGATCTCGGCGCAACCGTTGTCGAGGCGACGCCGGCGATCGGTAACCCGATCGAGCCGTATTATGTGCTGGTGCGCCTTGCCGCCCGCGCCATTGTCGATTCCGTTCCGGCATCGCGCCGCCAGCTTCTCGAAGGTGTGCTGCGCAAGGATGCGGCAGACGCCGACCGTCACTCCGGCATGGATGTGAAGGCTGCCGAAATGGAGCAGCGCCGCCTGGGTGGGGTGATGGCGTCCTTCTTCGAGGATCACGATATCCTGCTGACAGCCACGACGGCCGTTCCGCCCTTTGCGGTCGGTATCGACGATCCCAACGGCGGCAAGCGCACGGACCTTCCCTGGACCGGCACCCTGTTCCCCTTCAACTTCACCCGCCTGCCGGCTGCTTCGGTGCCCTGCGGCCTGACCTCGAGCGCGTTGCCCATCGGTCTCCATCTCGTCGGCGCGCGTCATGCCGATGCCACCGTCCTGCGCGCGGCTGCGGCCTATGAGGCCGCCGTCCCTGGCATTGGCCGGCCGCCAGGCGCGTGAGGGTTTGTGATCGCCCTGTGGCTTGGGTAGGTTCGCGGCCATGAAGCGCGACATCATCACCCCCGCCAGCCGCCAGGCCATGGACGACCACGCCCGCCGCCTGGCCGAATGGCACGGTTATCACTCGCAGAAGCGTATCGGCCAGCAGTGGATGCAGCTCAACCTGCTCCACGGGCTTGCGGTCGACCGGGTGCTCGAGGTGGGCCCCTATCTGGGCTTTGTGACCGCGCTGCTCGACAACGCGGGTTACGACGTCACGACCCTGGATCTCTTTCCGCCGCCGTTCTCACGTCC
>CALGGB010000219.1 GCA_937880925.1 uncultured Rhodospirillaceae bacterium | reverse complement strand
GTCGGATCTCAAGACGATCCACGCACAACTGGAAGGAACAGTCGCCGGACCGATGATGTCGCCATCGGCAGCGAAGATGGCGGAATCGATCCGCACGACCTTCATCGCCAATGCGAACGCCTTTCGTTTCCTCCCCGAACCCCCGCCGGGCGAAGAAGGCTTCTCAATCAAAAAATGGATGACCGAGGACGTCCAGGAGGGTTCGATCCTTTTCATCACTTCCACGCACCCCGATCTGGTCCTCAACCGGCCCTTGCTGACGCTCTGGATGGACCTGGCGGTGAACGCCCTCTTCCAGATGGGTCGAAGCCGCAATCTGCGCACTTGGTTCCTGATCGACGAAGTCCATGCTTTGCACCGCCTCCCAGCAATCGATCACGGCCTCCAGACGGCGCGCGCATTCGGCGGCGCCTTCGTGCTCGGAATGCACTCCTTCGACAAACTGGAGGAAACCTACGGAGAGCATGGAGCCACCAATCTGGCATCGCTTGCCGGCACCAAGCTCATCCTGAAAACCGCCGACCCGGAGACGTCGCGCCGCTGCTCCGAATTCATCGGCAGCCGCGAAGTTCGCCAGATGGATGAAGCCTATTCCTACGGCTACAATAACAGCCGCGACGCCTCGACGATCACGCCGCGAACCGATGTCAAAGAGCTCGTCATGCCGGACGATATCGGCAACCTGCCGAGCCTCAGCGGCTTCATCAAATTCCCCGACGGATTTCCCGCCGCGCGCATTAGGCTCACATGGAAGGATTACCCCGAACGCGCCGAGGGCTTCATGCGCGTCACCGACATGCGCGCCGCCGAATACGTGCCGACCGACGAAGAAGCCGCTGAAATGGGTGTCGGGGGTCGCGAGGGTGAGGGGCCGGACAACGTACCCAAGGACCGGCGCGATGGGGTGGATATCGTGCTCAGCCAGGCGGAGCTCGAAGCCGAGAAGCTGCGCGAGGAGGTGGAGGGTTCGCTCGATCGGTCGGTGGAGCAGACGGCTGCGGAGTTGCAGCACAGGACCGATGCGAAAGATGTGGTCAACGGAACCAGCGACCAGCGCGACCAGGACGATCTGTCGAAGTTCAAGCACACCGGCAAGCGCGACGAGCGCGAGCGCCAGAAAATCGCGCAGCGTGACGTCGAGGAGCGCAACGCTTCCAATCGGAACGTCCTTGCCCAGACGCGCCAGCTCCGGGGCCGAGACGACGGTCAGGAAAGCGTTCTCGAGCGCGAGAACCGACAGGGATTCGGCCGCGAGAAGGAGGATCGCCACGAGGTGGCGATCGACGACGAGCAGGAGATGGGCCGGTGAACCTCTCCCCCTCCGTCATCGCGTATTCGGACCGCTTCCGACCGGCGATCGGAAATAGCCTGCGCTGCGCGCGCGTCGCTCTCGGTCGATCGCAGGATGACATGGCGCGCGAGCTCGGTATCGCCCGGCAAACGCTCGCGGGGTACGAGAACGGCCATAGCGAGCCGCTCAGCAGCCTCCTCGCGCGGCTGTGCGAGGACTTCGGTCTGGATCCGGCATGGCTCCTCGCAGGTGCCAGCAGTCGCCCCATGTTCGCCACGGATGCGATACGCCCCCAGAATGCGTTGGAACGCGCTTGATGCTGTCCGTCGCATCCGTTTCATCCGCAAGTGGCGCGGCGAACTACTTCGCCAAGGACGACTACTATGTCGGTGACGGCCCCGCCGAGCTGAGCGAATGGGGAGGGAAGGGCGCCGAAGCGCTCGGTCTGAGCGGTCCGGTGTCGAAGGAGGACTTCGAGCGGGTCCTCGATGGGAAGCTGCCCGACGGGACCGTCGTCAACGGCGCGGAGAAGCGCAGGGCAGGTGTGGATCTCACCTTCTCCATGCCGAAATCGGTGAGCCTGATGGCGCAGCTCGGCGGCGACAAGCGCGTCCTCACGGCGCAGGAGGCGGCGGTGAAGGCCACGATGGCCTATCTCGAAAAACATTTCGCCGAAGCGCGAGACTATTCACGCAATTCCAACGGCGAAGCGGTCCAGACCGGCAAGCTGCTTTACGCGCTCTTCCAGCACGACACGAGTCGCAAACTAGACCCCCAGAACCATACCCACGCCGTCATCGCGGCTATGACACAGGACAAGACGGGCAACTGGAAGGCGCTCTGGAACGGCGAGGTCTGGAAGAACAACTCCGTCCTCGGATCGATCTACAACGCGGCGCTGCGCTCCAATCTCGAAAAGATCGGCTACCGAACCGAGCTTACCGGCAAACACGGCCAGTTCGAAATCCAGGGCGTGTCGCGCGAGGTCATCGAAGCGTTCAGCCAGCGAAGGCTGGATATCCTCGCGACCGCCGATAAGCTCGGCCGAAGCGCGAGCGAAACAGAGTTCCTGCGGGGCGTTACCAAGAACACCCGCGATCCCAAGCTCAATCCCGACGACAAGCAGGCGCTCCGCCAGGAATGGGCCAAGCGCGCGGAAGGACTGGGTTTCGATGCGAAGGCGCATGTGGAACAGGCTCGCGCGCGCACGGAGAATACCCGAGAAGGACCGTTGGGGACGGTGGATCGGGTGCGCGGCGTCATCGCTGCGGTACAGGAAGCCACCCAGCTTTATACGAGACCTGCCGACGAGCTGACCACGAACGGCCTGCAGCGCATGGGCCTAACACCCACCCAGCTGCGCACCGAGCTCGCGACCGCTTCGGCCGTCCGCGTGATCGGAGAGCGGGAAACTTCATGGACACGCGGCGAACTGGTCAAGACGGCGCTCGATCTCGGCGTCAAGGGCGTGACCGCCGAGGGTGTGGAAGCCCGCATGGAGGTGCTGATCGATAAGGGGCAGATGCTGCCCGGCAAAAGTACACGGCTCGACGGTGCGATCGAGAAGTTCACCACGCCCGAACATGCAGCGATCGAACGGGCGACCCTCGCAAACGTGACGGCCGGGAGAGATGCGAGCCAGGGAATGATCGAGGCTGGTGCAGCCCCGGAACGTCTGCGCGCGGTATCGGGCGAGCACGATCTCAACGCCGAGCAGATCGCTGCCGGAACGCTCGCATTGTCGAGCGACGACCGCACGGTCGTGATCCAAGGCGTCGCCGGCGCCGGCAAGACGACCCTCATCTCCGCGATCGCCAGCGTGGCACGCGAGGAGGGCAGGGACGTAATCGGCCTCGCCTTCGCGAACAAGATGGTGAACGACCTCCGGAACGAAACCGAAATACGCTCCTCGAGCGGCGAGCCGGTAGAGGAGGGTATCGAGGCCAAAACCGTCTCTTCCTTCGTCAATCAGCATTTGCGGGCCGCGCTTCACGGCAGCGGACCCACTTTCGAAGCCTCGAAAGCCGCGCTCACGGGCAAGGTCCTCGTTCTCGACGAAGCTTCGCTGGTCGCCAACAAACCGATGAACGATCTTCTCACGATCGCCAATCGGTTGGGCGTCGAGAAGCTGGTGATGATCGGCGACAGAGCGCAGTTGCAACCGATCGAGGCGGGCAAGAGCTTCTCGCTCATCCAGTCCGACGGCCCCGCACTGGCGAGGCTCGACACCAGCCTTCGCCAACGGACCGAACACATGAAGGACGCCGCGGGCCTGGCCCGAGCGGGCAAGTTCCGAGAGAGCTTCGCCTCGCTCGGCGACAAGGTGGTCGAAGCGGGCAAGGACCACTTGGCGGTAGCAGCCAAGACCTGGCTCGATCTCTCGCGCGAGGACCGGGAACGCACCGCCATCTACTCGTCCGGCAGAGACGCGCGCGCGACCCTCAACAGGTTGGTTCAGGACGGACTGAGAGCCGAAGGCTCGATTAAGGGCGAGGGGATGGTGCTCGATACGCTCAGACCGGCCCACGCGACCCGTGAGGAACTTCGCTACGCATCGACCTATGCCAAGGGGCAGCTGCTCGAAGTCATACGCCAGAACGCGCCTGGCGGGCTTTCTCGCGGCCGATACGATGTCGAGGGTCTCGACGAGAAGGGCAGGGTGCTCCTGCGTGACGAGAACGGCAAGCTGAAGCGCTTCGATCCCACGCGCATCGACCCTGCCGACAAACGCGACGCCTTGCGTCTCTCTGAAAAGACCAAAGAGATCATCCACGAAGGCGACAAGGTCCGCTGGACCGAAAAGGACGACGCGCGCAAGCTGATGAAATCCGAGGAGGCGAAGATCCTCGGCATCAAGGACGGCGTCGTGACGGTCGAGAACCGGTACGGCGAAACGGTCGAGCTCAAGCAAAACGACAAGATGCTGGAACGCATGGGTCTCGCCTACGCGATCAACATGCATCAGGCGCAGGGTGATACGCGCGACATGGCGATCGGCGAGATGCACTCGTCGGCGCGGCATCTCTCGAACCAACGCCTGGCGCTGGTGATGATGACCCGCGTGCGCGACGACATCACCATCGTCACCAACGATCGCGACCAGCTCCTCGCACAGATCGGCCGCAATCCCGGCGACAAGACCAGCGCCCTCGAAACGCTCGGCGAGAAACAGGTCGAGAATGCGCGCAGCGACCGCGCCGCTACCGACTTCAATCCGAGAGTTCCCGAACACCTGAAGAACGGCGAGGCAAGCGCGGACCGCCTGCCACCGGTCGGCAAGGAAAGCCTGCGCGCGGTACCGCAGATCGACCTTCCCGAACGCAATATCGAACGTGCCCGATAGGAGACTGGCAATGAACAAGACGCAGCATGGCCTGATCGCCAACGACCCGAAGAGCGACAGCCTGATGGCCGTCCTCGAGCAGCAGCCGACCCTTACCAACTTCGTGAAGCAGGCCGGGCTGCAGGAAGTCGCCGAAATGGTGGAGGGGGACAATTTTGTGGTGTGCGATCTGGACCTGCACGGGGTCCAGGGGTGCGCCGACATGCGCGAGATGATCGCGAACCAGCAGATGGTGGCCGAGTGCGTCGCCATCGGCCTCGCCATCCTCGTCGCAGTCATCGTCGGGTCGATCGCCGTCGCTTTCGTAAACCTCGCAACGAAGTTCGCCGCGCCGATCGGAAGGAACCGCGTCTACGCGCTCTTTCCGCGGCGCCTGAACGAATTCTGGAAAGGCAGCATGACATGACCAACGTCCTAACCGGGCCGTGGGGCCTCTTCACGGTCTCGCCACGGGAGCTGATCGAAATCGGCGTGATGATCGGTGTCGCGGTCGCCCTGACGGTGATGATCTACTGGAACATTCCGCGCTGGTCGGGCGAGGACTGAACATGGACGGCCAATCTCTCCTGATCCTCGTGATCGCGGGCGTGGTGATCGCGACCTTCGCGATCCTGAACGGCCTGCCGAAGCGCCAGCTTTCACGACTTAAGGTTCGCCCAAAGCCGCTGATGACGCCCGCCGAGCGCAGGGTCTGCCTGATGATCGAACGGGCGATGCCCGGCGCACGGGTGCATTCGCAGGTCTCGATGGGCGCCATCATGAACCCGGCCAAAGGGCTGTCCAAGTCGGAATGGTGGACCACCTTCAACAAATTCAGCTCCAAACGCGTCGACTTCGTGGTCGAGGATCCGCATTCCGGTCGGATCATCCTGCTCGTCGAGCTCGACGATCGCAGCCACGACCGCCGCAGCGACACCGATCGCGACGCCCTTACGCGTCACGCCGGATACACGACCGTGCGCCTTCCCGCAGGCGAACGCCCCACGCAAACGAGTGTCGAAAGGCATATCGAAGCCGCGCTCGGACCAGCCTTGCCGCACCCGGCGCAATCACCCTGGCAAGCCACCCAAACCTGAAGGAGGACCACGATGGCATTCGATTACGAAGACGTAGGCACATTCGGCAGCAAACGCGCGGCCGAAGACTGGGCTCACCGAAACAGGGTGGACCTGCGCGACCTGCACATCCGCAACGCCGGTGGCGACCGGGTCGAGGTCGGCATCCGCAAGAGCGGTTACGACGACAAGGAGAAATACGACAACCGCCACGGCGAACGGCGGGACGGATTCTGGCGCTGACGCCGGACGGGCGCACGCGCGCCCGAACCTTTCCGCAAGGCACAGCCCTTCGGAAAAACCACCCCGCGAGGGGCCTAACGCGCCGTCGGCGCACCAACCAGTCCGGGCGACCGGAAGAAGAAAAGGGAAACGACAGATGTTGAAGAAGATGATGATCGCCGCCGCATTCGCAGGCGCATTCATGGCCGTACCCGCGGCCGCCCAAGACGCTGGCAATGATGTCCATGCGAAGCACCAGGCAGCCGTTACGTCGGCCGTGGCCGACGGCACCAACACGGCAGCGAGCAACGTCGCCAGGCAGATGCTCGACATGGTCGCAAAGGAAGCGAAGGTGCGGGCCGCGATCGATCAGAGCGGGGCGGCCAAGAAGCGTCTCATCTCGCTCAACGACGCGGTCCGCTGCGCCGACTGCGAGGAGGAAAAACACCATAAGTGCGACGACGCCAAGTGCGACGACGCGGCGAAGTGCAAGAAAGCGAAATGCCAAGGCAAGGCATGAGAATGAACGGAGGGGTCGTGATCGTCGACGAGCCGCAAGTGCAATGCCCCTTTTGCCG
>CALGGB010000218.1 GCA_937880925.1 uncultured Rhodospirillaceae bacterium | reverse complement strand
TCTGCCGCCACATCGGCGATGTCGCGGATGATGCCGGTGATCTCGAAGTCCTTGGGCGTATAGACGCGGGAGACGCCGGCGGCCTTGAGCGCCGCGATATCCTCGGCCGGGATGATGCCGCCGACGACGATGGGGATGTCGCCGCAGCCTTCGGCATCCATCAGGCGGCGGACCTCGCCGACGAGGCGAATGTGGGCACCCGAGAGGATTGAGAGGCCCACGACATGGACGCTTTCCTCCAGGGCCGAGGCGGCGATCTGTTCGGGGCTGAGGCGGATGCCCTGATAGACCACCTCGATGCCGCAGTCGCGGGCGCGCAGGGCGATCTGCTCGGCGCCGTTGCTGTGGCCATCCAGGCCCGGCTTGCCGACCAGCAGCTTGAGCGGACGGCCGAGCGTGGCGCTGGCGCGGGCGACATGCTCGCGCGCCGCGGCCATGGCCTCGGCAGGTGCGGGCGCGCTGGCGGCGGCAAGTCCGGTAGGCGCGCGGTACTCGCCGAAGACCTCGCGCAGCGCGCGGCCCCATTCGCCGGTGGTGACGCCGGCATGCGCGCAGGCGATGGAGGGTTCCATGATGTTCTCGCCCGCCGCGGCGGCGGCCTTCAGGGCGGCGATGGCGGCCTCGGCCGCCGCGCCGTCGCGTGCCGCGCGCCAGGCGGTGATGTTGGCGATCTGCTCTGCCTCGGCGCCTGCCTCCACGGTCATGAAGCCGCCGTCAGTGCCGGCAGTCAGCGGCGAGGGCGCCGATTCGGTGTAGCGGTTGACGCCGATCACGGGCATTTCGCCCGATTCGATGGCCGAGACCCGCGCGCTGTTGGAGGTCACCAGGGCCTGCTTCATGTAGCCGGTCTCCACGGCGACGGCCGCCCCGCCCATGGCCTCGATGCGCTCCATTTCGGCCTTGGCGGCGGTCTTCAACTCGGCGACCTTGGCCGCGATCTCGCTCGAACCCTCGAAGATGTCGCCGAATTCCAGCAGGTCGGTCTCCATGGCGACGATCTGCTGCAGGCGCAGGCTCCATTGCTGGTCCCAGGGGCGGGGCAGGCCCAGCGCCTCGTTCCAGGCCGGAAGCTGCACCGCGCGGGCGCGGGCACCCTTCGACAGGGTGACGGCCAGCATCTCCAGCAGGATGCGGTAGACGTTGTTTTCGGGCTGCTGTTCGGTCAGCCCCAGGGAATTGACCTGCACGCCGTAACGGAAGCGGCGCATCTTGGGGTCGTCGACGCCGTAGCGGGCCTCGCAGATCTCGTCCCACAGCTCGGTGAACGCGCGCATCTTGCACATCTCGGTGACGAAGCGAATGCCGGCGTTGACGAAGAAGCTGATGCGCCCCACGACATCGGCGAAGGTTTCGTGGGGCACGGTGCCCGAGGCCTTCACGTCGTCGAGGATCTGGATCGCGTTGGCGAGCGAAAAGGCGATTTCCTGCACCGGGCTCGCGCCGGCTTCCTGCAGGTGGTAGGGGCAGACGTTGATCGGGTTCCACTTCGGCGTTTCTTTGACCGAAAAGACGATGGTGTCGCGCGTCAGCCCCAGCGAGGCGCGCGGCGGGAAGATGTAGGTGCCGCGGCTGAGGTATTCCTTGACGATGTCGTTCTGGATCGTGCCCGAAAGCGCCTTGCGGTCGATGCCGCGCTTGTCGGCCAGCGCAATGTAGAGCGCATAAAGCCAGGCCGCCGTGGCGTTGATCGTCATCGAGGTGTTCATCTGTTCGAGCGGGATGTCCTCGAACAGGGCCTCCATGTCGCCGAGGTGGCTGACCGGCACGCCGACGCGGCCGACCTCGCCCTTGGCGATCGCCTCGTCGGCGTCGTAGCCGGTCTGCGTCGGCAGGTCGAAGGCGATCGAGAGGCCGGTCTGGCCGCGGGCCAGGTTGGTGCGATAGAGCGCGTTGGAGGCCCGGGCCGTGCTGTGGCCCGAATAGGTCCGCATGAGCCAGGGGCGATCCTTGGCCCGCCCGGCCGTTCCTTGTCCTTGATTGTCCATGTCCCGCATCCCCGCTGGGCCTTGTCACGGTTCCATCATGCTGCGATGCAAAACAAGTTGCAAACGCATCGCGGGCGAAAAACAATGCCCTCCACGGGTGGGGATGCCCAAAGTGCTGCAATGCAGCATAATGGAATGGCACTAGGACGAGCATTCAGGAGACAACCGATGGCACAGGCGGCAGAGGCATTGGCTTTCGACTACGACGCGCCGAAGAAGGATCTCTACGAGATCGGCGAGATTCCGCCTATGGGTCACGTGCCCGCCAAGATGTATGCGTGGGCCATCAGGCGCGAGCGTCACGGCGAGCCCGACACGGCCATGCAGGTCGAGGCGGTGCCGACTCATCAGATCGGCGACGACGAGGTCCTGGTCCTCGTGATGGCCGCGGGCGTCAACTACAATGGCGTCTGGGCTTCGCTGGGCGTGCCGATCAGCCCGTTTGATGTCCACAAGGCCGATTTCCATGTCGCGGGCTCGGATGCCTCGGGCATCGTCTGGGCCGTGGGCGCCCGCGTGAAGCGCTGGAAGGTCGGCGACGAGGTCGTGGTGCACTGCAACCAGGACGACGGCGACGACGAGGAGTGCAACGGCGGCGACCCGATGTTCTCCACCAGCCAGCGCATCTGGGGCTACGAGACGCCCGACGGCAGCTTCGCCCAGTTCTGCCGCGTTCAGGCGCGCCAGCTCATGCCGCGTCCCAAGCACCTGACCTGGGAAGAAGCGGCCTGCTACACGCTGACGCTCGCCACCGCCTACCGCATGCTCTTCGGCCATCGCCCGCACATCCTGCGGCCGGGCCACAACGTGCTGGTCTGGGGCGCCTCGGGCGGTCTCGGCAGCTTCGCGGTGCAGCTCATCGCGACGGCGGGCGCCAACGCCATCGGCATCATCAGCGATGACGACAAGGCGGAATTCGTCATGTCGCTGGGTGCCAAGGGCGTCATCAACCGCAACAACTTCGATTGCTGGGGCCGCCTGCCCGACGTTTCCGATACCGAGGGTTACGCCGCCTACATGAAGAAGTGCCGTGAGTTCGGCAAGGCGATCTGGCAGTTCACCGGCAAGGGCAACGACGTCGATTTCGTCTTCGAGCATCCGGGCGAGGCGACCTTCCCGGTCTCCTGCTTCGTCGTGAAGCGCGGCGGCATGGTGGTTTTCTGCGCCGGCACCACCGGCTACAACATCACCTTCGACGCCCGCTTCGTGTGGATGCGCCAGAAGCGCATCCAGGGCAGCCACTTCGCCAACCTGATGCAGGCCAGCCAGGCCAACCGGCTGATGATCGAGCGCCGCATCGATCCCTGCATGTCGGAAGTCTTCTCCTGGAACGACATCCCGCGCGCCCACATGAAGATGCTGGCCAACGAGCACAAGCCCGGCAACATGGCCGTGCTCGTCAGCTCGCCGCGCCCGGGGCTGCGTACCCTGGAAGACGTGCTGGAAGGCTGATCCGGGGCGCTCGACCGCCCGTAATCCCGACCAAACGAGCGAGTGATCATGGCCGTTCTCGACGACCTGCTGGAGCTTTGTGACGGTGCGCTGAAGGCGGCCGAAACCCTCTATGGCGCGGCGCGTCGCGGTGTCCGTACGCGTGTCTTCGATCCCGAGCGCGGGCTTGATCTGGAGCGGCTGGACCGCAACCAGAATGCCGCCCATGGCCTGGCCTGGATGGCGACCTATGTCGAGGCGCTGCGCCAGATGCTGCGCTGGGCCCGCGCGCTGAAGGAGGAGGGCCGCCTCGGCGAGACCGAGAAGCTGATCCTGCAGCTTGCCTATGCCGAGTACCTTGCCCAGCTCACCGGCGGCATCGCAATGAGCCAGGTCGAGATCGTGCGTCCCCACGACCTTGATGTCGCCGAAGAGGATTTCGAGCACTTCCGCACCAGCGAGGTGAAGCGCCTCATCCTGGCCGGCAGCGCCGAGATCGTCTGGGCGCGCCTTTCCGAGCTGCTGTCCGAGAACGCCGAATCGGGCGGTTTCGGTCAGACCGGGCTCGACGAGGACCTCGTCATGGTCCGCGATCAGTTCCGCCGCTACGCCGACGAGCGCATCAAGCCCCATGCCCACGGCTGGCATCTGCGCGACGAATTCATTCCCATGGAGGTGCTGCAGGAGCTCGGCGAACTTGGCGTCTTCGGCCTCACCGTGCCCGAGGAGCACGGCGGCCTGGGCATGAGCAAGGTCGCCATGTGTGTCGTCACCGAGGAGCTCTCGCGCGGTTATCTGGGTGTTGGTTCTCTGGGCACGCGCACCGAGATCGCCGCCGAGCTGATCCTGGGGGGCGGTACGGATGACCAGAAGGCGCGCTGGCTGCCCGGCATCGTCTCGGGCGAGATCATCCCCACCGCTGTCTTCACCGAACCCGGCACGGGCTCCGACCTCGGCAGCCTGAAGACCCGCGCGGTCAGGGATGGCGATGTCTATCGCATCACCGGCAACAAGACCTGGATCACCCACGCCGCCCGCGCCGATGTGATGACCCTGCTGGCGCGCACCGATCCGGACGAGAAGGGTTATCGCGGCCTTTCCATGTTCCTTGCCGAAAAGCCGCGCGCCACGGAGACTGAGGCGTTCCCCGCCCAGGGCATGTCGGGTGGCGAGATCGGCGTGCTGGGTTATCGCGGCATGAAGGAATACGAACTCGGCTTCGACGGCTTCGAGGTCAAGGCCTCGAACCTGCTGGGCGAGAAGGAAGGCCAGGGTTTCAAGCAGCTCATGGCGACCTTCGAATCGGCGCGTATCCAGACCGGCGCGCGCGCCGTGGGCGTCGCCCAGGCCGCGCTGGAACTGGGCCTCACCTACGCCCGCGAGCGCAACCAGTTCGGCCGCGCCATCGTCGGATTCCCGCGCGTGGCCAACAAGCTTTGCTGGATGGCTGTAGAAACCATGGTCGCGCGTCAGCTCGTCTGGTTCTCGGCGCGCGAGAAGGATGCCGGGCGCCGCTGCGACCTGGAAGCCGGCATGGCCAAGCTCCTGGGCGCGCGCATTGCCTGGTCAGCCGCCGACAACGCCCTGCAGATCCACGGCGGCAACGGCTACGCCATGGAATACGAGATCAGCCGCGTTCTGTGCGACGCGCGCATTCTCAACATTTTCGAGGGTGCTGCCGAAATCCAGGCCCAGGTCATCGCCCGCCGTCTGCTCTCGGACGCGAACTGACCCGGACCCGATAACGCCTGGCTGCGGCGTCAGGCCTTGTCGCGCGGCGGGAAGGGATCGTTGCCGCCCGAATCGCTCTTGCGGATCTGGCCGTTCTCGTTGTGGATCACCAGTTCCATCTCGTTCGCCTTGGCCTCGCGGCGGCCGGCGTCGATGGCTTCCTTCTGGGTGTCGTAGAAACCCTTGATCTCGTCGTGGTTGGGGTAGCGGGTGCCCCAGCGGCCGTCGTCGGTGGGAACAACGTGAATCTCTGCGCGCTGCGCCATGGCAATGCTCCTTGGGTTGCGATACCGGTTGAACGCAACCATGGCGGCATCGTTCCGGAGCGGGCGCCCTCAGGCGCGGCAGGCCGCGATGTAATCGCGCAGGGGCCTGGTGCTGTCGGCCGCGCCTGACTCCTCAAGGCGGGCGAAATCTATCGTCACGACTTCGTGTTCGGTCAGCACGCGCAGCATGGCGAGGTCCTCGGGAGGGGCCATGGCTTCCAGGCCCAGGAAGTCGTCGATGTAGGCGGGATAACGCTCGACCATGTGGGCGACGAAAGCAGACCAGGCCAAACCGGCGTGGCGCGCCACGTAAGTCTTGCCCTCTGCCGCCAGGGCGCTTTCATCGCGCGGGTTCAGCCCGTGGCGCTGCAGCAAGGGGCGGACGGCCTCTGCGGCGCAGCGTTCGACTTCGCCCAGAAGGGCGAGTTTCTCTGAAGCGCCGGGCTCGTCGAAGTGTTCTGCCAGGCCGTGGAAATAGGCCTCGCCGCCGATCTCTTCCTCGAAGTAGTCGAGCAGCGTCGCACGGTAGGTTTCGAGATCAGGCATGGCAGCAGCACGTTTTCGTCTGGACGCGGTGAGGCGGCCAGTTTGCACGAACCCGCCCGGAATGCACCCCTCGCGGCGATTGAGATCGCGGGGCTGCGGCGCGACAATGGCCGTGAACCTGCCGGAACCGCACCATGGCCAGTCCTGTCACCTCCCTGCGCGATGCCGCCCTGCTGCTGGCGGTGCAGAACCGTGCGGCGAGTCTGGCGCTGGCCTGGAGCGACGGCGCGACGGCCGAGGTGCCCGCGATCTGGCTGCGCGACAATTCGCCGGCTCCCTCGGCACGCCATGCCAACGGCCAGAAGCTGTTCGACATCACGGAGATCGATCCGACGATCCATCTGGTCGCGGCCCGCGCCGAGGGTGGCAGTGTCAGCGTCACCTTCTCCGATGGCCACGAGACGGTCTTTGACGGCGCCTGGCTGCATCGCCATGCCGTGCCGCGTGCCACACCGCCGCGCCGCCTGTGGGGCGCCGAGCTTGGCCGCGCTTTGCCCACCCACGACCACGCGGCTGTCGCGGCCGACGACGGCGCGCGGCGCGCCTCGCTTGCCGACATCGCCGACCTGGGCTTTGCGCTGCTGCGTGGCGTGCCGACCGAATCCGGTGCGCTGCTCTCCGTCGCGGAACTCTTCGGCCATGTCCGGGAAACCAACTACGGCCGCTTCTTCGAGGTGCGCACGGAACCCGACCCGATCAATCTCGCCTACACGCCCATGGGCCTGTCGGTGCACACCGACAATCCCTACCGCGATCCCGTGCCGGGCCTGCAACTGCTGCACTGCCTGGTGGCCGACAACGACGGCGGCGAATCGGTGGTGGTCGACGGCTTCCGCGCGGCACAGATGCTCCAGGCCGAATCGGGCACCGATTTCGACCTGCTGACCCGCCATGCCGTGCCCTTCCGCTTTGCCAGCGCCGATGCGGTGCTGGAGGCGCGCGCCCGGCTGATCACCCTGGATGATCGTGGCGAGGTCTCGGAAATCCGCTTCAACAACCGCTCCATCGGCGCATTCGATCTGGATGTGGAGGTCATGGGTGCGTTTTATGCCGCCTATCGCCGCTTTGCCGAGATCCTGCGCCGTCCGGCCCTGGAGGTCGCCTTCAAGCTGGCGCCGGGCGAACTTTTTATCGTCGACAACCGCCGCGTCCTCCACGGCCGCCGCGCCATCGCCGCCTCCGGCCGCCGCCACCTGCAGGGCTGCTACGCCGACATGGACGGTCTGCGTTCCACACTCGCCCTGCTGGAGCGCCAGGCATGAGCAAGCCGCTGCTCTCCGGCCTCACGGCCGACAACCTCGTGGATCGGCTTGAGGCCCTGTCCGCCGTCATCGTGCGCGAGAGTTATCTCGGCGAAGACGTCACCATCGGCGATCACATGCTGCAATGCGCCGCCCTGGCGCAGGCCGAAGGCGCGCCCGATGCGCTGGTCGCTGCTGCCCTGCTGCACGACGTCGGCTACTACCTCGACGCCGCGCCCGACAACGAAAACGAGACACAGCCTGCCAGGCGACACGATGCCGCCGCAGGGCGGGCGCTGGCCGCGCTGCTGCCGGAAGCGGCCGTTGAACCGGTCCGCCTCCATGTCGATGCCAAGCGTTATCTCTGCGCGGTGGAGCCGGACTATCGCGCCCGACTCTCGCCCGCCTCGATCCACACCATGTCCCTGCAGGGCGGCATCATGGACGGACAGGCCGCGGCGGCTTTTGCCGCTTTGCCCCATGCAGAGGATGCCTGCCGTTTGCGCCGCTGGGACGATGCGGGCAAGGTTCGTGGTGCGGACGTGCCGGGTTTCGCGGCCTACAGACCCCTCCTGGAACGTCTCGTGGCGCTTGCCCAGCAGGGTGGTTGACCGCGAAGCCCGCCGCCGCGAGACTCCGCGCGCCAGGTTGAGCGCCGTACCCTTCCCGTCTGTGCCGCGTCAGGCCACTGGCCCCGGCGGCACCCGGCCTTGGCCGATCTGATGGTGCCGTCTGGCCATGGCACCTTGACTGCGTCTCTTGCCCGCCCCGCCGATTCGCCCCGGCGCCATCCGGAGTTTCCGCCTCATGAGCAGTTGGCTACCCGTGTTCATCATCATCGCCGCCCTGCTGACGCTGGGGGTGCTGTTCCTCGGCATCGCCGGCTTCGTCGCAGGCGGCAAGTTCAACAGCCGGTGGGGCAACAAGCTGATGCAGGCGCGCGTGGGCATTCAGCTCGTCGCCGTTCTGTTGCTGATGCTGATGTTCTACCTGGCCGGACGGGGCTGAAACCATGGTCAAGCTCGACAAGATCTACACCCGTGGCGGCGATGCCGGCGAAACCTCGCTGGGCGACGGCCGCCGCGTCGCCAAACACGATCTGCGTGTGGTCGCCTATGGCACGGTGGACGAGGCCAATGCGGTGATCGGCATGGCCCGCCTCCACACCACGGGCGAGGACGACAAGGTGCTTGAGCGCATCCAGAACGATCTCTTCGATCTCGGCGCCGATCTCTGCACCCCCCACGACGGGCGCCACGCCAAGGGCGCGCTGCGCATCAGCGAGGAGCAG
This sequence comes from uncultured Rhodospirillaceae bacterium, assembly GCA_937880925.1. Lineage (GTDB taxonomy): Bacteria > Pseudomonadota > Alphaproteobacteria > SP197 > SP197 > CALGGB01. Next base: position 20,062 of record CALGGB010000218.1, on the reverse strand, counting down.
GTCAAGCGCCTGGAGGCCGAGATCGACGCGATGAACGCCGACATCGCTCCGCTCACCTCCTTCATCCTGCCCGGCGGCAGCGCCGCGGCGGCCCACCTGCACCTGGCGCGCACCGTGATCCGGCGCGCCGAGCGCATGATGACCGGCCTGGCCGAGGTCGAGGAAGTGAACCCGGAGGCGGTGAAATACGCCAACCGCCTGTCGGACCACTTCTTCGTCATGGCCCGCCGCATGAACGACAACGGCAAGGAAGATGTCCTCTGGACGCCGGGCGCCAACCGCTGAGGACGGGCGCTAGCCGGCGATACGCCGGCCCAGCATGCGCCGCAGGGTGCCGTCGCGGTCGATCACCTGGTGCTTGAGCGCGGCGGCGACGTGGAGGGCGATGACGCCGATCAGGATCCAGGCGATGGTGCCGTGGCTTTCGCCGATGGCGGCGATGGTTGCCTGTTTGGCCGCCCCTTCGGCAACCAGGGTGAGCCCGAACAGGGCCAGGCCATGACCGCCGCCCAGAGACATCATGATGCCGGTCAGCGGCATCAGCACCGTGGCCAGCAGCAAAAGGCCATGCACCGCATGGGCGGCGACCTTATGCCAGCGCGGCGCCCGCCCCAGCATGACGGGCATTCCGTTGCGCCAGCGCCAAAGGATGCGCAGGCAGGCCAGCGCCAGGATCGTCACGCCGATGGACTTGTGCAGATCCATCAGGGCGCCCCGCTCCGGGCTGCGTTCCAGGCTGTCGATGTAGAGGCCGAAGGCAAGCATGCCGATGATTGCCGCGGCGACCAGCCAGTGCAGCCCGACGGTCAGTGTCGAGAGCTCTTCCCGTGTGTCCTTCATGGAACTCCCCTGCCCGGTGGCGCCATGTCGCGGCGCCCGATGGGTGCCCCTGGCCGGATTGCCGGCCCATTATGCGTGGCCGCTGGACGGTGCGCCATATGGCGAAGACCACGGCAAGTCGCGCCGGCGTCGCACGAATTGCCCAAATCTGTCGCAGCCGTGCCATTTTTGCGGCCATGCCGCGTTGACACGGGGCGGACCGCCGCCCTAGTTTCCGCACCTGCGAAATGAACCGGCGCTTGCCGGGAAGCAACCAGATTTCCTGTCCACAGCAGTCTCCTGGAGACGGATTCGATGAAGGTCCTCGTCCCGGTCAAGCGTGTGATCGACTACAACGTCAAGGTTCGTGTGAAAGCGGACCAGTCGGGTGTCGATCTGGCCAATGTCAAGATGTCCATGAACCCCTTCGACGAGATCGCCGTCGAGGAAGCCGTGCGCCTCAAGGAGGCCGGTACGGCGACCGAGGTGGTCGCAATCTCGATGGGCCCCGAGCAGAGCCAGGAAACCCTGCGCACCGCTCTGGCCATGGGTGCGGACCGTGCGATCCATGTCGTCCACGACGGCGAGCTCGAGCCGCTGATGGTCGCCAAGATGCTGGCCAAGATCGTTGGCGAGGAAAGCCCGGACCTGGTGGTTCTGGGCAAGCAGGCGATCGACGACGACGCCAACCAGACCGGCCAGCTCCTGGCCGGCCTGCTGGGCTGGGGCCAGGGCACCTTCATCTCCAAGCTGAAGATCGAGGGCGGCGCGATCAGCGTGACGCGCGAGGTCGACGGCGGTCTCGAGAAGATCGGGCTCAAGCTGCCCGCGATCCTGACCGTGGACCTGCGCCTCAACGAGCCGCGTTACGCTTCGCTGCCCAATATCATGAAGGCGCGCAAGAAGGAGATCGCCAAGAAGTCCCCGGCCGATCTCGGCGTCGATACCACGCCGCGCCTGAAGACCCTGAAGGTCGCCGAACCGCCCAAGCGCCAGGGCGGCAAGAAGGTCGGCTCCATCGCGGAGCTGGTGGACAAGCTGCACAACGAAGCGGGAGTCATCTGATATGGCGATCCTCGTCTATGCCGATCACAACAATCAGGAACTCTCCTCGGCGACCCTGAACGCGGTCACCGCCGCGGGCCAGATGGGTGGCGATGTCACCGTGCTGGTCGTCGGCGAGGGCTGCGACGCCGTGGCCCAGGCCGCTGCCAAGGTGCAGGGCGTGGCCAAGGTGCTGCTCGCCCAGGACGCCAGCCTGAAGGACCAGCTCGCCGAGAACGTCGCGCCGCTGATCGCCAAGCTGGCGGAGGGCTACAGCCACGTCGTCGCGCCGGCGACCACGACCGGCAAGAACATCATGCCCCGCGCCGCGGCCCTGCTCGATACCCAGCAGGTCTCCGACATCATCGCGGTCGAGTCGGCCGATACCTTCATCCGCCCGATCTATGCCGGCAACGCGCTGGCGACCGTGCAGTCGAGCGATGCGATCAAGCTGATCACCGTGCGCACCACGACCTTTGCGCCGGCCGAGGCCGAAGGCGGTTCCGCTTCGGTGGAGAACGTCGACGGCACGGGCGATGCCGGCCTTTCGACCTTCGAGGGCGCGGCCCTGTCGGAGAACGAGCGTCCGGAGCTCACCACGGCCCGCGTCGTCATCTCCGGCGGTCGCGGCATGCAGTCGGGTGACAACTTCAAGATGCTCGAGGAAGTTGCCGACATCCTGGGTGCGGCCGTTGGCGCAAGCCGCGCAGCCGTCGATGCCGGTTACGTCCCCAACGACTACCAGGTCGGCCAGACCGGCAAGGTGGTCGCGCCTGAGCTTTACATCGCGGTCGGCATTTCCGGCGCGATCCAGCATCTGGCGGGCATGAAGGACAGCAAGGTCATCGCCTGCATCAACAAGGACGAGGAAGCCCCGATCTTCCAGATCGCCGACTTCGGCCTGGTCGCCGACCTGTTCCAGGCGGTGCCCGAGCTCAAGGGCGAACTGGAGAAGCAGGGCATTCAGGCACGCTAGGAGCCGGCCCGGACCGGACAAGGGAGCTTCGATGGAGATTCGCTCGATCGGCGTGATCGGCGCCGGTGCCATGGGCACCGGCATCGCCCATGTCTGTGCGCTGGCCGGCTATGACGTGATGCTGGTCGATGTCGATGCCGAGCGTGCCAGGAAGGGTGTCGAGAAGATCGGGCGCAACATGGAGCGTCAGGTTCGCCGGGCGCTCATCACCGATGCCGAGCGGGCCGATGGCCTGGCCCGTATCCAAGTGGTGGCCGACTACGCCGCCATGGGCAAGTGCGATGTCGTCATCGAGGCCGCGACCGAGAAGGAAGCGATCAAGAAGGAGATCTTCGCCAAGCTGACGGAGACCCTGAAGCCCGAAGCGATCATCTGCTCGAACACCTCCTCGATCCCGATCACCCGCCTGGCGGCGGCGACCGACCGGCCCGAGAAGTTCATGGGCATGCATTTCATGAACCCGGTGCCGCTGATGAAGCTCGTCGAGCTGATCCGCGGCCTGGCGACCGATGCCGACACGTATGAGACGATCCGCAAGCTTTCCGAGAAGCTCGGCAAGACCACGGCCTCCTCGGAGGATTTCCCTGCCTTCATCGTCAACCGCATCCTTCTGCCGATGATCAACGAGGCGGTCTATGCCCTCTACGAGGGTGTCGGCAACGTCGAGTCGATCGACACGGCGATGAAGCTCGGCGCCAACCATCCCATGGGTCCGCTGGAGCTGGCCGATTTCATCGGCCTCGATATCTGCCTGTCGGTCATGCAGGTGCTCTACGACGGCCTTGCCGACAGCAAGTACCGGCCCTGTCCGCTGCTCGCCAAGTACGTCGAGGCGGGCTGGCTGGGCCGCAAGACCGGCAAGGGCTTCTACGACTACTCCGGCGACGAGCCCGTCCCCACCCGATAGACCCAGCGGGGCAACGCAGCCCCCGATGAAGCGTTCCAGAAAGGTCGCGTGCGTCTGTACGCGTCCAAAGGGAGCGATTCATGGCATTTGCCGCCCATATCTTTGCGCTGTTCGTCGTGGCGGCGACCTTGCTGCCGCTGTTGCCGACCCGGTCGCGCTGGCTGCGCAGCGGGGATTTCCCGCGCTTGCAGATCGCGGTCCTGCTGCTGATCGCCATCGCCGGTCTGATCCTGACCGGACCGGCGACCCGCGCCGGCATCATCCTCATCACCTTGTGCCTGATCTGCCTGGCGATCCAGGCCCGCTACATCGTGCCCTACACGCGCCTGGTGCGGGTCGAATCGGCGCGCGCGCGCAACTGCCCGGAACGGCGGCGGGTGCGGGTGATGGTCGCCAATGTGCTGATGGACAACCGCAACGACGAGGCCCTGCTCGCCGAGGTCCGCCGGCACGACCCTGATATTTTCCTGGCGCTGGAGACCGATCAGTGGTGGGTCGACCGCATCGAGACGCTGGCCGACAGCCTGCCCCACGTCGCCGCACGTCCGCTCGACAACTATTACGGCATGGTCATGCGCTCGAAGCTGGCGCTCTCGGAAGTCCGCTTCCGCAACCTCCTCCAGGATGGTGTGCCGTCGCTGAAGGTGACCGTGCGTTTTCCCGATGGTCGGCCCTTTGTCTTTTATGGCGTGCACCCGCCGCCGCCGCCGCTCCAGGACACGTTGCAGCGCGATGCCGAGCTGCTGATCGTGGGCCGTCAGGCAAGCAATGCCGGTTTGCCGGCCCTGGTCGCGGGCGATCTCAACGATGTCGGCTGGTCCTCCACCACGCGGCTGCTGCGGCGCACGACGAACCTGCTCGATCCGCGCATCGGGCGTGGGATGTTCTCCACCTTCAACGCCAATTCGCGCCTGATGCGCTGGCCACTCGATCACATCTTCCACACGCCGGAGTTCGCGCTGGTGGAGCTGCACCAGGGCGGCTACGTCGGATTGGACCACCTGCCGATCGTTGCCGATCTCTGCCTGATGTCGGCGCCGGTGGCTGGCCACGATTCGATCGAGCAGCGGCCGGGCGACAGCGAGACGGTTGCCGAGACGATCCATGACGGCCTCGCCGGCGACCGCAAGGCGCCGGCCTTCCTCGAAAGCCGCGGCGTGGCGACCCCGGCAAGGCCGGTTCCGGCGGCGCCACCCGAGGGCTAGAGCAAATCATCCTTCATCGGAATCGCTTCGCGATTGCGCTGAAGGATGTGAATTTGCTCTATCTTGTTGATGTAGAGCGGATTCACACGATCACCCGGAACCGCGGAACGGTTCCGGGTGATCGTGATCCGCTCTAGTATCGCCCCGCAACCGGGGATCCCCGTCATGACCGCACTGACAACGCAGCAGGCAAGAGCCATCGTCGATGCCGTGCTGGCCGGTCCGCGTACCGATCCGGCACGCCGCATCGCCTGCGCGGTGGTGGATGCCGGCGGCCATCTGCTCGCGATGGCGCGCGAGGAGGAAGCCGGTCCGCTGTTCGGCGAGATCTGCCAGATGAAGGCCTTCACCTGCATTGCGGTGGCGCGCCCGACCAAGACATTGCGCGCAGACGCCCAGGGCCACGAGCGCTGGCTGGATGGCATCCGGCACGTCGCGCTGGCCCGCATGGGCGGGGCGCTGATCGCCGATGAGGGCGGCGACCTTATCCACGATGGCGAAGGCCGGGTGCTTGGGGCGGTGGGCGTATCGGGCGAGGCGGGGTATCACGATGAGCATCTGGCCGTAATGGCGATCGGCGCCATCGGCCTTGTCGCGGACGCGGGGTAACACCATGACCGACGAAAGCCTGCTTTATCTCAACCGCGCCGATGTCGCGGGGCTGGGGATCACGACCCAGGACATTGTCGCCACCATCGAGGACCTGCTGCGTCAGGTCCAGGCCGGCACTGCCTGGAACACCCCCAAGGCGCAGATTCTTCCCGGCGGCGGGCGGCTCTTCATGTCGATGCTGGCGGCAGCCAGCAGCCCCAGCCTGATGGCGGTGAAGTCGCTGGGCATGAACCCCGCCAACCCGCAGCGCGGCCAGGAGACCATCGGCGCCCTGATCACCGTGTTTGACGGCGACAGCGGCCTGCCTCTGGCGGTGATGGACGGCGACTGGATCACGGGCGTGCGCACTGCGGGGCTTTCGGCCACTGCGGCCCATTACCTGGGGCGCAAGGATGCCGCCACCATCGCCTTTGTCGGCGCGGGCCTGCAGGCGCGCTGCCACCTGGAATCCTTTGCCCAGCTCTTTCCGCTGAAAGCGGTGCGTGTGCTCGGGCGTGGTGCGGCCAACCGTGACCGCCTGCTCGACCTTGCGCGCGCCATGGGGCTGGAGGCCGTGGCCTGCGAGGATGGCGACACGGTCCTTGATGGCGCCGATCTGGTGGTCTCCTCGGTGCCTCACACGGGCGTTGCCGAGCCGTTCCTCGATCCCGACCGCCTGATACCGGGCAGCTTCGTTGCCATGACCGATCTGACCCGGCCCTGGAAGCGTGACGGCCTGACCCGCCTGAACCGAATCGTGATCGATGATACCGCGCAGGAACGCGCCATGGCCGACCCCACGATCCCGCCCGAACTGATCTCGGGAGACCTCAAGGATCTGGCAACCGGAACGATTCCGGGAAGACGGGACAACGAGGAGCGCGTCGCCTTTGCCTTCCGCGGCCTGGCGCTGGGCGATCTTGCCCTGGCGGTACTGTGCTACCGGCGGGCACTGGAGCAGGGCGTGGGCCAGCGGCTGGAACGCTGACGCTCCCGATAGCCTCAGGTGGCGGGCTTGCGTGGATAACGCAGCATGAACCAGACGAAACAGGCGATCTGGACCACGGCCCAGCCGCCGAAGGCAACCAGGTAACCCTCTGCGGCGTAACCGCCGTTACTGTCGGGGAACAGGTCCAGCACCAGCCCCGTCACCACCTGCAGCGCAAAGGCCATGGAGAAGACGAAGAGGGCCAGTGACGTTGTGACACGCCCTGCCAAGGCGACGGGGAAACGTTGGGTCAGCCCGGCATAAAAAAGGGTGGCGCCACCACCGAAGAAGGCGAAGGCGAAGGTCAGCGTCCAGGGGGTAACGCCGCTGCCCAGCGCGAGCAGCACCTGCACGCCGATGAAGACCAGGATGGCGGTGCCCGCCACGGCGCCGACGGGAATGCCGCGCCGGCCCAGCCGTTCGGTCAGGCCGCCAAGCAGGACGTAGCCGGCGGCCCCGCCCAGGCCGCCCAGCAGCAGGGCATCGGCCGCGGCATCGGCGTCAAGCCCCGGCAGGTCACGCAGCCACGGCCCCAGCCACAACGCCTGGATGGAGAGCCAGGCCGATTGGGTGGCCGCCAGCAGCGGTGCGATCGACCAGAAGACCGGAGCGGTGAAGATCGCCTTCAGCCCGGCAAGCTGGTCGGCCATGGTTCGCGGTTCGCCTTCGACATGTTTGTCGGGCACCACCAGGAAGATGACGATGGCCACGGCGATGCTCACCCCGGCCAGGACATGGAAGACCTCGCGCCAGCCCAGCGCCGTCGCCAGCGCCTGCACCGGCGTCGAGGCGGTCATCACGCCCAGGCTGCCGCAGGCCATGACCAGGCCGTTGACCAGCGGCAGGCGGCCCTTCTCGAACCACAGGGCGAAGGCCTTGAACGAGGCAAGCAGGCAGCCCGAGACCCCGATGCCGATCACCGCCCGCGCCAGCGCCAGGGACAAGGTGTCGGTGCCCAGGGAAAAGAGCAGCGCGCCGGCCGCCGTCACTGCCAGCAGCACGGTCTGGGTGCGGCGCGGCCCGTAGCGGTCGAGCGCCATGCCCAGGGGCACCTGGACCAGGGCGAAGGCAAGGAAAAAGGCGCCGGTCACCAGACCCAGCGAGGACGCCGAAATGCCCAGATCGTCGCGCAGCATCGGCCCCAGCACCGCATTCACGGTGCGGAAGAGCTGGGAGAGGAAATAGCCCAGGCCAAACGGCAGGAAGACCCTGACGGCCAGGAAGGCAAGGCTGGGCGATACCGGTGGGTGGGAAGGCGGGGACAAGGCGTACCGCGTTCGAGACGGGGAAGCGCCCTCTCTAGCGGCAATCGGCCTGCTTGTCGCCCCGCTCCGTGCGCCCGGGCGTCGGCAAGCGGGGGTTGTCAAAGAGCTTCACAAAACGCTTGAGCGGCATCCCTCTCTGGGCTCTGATTCCACTTCGGGCTGTCGACCGTGCCCGATTTGGCTGCAACGTCCTGCTTGAAGCTGAGATCGGGCGGCGCACAGCCGCTGGGGGGCGCGTTGCACAGGTTCCTGAGAAGAATTTCGGTTCATCTGTCCGTGGTCTTCGTGACGCTGCTCGTCGTGGTCAGCGGCATCATTGCCTCCGTGCAGTATGTCGAGAGCAGCCGCCAGCGGGTCGCCACTGCCGAACAGGGTTTCGCAGCGGCCGAGATCGCTCTCTCGGCCCATCTTGTCGATATCTTCCGCTCCGCCGAGATGGCCGCCGAGGTCATCGGCCAGAGCCCCCTGGTGCTGCAGCCGGGCATCGAGCAACGCCTGGCCTATGCCAGCCTTCTGGCACGTTTCCTCGACAACAACAGCGCCTTCGCCAGCACCTATGTCGGCTACACCGACGGCGACTTCATCCTGATGCGGCCGCTGCGCGATGACGCCTCGCGCCAGCGTTTCTCCGCACCGGAAGAGGCCCACTACCTTCTCCAGGCGATCGAGCAGCCCGGGCAGGGCGTGTTCGTGTTCTATGACGGCGAGCTCAGGGAGATCGCGCGGCGTGAGGAACCCGACTACGCCGCCTACGATCCACGCACGCGATCCTGGTACCAGGAGGCGAGGCTCGCCCCGGCCTGGGTTCGTGCCGCGCCTTATGTGTTCTTCACGACCCAGGAGGTCGGCACCACCATCGCACGCGAGGGGGACGGCGGTGCAGTGGCGGGAGCCGACGTCACTCTAGCCTCGCTGAGTGCGATCATGGCGCGCCTGCGCCCGGTACCAGGAGCCGAGATCGCCCTGATCGACAGCGACGGCCTGCTGGTCGCCCATGCCGATCTTGACCGCGTGGCGGTGCCGAACCCCGATGGCAGCGGCGACCTGCTGCTCACCGACCTTTCCTCACCCCGGAATGCGGTTCTTGCAGCGGCGATCCGTGCCACCGGCCCCGTCATGGAACATCTCCAGAACTTCACGATGCCGGACGGCGCGACGTACCGCACGCTGGTCGTGCCCATTCCATCGGGCAGCGAGGAGGACTACCGGATGGTCCTGGCGGTCAGCGAAGAAGGGCTGTTCGCAGCAGCGCGCAATGCCGCGCGCGACACTGCCGTGATCCTCGCCGCCATCCTGATCGTCAGCGTCCTGGTCACGGTCGTGCTGGCCCGCCACATCTCGCGGCCACTGGTGCGCCTGGCCGAAGACGTCGGTTCGATCGGGCGTTTCGACTTTTCCCCCAGGGCGCTGCCGCGTTCGCGCATCCTGGAGATCGACCAGCTTGCCGTGGCCATCGGCGGCATGAAGGACGTGATCCGCAAGTTCCTCGACATTAGCACGACGATAGCCGCCGAGCCCGATCTCGACCGCCTGCTGGATGTCCTGCTCGACGAGATCATCGAGACGACCCGCACGCAGAGCGGCGTACTCTACCTTGCCAGCAGCGACGGACGTCACCTCGTTCCCCATGCCGCGCGACTGGCGGGCGCGCGCCGAGCGCCCCGACCCTCCCGGCGTATCGCGCTGGACCAGACCGATCTGCTCCTGATCCGTGCCATCGCCGACGAGAACGCCCTGGGCGGCCCCGCCGACGCGGCCGAGCTGGAGCGGATCGGCCTCACCGAACACTGCGCGGCGATGAACGACGCGCCCAACCAACTGCTGGCCACGCCGCTGTTCAACCGTTCCCACCAGCTGATCGGCGTGCTGCTGCTATGTACCAGCGAGGCGCTGGACACGGCGCTTGTTCGCTTCACCGAAAAGCTCTCGGGCTCTGCCGCCGTCGCCGTGGAGACACGCCAGCTCATCGCCGCCCAGCGGGACCTCTTCGAGAGCATGCTCCAGCTCATCGCCCAGGCGATCGACGCCAAGAGCCCCTATACCGGTGGTCACTGCGCCCGCGTGCCCGAACTTACCAAGATGCTCGCCGCGGCCGCCGAACGGCAGGCATCGGGCCCCTACGCCGGCTTCCATCTCTCCAGTGATGACTGGGAAGCGATCCATGTCGCGGCATGGCTGCATGACTGCGGCAAGGTCACGACACCTGAATTCGTCGTCGACAAGGCGACCAAGCTGGAGACCATCCACGACCGCATCCACGAGATCCGTACCCGCTTCGAGGTGATCAAGCGCGAGGCGGTGATCGCCCACCTGGAGGCGGTGAACGCCCATGGCGAGAGCGACGAGCGCCGGGCTGCGCTGGAGGCACGGCTGGCCGAGATCGATGACGATTTCGCCTTTGTCGTCGAGTGCAACATCGGTGGAGAGTTCATGTCGGACGAGCGCATCGCCAGGCTCGAACGCATCGCCGCGCAGACCTGGACACGGACGCTCGATGACCGGCTCGGCGTCTCGCATCTGGAAGGCGAACGCATGGCGTGCACGCCTGCGCCGGACTTGCCCGTGACCGAACAGGTGCTGGCCGACAAGCCTGAACACATCATTCCCCGAGCCGAGTCCGAAAAGCTGGCGCCCGACAATCCCTGGGGTTTCAAGGTCGAGGTGCCCGAGGCGCTCTATAACCGCGGCGAGCTCTACAACCTGTCGATCCGGCGCGGCACGCTGACCGAGGAGGACCGCTACAAGATCAACGAGCACATGATCCAGACGATCAAGATGCTCGATGCCCTGCCGTTCCCGCACTATCTGCGCGATGTCCCCGAGCTGGCGGGCGGTCATCACGAAAAGATGGATGGTACCGGTTACCCGAAGCGCCTGAACGGGCAAGACATGTCGCCGGTGGCGCGCATGATGGCGATCGCCGACATCTTCGAAGCCCTGACGGCCGCCGACCGCCCCTACAAGAAGGCCAAGACCCTGTCGGAGGCGCTGAAGATCATGGGTTTCATGGTCAAGGACCGGCACATCGACGCTGAACTCTATGACCTCTTCCTCACATCCGGCGTCTGGCGCGACTATGCCGGGCGTTTCCTGATGGCCGAGCAGATCGACGTCGAGGATATCGAGGGCTTCCGCGCCGGCCTGCCAGCGGCCTGAGGCGCAGGAAGGTCCGGCATGCCCTTGCCTCCAATGCTGGCGCGCGGTATTGGCGCGCCATGAGCAAACCTGAAGACAGCAAGAGCGGCGCGGCCAATCCCCTCTGGGGCGGACGTTTTGCCGAAGGACCCAGCGAAATCATGGAGCGCATCAACGCTTCCGTGAGCTTCGACCGTCGCCTCGCCGGCCAGGATATCGCCGGCTCCAAGGCCCATGCCGACATGCTGGCGGCATGCGGCATCATTTCCGATGCCGACAATGCGGCGATTCAGAAGGGGCTCGATACCATCGCGGACGAGATCGCCGCCGGCGAGTTTGTCTTCGATCCCGCGCTGGAAGACGTTCACATGAACGTCGAGACGCGGCTGAAGGCCCTGATCGGCGAACCCGCCGGGCGGCTGCACACTGGCCGCTCGCGCAACGACCAGGTCGCCACCGACATGCGCCTGTGGCTGCGTGACACGATGGACGCGGTCGAAGACGGTCTGCGCGATCTGCAGGCCGCGCTGATCGGTCAGGCCGAGACCCATGCGGCCACCGTGATGCCCGGATTCACACACCTGCAGCCTGCCCAGCCCGTCACCTTCGGCCATCACATGCTGGCCTATGTCGAGATGTTCGGGCGCGACCGCGGCCGCATCGCCGATGCCCGCGCGCGCCTCAACGAGAGTCCTCTGGGCAGCGCGGCGCTTGCCGGCACGTCCTTTCCGATCGACCGGGCGATGACCGCCAGGGCGCTGGGCTTCGACCGGCCCACGGCCAATTCCATGGACGGTGTCGCTGACCGCGATTTCGCCCTGGAGTTTCTGGGCGCCGCGACCATCATCGCGGTCCATCTCTCGCGCATCGCCGAGGAACTGGTGATCTGGACCAGCCCCCATTTCGGCTATGTCCGCCTGCCCGACGGCCTGACCACGGGCTCCTCGATCATGCCGCAGAAGCGCAATGCCGATGCCGCCGAGCTGGTGCGCGGCAAGTCCGGCCGGGTGCTGGGTGCGCTGGTCGCCCTGGCGACGATGCTGAAGGGCCTGCCGATGACCTATGGCAAGGACATGCAGGAGGACAAGGAACCGGTCTTCGATGCCGCCGAATCCCTGATGCTGGCGCTGCCGGCCACGACCGCCATGATCGCGGGCCTCACCGTCGATACCGCTGCCTTGCACCGCGCCACGGCGGCAGGGTTCCTCACCGCCACCGATCTTGCCGACTGGCTGGTGCGCACGCTGGGCATGCCGTTCCGCGATGCCCATCACGTCACCGGGCGCATCGTGAAGCTGGCCGAGGACAAGGATGTGACGCTCGATGCGTTGTCGCTTTCGGAGATGCAGGGGGTGGAGCCGCGCATCGACGAGGGGGTGATGGCCGTGCTTTCGGTTGAGGCCTCGGTCGCCAGCCGCACCAGCCTGGGCGGTACGGCGCCCGCCAACGTTGCTGCCGCTGCTGCCGAGGCCCGCCGGAGGTTCCTGTCATGACGCGGCGTTTCCTGCTTCTGGGCACGCTTGCCGCCCTGCTGGCCGCCTGTGGCCGCAAGGGGCCGCTGAAGCCGCCGCCGCCCGAAGGCGAAGAGAACGAGGGGTCCGACTCGTGAATCCCTTTGCTTATCGCGACGGCGTTCTGGAGGTCGAGGGCCTGAGCCTGGTGGAAGCGGCCGAACAGGTCGGCACGCCGTTCTACTGCTACTCGGCAGGTGAGCTGGAGCGCCGCTACCGCGCGCTGGCTGCCGCTCTGGCGCCCTCTCAGACCGAGATCGCCTTTGCCGTGAAGGCCAACAGCAACCTGGCGGTGATCGGCCTTTTCGCCGGCCTGGGCGCGGGCGCCGATGTCGTTTCCGAGGGCGAGTTGCGCCGCTGCCTTGCCGCAGGCGTTCCCGCAAGCCGCATCCTCTTCTCCGGCGTCGGCAAGACGGCAAGCGAGATCGGCCATGCCATCGACTGCGGTATCGGCCAGATCAACCTGGAATCGGAAACCGAGATCGACCTGGTGGCCGGCGAGGCGCGCCGGGCAGGACGTGCCATGCCGGTGGCCCTGCGGGTCAATCCGGATGTCTCGGCCGGCGGCCACGAAAAGATCTCCACCGGGCGCAAGACCGACAAGTTCGGCATCGCCGCCGAGCAGGCGCCCGCGGTGTATGCCCGCATGGCCGCCACGGAGGGCCTGGAAGCCGTCGGCATCGCCATGCACATCGGTTCCCAGATCCACGACATCGCAGCATATGGCGCGGCCTTCACGCGCATGGCCGAGATCGCCGAGGGGCTGCGCGCGAAAGGCCTGGCCGTGCCGCGCATCGATCTGGGCGGTGGCCTGGGCGTTGCGTATGGCGCCGACGAGAGCGAACTGCCGCTGGATGGCTACGGCCGCCTGCTTTCCGAGCTGAAGCAGCGCACCGGTGCGGCGCTGACCATCGAACCCGGCCGCTGGCTGGTTGCTGATGCGGGCGTGCTGGTCAGCCGCGTCATCACCGTGAAGCAGGCGGGCAACCGGCGCTTCGTGGTCGTCGATGCCGCGATGAACGACCTCATCCGCCCGACGCTCTACGACGCGCACCATCCGGTGTGGCCGGTGGCAGAAAGCGATGCCGGCGACCACCATCCCGCAACCGTGGCCGGCCCGGTCTGCGAATCGGGCGATATCCTGGCGGTCGATGCGCCGCTGCCCGACATGGCGCCGGGCGACCTGATCGCCATCGGCAAGGCCGGGGCCTATGGCGCGGTGATGTCGTCGAGCTACAACAGCCGCCTGCTGGTGCCCGAGGCCATGGTGCGCGACGGCAGGCTGGAGATCGTGCGCCGCCGCCCGAGCTTCGAGGAAGCCATGGCGTTCGACCGCTTGCCCGACTGGTCACGCGCGCAAGCGTGATCATCGGCCAAGGCGACAGCCGCGTACAAATCGGCTAGTTCTGATCCGTTGGTGTGCCGTCACCATAGCTGGTGGCGGCCCCTGGAGAGGGTGCATGGCCGAACCGCAATCGCGCCTGGAGGCACACCCGCCGGCCTTTGCCCGGCGACTGGTGCTCGCCCGCCTGGCGATCTTCTGCGAAGACCTGCTGGTCCGCCTGTGGCGTGCGGCCGCGATTGGCGGCGTGTTCCTCGGCCTTTCCCTGCTCGGTTTCTGGCTGCTGCTGCCCGGAATCGTGCATGTCACGCTTCTGGTGGCCTTTGCGGTGGCCTTCGGATGGGTCCTGGCGCGCGACCTGCCGGGTCTTGGCTGGCCCAGCCAGGCTGCCGGCCTGCGCCGCCTGGAGATCAAGAGTGGTTTCGATCACCGGCCCCTGCTGGCGCTGGACGACAGCTACGCGGGCGACAAGGGCGATGATGCCAGCCGTGCGTTGTTTGAGGCCCACCGCCAGCGCATGCGCCAGCGCCTGCGCGCCCTGCGTGTCGGCTGGCCCCATTCGCGTGTGGCGCGCGCCGACCGTTTTGCCCTGCGCGCCTTCGGTGTCCTGATTCTGGCCGCCGGCCTGATTGCGGGCTGGCAAGAGGCGCGGGCGAATCTGGCCGCTGCCGTTGCGCCCGATTTCTCGCGCGGTCTCATCGGCGCCGATCCGGTTGGCCAGGTCACCCTCTGGATCACGCCGCCGGCCTATACCGGAATTCCTCCGATCTGGCTTGATGCCGCCGTGTCCCAGGATGTCGACCGGCCCATCGCGGTTCCAGCGGGCAGCGAGCTTGTGGTGCAGGTGCGGGGAGGCACCCAGGCGCCCGAGGTGCTGGTGGGTGGCGAGGCGACCGCCTTCGAGGATGCCGGTCCGGGCAGCTACCAGATCAGCATGCTGCTCACGCGCGGCGAACGCCTCGCGATCCTCCAGTCCGACCAGGAACTGGCTGCCTGGCCGATCCATGTCATCCCCGATGCACTCCCCGTGGTCGCCCTGGCGCAGCCGCCGCAGGAAACCCTGCGCACCGGCCTGCGCCTCGACGTGGAAGCCAGCGACGACTACGGCATCGAGTCCATTGTCGGTAACATCCACCTGGTCGATCGGCCGGACGGGCCGCCCTTGCAGCTTCTGATTCCGATTGCCCATGCCGGCATCACCCAGACCTCCGGTCCGTCCTTCTTCAGCCTGATGGTGCATCCCTGGGCCGGCATGGAGGTGACGCTGCAGCTCGTGGCGACCGACATGCTGGGGCAGGAGGGGCGCAGCGAGCCGGTGACCTTCAGCCTACCGGAGCGTTTCTTCTTCAATCCGGTCGCGCGCGAGATCGCCGACCGGCGCAAGGATCTGGTGCGCGACCCCGCCACCGCTCCGGTTGTGGCCGACGCGCTGCTGGAACTGACCGGGGAGCCTGCGGCCTTCCTGGATGATGCCTCCGTCTTTCTGGGTCTCAATATCGCCGCCAGCCGCCTGACCTCCAGCGAGGATGTCTCCGCCGGGCGTCAGGATGTCGTCGATCTGATGTGGGACATGGCGGTCGATGTCGAGGAGGGACCGCTGGCCTTTGCCGAGCAGCGCGTCCAGGAGCTTCAGGAAAGCCTGATGGAGGCACTGCTCGAAGGCGCCGCGGACGCCGAGATCGAGCAGCTCATCGATCAGTTGCGCCAGGCCATGGAAGACTACATGCGCGCCCTTTCCAACCGCCTGCGCACCGATCCCGGCGAACTTTTCGATCCCACCGATGCCCTGAAGGCGGTCGGCAGCAAGGAACTGACCGATCTGGTCGAGCAGATCCGCGATCTCGTGCGCACGGGCTCGCGCGAGCAGGCCCAGACCCTGCTCAACCGCCTGCAGGAGATCATGGAAAACATTTCCGTGGGCAACCTCTCCGACCTCACCGGCGCGATGTCGCCGGAAGCCACGGAGGTGCTCCAGACCATCCGCCAGCTCATGGCCGGCCAGCAGGAGCTTCTGGACCAGACCTTCCGCTTGCTGCGCGATTCCGGAAATGGTGATCCCGACAGCCAGCAGCAGTTTGTCGAACAGGAACAGCTTCTGAGCTCCCTGCAGGATCTGATGAGCCGCATGCAGTCCTTCGGCTTCGATGTCTCGCGCGAGTTCGACCGTGCCGAGCGTTCGATGACCCGCGCGGCACGCCAGCTCGAGGCCGATCGCCCGGGGCAGGCGATCGATCACGAGACCGCGGCGGTGGATCAACTGCGCGCGGGCACCGACGAGCTGATGCAGGATCTGATCGAGCAGTCGGGCGAGGATGGCGCCGGGGAGGGCAAGAACTTCCTGGCCGCCCCGCGCGACCCCATGGGGCGCAACATGGGTGGCGCCGGTGCCCTGGAAAACAGCGACCTCGAACTTCCCGAACACGGCGCCCTGATGCGCGCCCGCGAAATTCTGGAGGAACTCTACCGCCGTGCGGGCGAACAGGGCCGCCCGCCCGGCGAGCAGGAATACCTCCAGCGCCTGCTGCGCCGCTTCTGAGCATGGCCGCTGCGGTGCCTGTGGTGCGGGCCGCCCTGGCCGCCGACCTCGACGCGGTGACCGCGATCTATGGCGAACATGTCCGCCACGGCAGCGCCTCCTTCGAGATCGAACCTCCCGATCTTGCAGAGATCACCCGCCGTCACGCAGCGATCGTGGCGGCAGGACTGCCCTATCTGGTGGCGCAGGTAGGGGATGAGGTGGCGGGCTACGCCTATGCCGGACCCTACCGGCCGCGCCCGGCCTATCGTTTCACGGTGGAGGATTCGGTCTACCTGGCGCCGGACATGCAGGGCCGGGGCATCGGGCGCGCCCTGCTTGCCTCGCTGATCGATGTCTGCCGGAAGGATGGCAGGCGCCAGATGATCGCGATCATCGGTGATTCGGCCAATCAGGCCTCGATCGGCCTGCACGCCGCGCTGGGTTTCCGCCATGTCGGCACCCTCTGCGACGTCGGCTTCAAGCACGGCCGCTGGCTCGATTCGGTGATCATGCAGCTTGAACTGGCCGGCCAGGCCTGAGCGATCCGGCCTGAGCGGTCAGATCAGATCGGCGAAGGTCAGGCCGAAGTCCTTGTCCTCGCCCGTGCGGGGCGGATCGGGATAGACCGCCTCGAACACGGCGGTCGCCCCCGGGGCCAGGCCTTCCGCGGTCGCGCGCAGGGCCCAGCTTTCGGTGGCGTTCCCTTCCTCGTTCAGCAGCATGACGCGCAGTTCGGGAATCAACCTGTATTCGCGGCTGACGTTCATCACCTTGCCGCTGACGATCAGCGACGGTGTCCCGCCAACCTCCTCCACACGGAAGGCAACATCGAGAAGCTGCAATCCCTGTGCGCTGGGTGCGCCAACCAGCCCCAGCATGCCATAGAGGCTGGCTGTCTGAGGCAGGAAGCGCATCACCTGCGTACGCTCGAAATAGGCGCCTGCGACCACCGCGAGGAGAAGCAGCAGCACCAGGATCAGACCACTGCGCCGCTTGCGCGGAGCTGGTGCGTCATTCCCTTCGGGGGCCGAGTCGGGTGTGACAACGCGGGTGACGTCGAATGAGGGAGCAGCGGGTGCCGCCTTGAGCTGGGTCGCAGCAGCGGGCTCCTCCTCCGGTGCCTTACCGACCAGGCGCAGACCGCTGCGGGGCGCATGTGCAGCCGGCTTCTCCTGGTCGTCGCGCGGTGTTGCAGCGCCGGGCTCCCGGGTCGTCGAGGCCGCCGTTTCGGGCGCGGCCGGCGTCTCTGCCTGCGGCTGAAGCTCTTCGGCTTCGTCGTCCTGCGTGGCGGCGTCTGGCGATTCGCCAGCTTCGGAAAAGGTTTCCTGCGCCACGGATTCTTCCGGGGCGCAAGGCACGGTCTCTACGGTTGCGGCGAGCGATTCTTCCACGGGGGGCAGCGGCGCAGCAGGCTCGTCAGGCGCCGCGTCCACGGTTGGCGAGAGCTCTGCGGCAGGAGCGCGGTGCTGTTCACTTGCCTCATCCTCCGGGGTGTCCGGCGTCGCTGGAGGAGCAGCCGTCTCCGCTGCGGCGGCAGGCTCTGGATGCTCGGACACCGTCGGGGTGGGCGCTTCCGGGGCGTCTGCCTCGGCTTCCGGCGGGGTCTGGAACCAGAGATGGCGGCAGGAACTGCAGCGCAGCTTGCGGCCATCGCTGCCCAGCGCGCCGTCGGGCACGCGAAACTGGGTCGCGCAGGCGGGGCAGGTGATGATCATCGGCTTGCGTGGCCTCGCTGGCCCTAGCTGTTATGCTCTGTTTAGTGCGGCGGCAGGCGCGCTGGCAAGGTGCCGGCGGTTCTGGCGTCGCTTCCGCATGCAGCACACGGGGACATGGGGTTGGTACGCTTCGAGAACGTCGGCCTCCGGTACGGCAGCGGGCCCGAGGTGTTGCACGACATCGACCTCGTGCTTGATCCGGGATCCTACCACTTTCTGCTCGGTCCCAGCGGCGCGGGCAAATCCTCGCTGCTGAGCCTGCTTTATCTCGCACGCCGGCCGACGCGCGGCATGGTCTCCATGTTCGAGCGCGATGTCACCGCCGCGCCCCGCCAAAGCCTGCCCGAACTGCGCCGCCGCATTGGCGTCGTCTTCCAGGATTACCATCTGCTCGATCACCTGACCGCCTTCGACAATGTGGCCCTGCCGCTGCGGGTCGCGGGCGTGGGCGCCCAGCGCATCCGCAACGACGTGCGGGAACTGCTGCACTGGGTCGGCCTGGGCGACAAGATCGATGTCGAGCCGCCCTTCATGTCGGGTGGCGAGAAGCAGCGCGTGGCGGTCGCCCGCGCGGTCATCGGCCAGCCCGACCTGCTGCTGGCCGACGAGCCGACCGGCAACCTGGACGAGGCCATGGCCGAGCGGCTGATGCGCCTGTTCGAGGAACTCAACCGCATGGGGACGACGCTGTTCATCGCCACCCACGACACCAGCCTGCCGCGCCGCTTTGCCCATCCCGTGCTGCGGCTCGACAACGGCCACCTGATGGCGGACGCCTGACCATGGTGCGCTGGCTCCGCAATCGCGACGTACCCCTGGCGAGCGACAGCTCGACGCGCTTCGTGCCGTGGATCATCGGCACCATGGTCTTTCTCTCGGCCCTGGTCCTGGCGGTCGCCCTGGTGCTCGAAAGCGCCATCGACCGCTGGCAGCTTGCCCATAGCGTGCAGTTGACGGTGGAGGTGCCGCCCTCGGCCAGTGAGGGCGCGGTGGAGAGGGTGCTCGAGCGGCTGCGCGGCCTCCCCGGCGTGACCGATGCCGCTCCCGTTGGCGAGCGCCGCATCGCCGAACTGCTGCAGCCCTGGATCGGCGAGGACGTGGAGCTCTCCAGTCTGCCGCTGCCCACCCTCATCGATGTGCGTTTGTCGTCGCCCGGCGCGCTCGACATTGCCGCGATGCAGACCATGCTGGCCGAGGTGCAGCCGGGTGTGCGGGTCGATGACGGCCGGCGCTGGCTGGAGCCGGTGCGCGCCACGGCCTCGGCCCTGCAGGTCGTCTCCGGCCTTGTTCTGGTGCTGATCGTGACCGCCTCCATTGTCACCGTGATCTTCATGACGCGCACCGGCCTTGCCGTGCATCGCGACACCATCGGCGTGCTGCATCAGGTCGGCGCGCGCGACAGCTTCGTTGCCGCGCAGTTCCAGCGCCATGCCTTCCGCCTGGCCTTGTGGGGCGGGGTGCCCGGTGCGCTGCTGGCCGCACTCTGCCTGGTCGTGATCGAGCGTCTGGCCGGGGGGCTCGATGCGCCCCTGCTGCCCGAGCTTGCCCTGGGCAGCGGCGGCTGGATCGCCATCGCCCTCCTGCCGCTGATCGCTGCGGCGATTTCGGTCGTCACGGCGCGTCTGACCGTGCTTGCCACCCTGGCGGCCCTGCCATGAGCCGGCGCAGACGCACCGGCGGTCTGCGCCGCCTGATCAACCTGCTGCTTCTCCTGGCATTGCTCTGGGCCGGCGGCTTCGTCTGGTTCCTCGGCATGATCCCCAAGGAGGTCGCCGACACCACGACCCATACCGACGCCATCGTGGTGCTGACCGGCGGCAGCGAACGTCTGCCGGTGGGGCTGGAGCTGCTGGCCGACCATCTGGGCGAGCGGCTGTTCGTCTCGGGCGTTTACAGCGGCGTCGATGTCGCCACGATCCTCGATCTCAATGCCCAGGCGCCCACGACGCTGGCCTGCTGCATCGATCTGGGCCATGACGCGCCCCACACCGTGGGCAATGCGCGCGAGACGGCGCGACGACACCCGCACACCGCGCTGCGAGCTGA
>CALGGB010000217.1 GCA_937880925.1 uncultured Rhodospirillaceae bacterium | reverse complement strand
CCGCTGCGGGCCTCGATTCCCTCCAGGTCGACATCCACGTCGCCGATGCCGCCTTTGACGGCGCGGTCGACGCTGCCCAGCTGATCCGCGAGTCTGCAGCCAAGTGCGGCATCGACGTCAACGTCGTGCGCGAACCCGACGACGGCTATTGGGACAACGTGTGGGGCGTGAAGCCCTGGTCGGCGTCCTACTGGTCGGGCCGCCCCACGGCGGACTGGATGCTCTCTACGGCATACCTCTCGACTTCGTCGTGGAACGAGAACCATCAGAACATCCCGCGTTTCGACGAACTGCTCTACGCAGGCCGCGCCGAGACCGACCAGGCCAAACGTGCCGAGATCTATGCGGAAATGCAGCAGATCGTGCACGACGATGGTGGCCAGATCGTCCTCGTGTGGAACACGATCCTTGCCGCCAGCACCAACAAGCTGGGCCACGGCGAGATCGCCGGCAACTGGGAGGCCGACGGCCTGCGCATTGCCGAAAAGTGGTGGTTCGTCTGAACCTGGCGTGAATGAGGAAGCGGTGCGGTCGGCACACAGAAGGCCGCCGCACCGCTCCCGTCCCGCCTGACCGTTCGCTAGAGGGGCATTTCGTGCATCCGGTCATCAGAACCTGCATCCAGCGCCTGGCGCTGGGCATAGCGACGCTTTGGGTCGTATCGGTCATCGTGTTCGGCATGTTCGAGCTTCTGCCAGGCAACTTTGCCCAGGCGGTGCTTGGACAGTCGGCAACACCCGAGATCGTCGAGAATTTCAACAAGCGCGCTGGGCTGGATCGACCCTTCCTGGAACGCTATGGCACTTGGCTCGCCGGTGCCGTGCAGGGTGATTTCGGTGTCACCTTCGGCAGCCTGACCTCCGCGGGCACGCAGGCACGAACCGTTGCATCGATCATCATGCCCCGGCTGGAAAACACGCTTTTCCTTGCCGCTGTCGCGGCAGCCTGCTCGGTTCCGCTGGCGCTTGGCCTGGGATTGCTTGCCGCACTCTACCGCAACAGCATTTTCGACCGTGTTGTCAATGCCGCGACCCTGGTATCGATCTCGTTTCCCGAATTCTTCGTCGGTTACATCCTGATGCTCTTCCTGGCGGTGGAGCACCCGTGGTTCTACGCCACGGCGTCGGTCGACTCGACGACGTCGTTCTGGGAGCACCTGGCGCGAATCGGCCTGCCCGTGATCGGCCTTACGCTGGTCATTGTCGCGCACATGATGCGCATGACGCGGGCTGCGATCATCAACCTGCTTTCCAGTCCCTTCATCGAGATGGCCCGGCTCAAGGGCATGCCGCCCAGCCGCGTGGTCTGGCATCACGCGCTGCCCAATGCCTGGGCGCCGATCGCGACGGTTGTTGCGCTCAACCTGGCTTATCTGGTGGTGGGCGTCGTCGTGATCGAGGTCGTCTTCAACTATCCCGGTATCGGGCAGCTCATGGTCGATGCCGTGCAGAGCCGTGACATCCCGGTTGTCCAGGCATGCGCCATCATCTTCGCGACCGTTTACATTCTGCTGAACCTGTCGGCGGATATCATCGGCATCGCAACCAACCCGCGCCTGTTGCATCCGCGATGAGCGATCACAACGAAACATTCACCGCCGGACCGGCCGAAGAGGTCACTCTGGCAGCGCGGCGTCGGCGCGGCACCTTCTCGGCGATGATGCACGGCCTGCTGAAGGCGCCGCCGACGGCCAAGTTCGGCCTGATCATGATTTTCGCCTACATTTTCGTCGCGGTCTTCGCCAATTGGCTTGCGCCTTTTGGCGAGGCGGAGGTGGTCGGCAAGCAATACGAGCCCTGGGGCGATCAGTTCCTGCTGGGCACGGATCAGATCGGCCGGGACATGCTCTCGCGCCTGATCTTCGCGGCGCGCAACTCCGTCAGTATCGCGTTCATCACCACGGTGATCGCCTTCCTTCTGGGCAGCATGATCGGCCTGTTCTCGGCCGTCGTCGGCGGCTGGCTCGACCAGGGACTGGGCCGGTTTGTCGATGTCCTGATGGCGATTCCCAGCCTGATCTTCACGCTGGTCCTGCTGACCATCTTCGGCACCGATCTTGTGACCCTGATCCTTGTCATCGCGTTGTTTGATTCGACCCGCGTTTACAGGCTGTGTCGTGCGGTTGCTGTGAACGTCGTGGTCATGGATTTCGTCGAGGCGGCGCGCCTGCAGGGCGAAAAACTGCCATGGATCATGGCGCGCGAGGTGCTGCCCAACATTCTGCCACCGCTTGCCGCAGAGTTCGGCCTGCGCTTCACGTTCGTCTTCCTGACGATCGCGGCGCTGTCGTTCCTCGGGCTCGGTATCCAGCCGCCCACGGCCGACTGGGGCTCGATGGTTCGCGAGAACGCGACCCTCATCAACTATGGCGACATCACGCCCCTGCTGCCGGCCGCGGCGATTGCGCTGCTGACGGTGTCGGTGAACTTTGTCGTCGACTGGTTCCTCCACAAGACGAGCGGGTTGCGCGATGTCTGACGCGACGGCACTGTCCACGGAAAAGGGCGCGGGTTCGGTGCTGCTCGAAATGCGCGGCATCAAGATCGAAGGCCAGTCCGAGGACACGTGGTTTCCGATCATCAAGGGCATGGATATCACGCTGCGGCGCGGCGAAGTGCTGGGCCTGATCGGTGAGTCCGGGGCCGGCAAGTCGACCATGGGGCTTGCCGCCATGGGCTTTGCGCGGGCCGGCTGCCGCATCACGGACGGCACGATCAATTTCGACGGCATGGACCTTCGCGCCATGCCGGAGTCGGCCCTGCGCAAGCTTTGGGGCGTGCGTATCGCCTATGTCGCGCAATCGGCCGCAGCCTCTTTCAATCCCGCCCATCGCCTGATCGACCAGTGCATTGAAACTGCCATGTTCCATGGCGTCTCCAACGCGGAAGAGGCACGGCGGCGCACCATCGACCTGTTCCGCCGCCTGCAGCTCCCCGATCCCGACAACATCGGCGAGCGTTATCCCCATCAGGTCTCGGGCGGCCAGCTTCAGCGTGTCATGACCGCCATGGCCATGGCCTGTGGTCCCGACCTCATCATTTTCGACGAGCCGACCACCGCGCT
>CALGGB010000216.1 GCA_937880925.1 uncultured Rhodospirillaceae bacterium | reverse complement strand
GTCGACGATCTCCATCTTCTGGTCGGGACATTCCACGATGGTCGGTTCGTAGAACCAGCCGGCGTTGAGATGGGCCGGCTGCTTGCCGCCGTTGTGCACCGTGCCGCCCTCATCCTTGGCGCGCGCCACCTGGGTCTCGCAGGCGTTGAGCTGGCCCAGGGTGCACAGCGGCCCCATCTGGGTTTCTTCGGCGAGCGGATCGCCGATCAGGATCTTGGAGGCACGGGAGGAAAGCTCGGAGAGAAACCTGTCGTGGATCTTGTCGTGCAGGTAGAGGCGCGAACCGGCGACACAGCTCTGGCCGCTGGCCCCGAAGATGCCGGCCATCACGCCGTTGGTCGCGCTCTCCAGGTCGGCATCCTCGAACACCACCACGGGCGACTTGCCGCCCAGCTCCAGGGAGACCTCGGCGAAGTTCTCAGCCGAGTTGCGCACGATGTGGCGCGCCGTGCCGGGGCCGCCGGTGAAGCTGATGCGCGCGACCAGCGGGTGGGTCGTCAGGACGCGCCCGCACGGCTCGCCCATGCCGCAGACGATGTTGACCACACCCGGCGGGAAACCGGCTTCCTCGATCAGGCGGCCGAACTCCAGCATGGCCGCGCTGGCGTGTTCGCTCGCCTTCAGCACGATGGTGTTGCCCGCGGCCAGGGCCGGGCCGATCTTCACGGCGACCAGGAAGAGCTGGCTGTTCCAGGGCACCACGGCGGCGATCACCCCCAGCGGCTCGCGCACGGTCATCGCCATCATGTCGGGTTTGTCGATGGGCAGGGTCTGGCCCGTCACCTTGTCGGCAAGGCCGGCGTAGAAGTGGAAGAACTCGGCGATGTACTTGGCCTGCCAGCGCGTCTCCTTCAGCATCTTGCCGGTGTCGATGGTCTCGATGCGGCCCAGATCCTCGGACTTGTCGGCCAGAAGGTCGCCCAGGCGGCGCAGCAGCCTGCCGCGCTCCGTCGGCAGCATCTTCGACCACGGACCTTCGCTGAACTGATACCAGGCCGCGCGCACGGCGCGGTCGACATCCTCGGACGTCGCCGCGGGAATGGAGGCCCAGGGAGCGCCTGTGGTGGGATTGACGCTTTCGAAGCTGCCGCCGTCCGAAGCACCGACCCAGTCGCCGTCGATCAGCATCTTGTAGTTCTTGAGTTCGCTCATGGTATCTCTCCCTGATGTTCCGGGCGTGGGCAGTGCCGTGGCGCCCCGCCTATGGCCGTTCGGCCTCGTTCAGCAGCCAGTCGCGGAAGGCATGGGCCGCCGGTGACAGCCGTGCGCCGGCAGGTGCGACCATCCATACCGCATGTCCCTTCTTCAGGGCGTGACCGATGGGCCGGACAAGCTGGCCGCGCGCCAGCAGGGCATCGACGATGCGCGTGAAGCCCAGTGCGATGCCCTGTCCCTCCAGCGCGGCCTGAATGACGTTGGCGTAGTTGTCGAAGCCGACGATGCGCGGTGCACGTTGTTCCGTCACCTCCAGGCCCTCCAGCAGCCAGGCCCAGTCCTCGCCCGAGTGGGTCGGGCCGTCCAGGTTGAGCAGGGTGTGGGACAGAAGATCCGCGGGGGTGGCAATGGGGCCGTGTTCGGCCAGGTAGGACGGCGTGCACACGGGAAAGGTCTCGGTCTCGAAGAGAGCGGTGGTCGTCAGGCCCTGCCAGCGCCCGTCGCCGTAACGCAGCCCCAGATCGATGCCTTCGGCCGACATGTCGAGCGCGATGTCGGAGACCCGTATATGGATCTCCGTCTCGGGATGGCGTTCGCGGAAACGCGCCAGCCTGGGGGTCAGCCAGTAGGTCGCGATGGCCACGGTCGCTGTCACGGTGACGCGCGCGGCGCGGGCTGCCTGCTGCAACCCGGCGGCCGTGCGCGCGATCTGCTCCAGGCCGCCGGTTACCGCATCCTGCAGGCTCTGTCCGGCAGGCGTCAGTTCCACCGCGCGATGGACGCGCAGAAAGAGCTGCACGCCCAGGTGCTCCTCCAGATTGTGAATCTGCCGGCTTACCGCTTCGCGGCTGACCGCCAGTTCCTCGCTCGCCCGCGTCATCGACAGGTGACGCGCCACGGCCTCGAAGGCGACCAGGCTGTTGAGCGGGGGCAGGCGGTGGCGCAGGCTTGCCATGGCGTTCACGTTACGCCCTGGCCGGTGTCGCACCAACCGCTGGTCACCATCAGGGTTCCCGCCGCAGCAGCACGTCGGCCGCCGTTGCGCCGTGCGGCGTCACGATCAGCGGATTGACGTCGAGCTCGACCAGGCTGTCGGCGTTGGTGAGGGCAAAACGTGCGATCGCCGCAATGGCGTCGATGGTCGCTTCCAGATCGCCCGCCGGCTTGCCGCGCCAGCCCGCCAGGAGCTGCGCCACCTTCAGGCCCGCCAGCGCGCGGGCGATGTCGGCCCGGCTGGCGGGCAGCAGCAGGGTCGTGGCGTCGCGCAGCAGTTCCACCATGGTGCCGCCGCCGGCCAGGGTCATGGCCATGCCGAAACCCTCGACCCGGCGCACGCCGACCAGCAGTTCCGCCACCGCGCCGCTCACCATGCGTTCGATCAGGAAGTGTTCGGCGGCGATCTCGGCATAGGCCTCGACCGAGGCGGTCATGTCGCTCACGGCGCGTGCGACGGCCTCTGGGCTTGCCAGGCCCAGCGCCACTGCGCCCGCCTCGCTCTTGTGCGGCAGGTCGGCGCTTGCCAGCTTCAGCACCACGGGAAAGCCGAGCTTCGCGGCGGCATCGGAGGCACCTGCGGCATCGGTCACGATGCCCTCGGGCACCGCCAGCCCGGCCGCGCGCAACAGCGCCTTGCCCGCGACCTCGTCCAGAACCTCCGTCTCGCCAAAGGGAAGGGCAGGGGCCAGCGCCAGGGCGGCCGCGCCGCCGCCCTCTTCCATCTGCGCGCGCCGCTCGCCCCAGCGTATCGCCCGGTCGATGGCCGCAACCGCTTCGTCCAGGCCCTGCAGCGGCGCCACGCCGCCCGCCACCAGCAGGTCGCGTGTCGCCTCGTCGATGTTCTCCGAAAGGCCGCTGGCCACCGCCGCCGGAATACCGCGCCGCGCCGTCGCCGCGATGAAGGCGCGGGTGTCGGCGCGGTAGTCCTCGTTGGTCCCGCCCAGTTCGGGGCGGGGATGGTCCTGCGCCATCACGGCGACATCGCAGGGCTCCGAGAGCGCCACGTCCAGCGCAGCGGTCAGTTCCGCCTCCTTGCCCCAGAGCGGCGTCGTGTAGTCCAGCGGATTGGCGACCGTTGCGATGGCCGGCAGCAGCGGGCGCAGGCGCGCTGCCGTCTCCGCCGAAGGCTGGGTATAGGTCAGGCCGAACCGCTCGCCGTAGTCGGCCAGCATCGCGGCATCGCCGCCCGAACAGGTAAAGGCCATCGCCCGGCGACCTTTGGGCGCACCGGCAATGGCGAGCATCTTCAGGGTTTCCAGCAGGGCCGTCGGGGAATCGACCCGAAGCACGCCGCAGCGCGCGAACAGCGCATCGTAGAGCGCGTCACTGCCGGCCAGCGACCCGGTATGGCTCACCGTCATGCGCGCGCCGATTTCCGACCGCCCGGATTTCATCGCCACCACCGGCTTGCCCGCCTCAAGGGCGCGGGCCGTCACCTCGGCGAAGCGGGGCACGCTCTTCAGGCCCTCGATGTAGAGGCCGATGGCGCTCACCGCGTCGTCCTCGATCATCGCCTCGATGACGTCCTCGATGGTGACGACGCTCTGGTTGCCGATGGACACCATCATGGAAAAATCGGCATGGCGGCGGTTCATCGTCAGGTTGGTGCACAGCATGCCGCTCTGGGAGACAAGACCGATGCCGCGTTCCACCGCGCGCCCGCCGTGGTCGAAGGGCCACAGCAGCGCCTTGCGCGCATAATTCAGCACGCCAAGGCAATTGGGTCCGATGAAGGCAGTCTCGCCGGCCGCCGCGATCAGCTCGGCCTCCAGCGCCTTGCCCTCCGCCCCGGTCTCGGCAAAACCCGCGGTATAGCTGACGATGGAGCCGGCTCCCCTGGTTGCAAGCTCGGCGACGGTCGCCACCGCATGTTCGCGCGGCACCGCCAGGAACACGGCATCGGGACCCTCGGGCAGGTCAGCGACGCTGGCAAAACACGGCGCGCCGCCCAGCTCGCTGCGCTTCGGGTTGACGCCCCAGACCTCGCCGGGAAAGCCGAAGGACAGGCACTGGGCCGCCGCATATCCTGCCGACGCGCCGCCCACGAAGGCGATATGGCGCGGCCGGAACAGGCGCTCCAGGTTGGCGCGCCGGTTGTTCATGCGCCGTGCTCGCGCAGCATGGAGCGGCTGATGATGTGGCGCTGGATCTCGCTGGTGCCTTCCCAGATGCGCTCCAGGCGGGCATCGCGCCACAGCCGCTCGATGGGCAGCGACTCCATCAGGCCCATGCCGCCGTAGATCTGCAGCGTGTCGTCGGCCGCCTTGCCCAGCG
>CALGGB010000215.1 GCA_937880925.1 uncultured Rhodospirillaceae bacterium | reverse complement strand
ACCGGCGCCATCGCCGGGTCGCTGGGCATGCTGCCCTCGGCCTGTCTCCATGGCCTTGGCGGCCAGGGCGACTATCCGGCGGCGATCTACGAGCCGGTCCACGGCACGGCGCCCGACATCGCCGGCCAGGGTATCGCCAATCCGATCGGCACCCTGCTCTCGGTGGCGATGATGTTCGAATACAGCCTGGGCCGACCGGACCTCAACCGGCGCATCGAGGCCGCCGTGGCCGCGACGCTGGCGGCCGGCCACCGCACACCCGACATCGGCGGCACGGCGACCACCGCGCAGGTGACCGATGCGGTGATCGCCGCTGTACGGTCATGAGGGAAGCGGGCGTCTTCGACTACGTCATCGCCGGTGGCGGTTCGGCCGGCTGCACGCTGGCGGCGCGGCTTGCCGAGGAACCCGGCGTCAGCGTGCTGCTGGTCGAGGCCGGCGGCAAGGGCGCCAGCCTGTTCTCGCGCATGCCCGCCGGCAACGGCTTCATCTTCGGCAACCCGCGCCATGACTGGGGCTTCGAGAGCACGCCGCAAGCGGGGTTGGACGGACGCCGCCTCTACTATCCCCGGGGACGCGGCCTGGGCGGATCGTCGCTGATGAACGGCATGATCTACATCCGCGGCAACCCCGCCGATTACGACCGCTGGCGACAGAAGGGCCTGAGCGGGTGGTCCTATGGCGACGTCCTGCCCTATTTCCGCAAATCGGCCGCCGCGCCCCACCGACCGGACGATCTCTTTCACGGCGCGGACGGGCCGCTGAAACTCTCC
This sequence comes from uncultured Rhodospirillaceae bacterium, assembly GCA_937880925.1. Taxonomy (GTDB): domain Bacteria; phylum Pseudomonadota; class Alphaproteobacteria; order SP197; family SP197; genus CALGGB01. The sequence goes on along the minus strand of CALGGB010000215.1, from coordinate 12,411 downwards.
CCTGCCGGCAACCACGACACGGTCAATGACCGCTTCCTTGCGGCATGCGAGCAGGCAGGCGCACCGCGCAACCCGGACTTCAACGGGCCCACCCAGGAAGGGGCCGGACGATTCGACACCAAGGTCTGGCAGGGTGTGCGGCAATCGAGCGCACGCGCCTACCTCGACAAGCCAGGCGGCAATCTCACCATTATCTGCGACAGCCATGTGCTGCGCGTAGCCATGGAGGGTGCCAGGGCGGTCGGCCTGATGCTTTCTACCGGCATGGTGCGGGCCAGACGCGAGACCGTGCTGTGCATGGGCGCCTTCGGCTCGCCGCAGTGCCTGATGCTGTCGGGTATCGGCCCGGCCGATCACCTGCGCGCGCACGGTATCGCGCCCGTCGTCGACCTGCCCGGCGTCGGCAGCAGCCTCTACGACCACCCCAACATGCCCATGCAGTTCGGCCTGCTGCGCCCGGAACTCTCCATGGCGCGCCATCAGCGTATCGACCGGGCGGCCTGGATGGGCCTGCGCTGGCTTCTGGCAAAAGGCGGCCCGGCCGCCGCGCCGTTCTGGTCGACTGCCCTGTTCCATGCCGTTCGCGACCACGCCATGCCGGAGCTGGAGATCTTCTTCACGCCCATGGTCGTGCGCGAGGAAGGCGGACCGAAGGGGTTTTCGATCCAGTCGTTCCTGTCGGCGGGCAAGACGATCATCGCGCGCGGCAAGATGGCCGAGCCCGGGCTGCAGTTCGACATCAACCTGTTGCGTCCGCAGAGCAGCGGTACGGTGCGTCTGGCATCGGCCGATCCTCTTGCCCGGCCCGTGATCGATCCCGGTTTCTTCAGCAACCCCGCCGATCTCGACGATCTGGTCGCCGGGGTGCGCCACATGCGCGAGGTCGTGGCCCAGCGGGCGTTTGCCGATGTCGCGGGCGCGGAGATGTCGCCGGGTGCCGAAGCGGTCAGCGATGCCGATATCCGGCAGGCCATTCGCGCAAGGGCCACGACCGGCCACCATCCGGTATCGACCTGCCGCATGGGCGGCGACCACGATCAGGGCGCGGTGCTCGACGCGGCCCTGCGGGTGCGCGGGATAGAGGGACTGCGCGTCGCAGATGCCTCATCCTTTCCCGACCAGATTTCCGGCAACACCGGCGCCCCGGTCATCATGCTGGCCGAGAAGGCCGCCGATATGATGCTCGGCCGATCCGCCCTGCCGCAGCACGATCCACGGCCCGTGAGCGTCTGACGGCACAGCCGCGGAGACTGGCGGGGCCTACTTTTCCTTCATCACCCAGATACCGTCCCAGGGGCCTTCGGCCTGGGTGGTCTTCAGGACCTCGCAGCGATCGATGTACATCTGCGAGAGGTAGTCGTCGGGGTTGGCCTTCAGCGCCTCGCGGAAGGCCGCGATGGCCTTGTCCCACTGGCCGGCGCGGTAACGATCCACACCGTGCTTGAAGAAACCGACAACCTCCATGAGGTTCGGGAAGCTCTCCTCGTTGTGATAATCGAGCACCTCCAGCACCTCGACGGGCTGGGTCTTGCCCTTGACGACCACCAGGTCGATGCCGCGCATGCGGTAGCTGTTCTTCAGCTTAACCGCCGTGTTCTCCGAGATCAGGATGCGCGCCTTGTACTGCTTGCAGGCGCTCTCCAGGCGGGCGGCCAGGTTGACGCCGTCGCCGATGATCGTGAAGTCCATGCGCTTGGGCGAACCGATGTTGCCAGAGACAACGGAATCGGTGTTGAGGCCGATGCCCATGTCGACGGGCTTGCGGCCCACGGCAACCCGCTCCTGGTTCCAGTCGCGCAGGCTGGTGATCATGGCGATGGCCGCGCGCAGGGCGCGGTCCTCATCGTCATCATGGGGTGCGGGAATGCCGAAGGCCGCCATGATGGCATCGCCGATGAACTTGTCGAGCATGCCGCCCTGGCTGGCGATGCACTCGACCATGATGGAGAAATATTCATTGAGGAAGCTGACGGTGCCCTGCGGGCCCAGTTCCTCGGTCAGCGTCGTGAAGCCGCGAATGTCGGTGAAGAGGACGGTGGCGTTGAGGCTCTTGCCGCCCAGGATGTCGTCGCCGCCGGCCAGAAGCTGATCGGCAACGCCGGGATCCATGTAGCGCGCCATGGTCGACTTCATGCGCTTTTCCGAGGAGATGTCCTCGATCATGATCATGCTGCCGAGGTTCTTCTGCTCGATCGAGACCAGCGGCAGCACTGTGGAGTTCACCGATCGCTTCTCGCCATCGACGCTGAGTTCGGCATCCATGGTGATCTCGGAAGCGCGCGTCTCCTTGACGCGCTTCAGGCGATCCAGGATCCAGGGATTGGTCTCACCAAAGAAGCCTTCCACCCCCATGTTGATGATGTCGGCAGGCGCGCATTTCAGGATCCTCAGGCCAGCGGCGTTGCAGGTGACGATACGGTCTTCCTCGTCGAGCGTGATGACGCCGTTGGTCATGCTCTGGAGCATGCTTTCGTTGTAGTTGCGCATGTTGCGCACATCATCGAACAGCTTGGCGTTTTCCAGCGCGATGGAGACCTGGGCGGTAAATGCCTTCAGGCGCTGCTCGTCCTCGTCGGTGAACGGACCGCCGCGCTTGTTGAGGCACTGGGTGACGCCGATGACGACGCCGGCCTTGTTGACCACAGGCACGCACAGGATCGAGCGCGTGAAGAAGCCGGTCTTCTTGTCGAAGGCCGGGTTAAAGCGCAGATCGGCGTAGGCATAGGGAATGTTGACTGTCTGGCCCGAGGTGAACACAGCGCCGGCAATGCCCAGGTGGTTGGGCAGGCGGATCTGGAAGGCGCCCACGCCCTCTCCCACGGTCGAGAACAGCTCGCTGGTCTTCTCGTCGTTGAGGAACAGGGTCGATCGCTCGGCCTGGAGCATCCGGGTGGCCTCGCCCATCACCTTGTGCAGCAGGACGGTAAGGTCGATCTCCGAGGTCAGGTCGGCGATCATGTCGAGGAAGGCCATCTCCTGGCTGCGCGTGCGCCCGACCTGCTCGATGAACTGGGCGCTCTGCAGGGCGACGGCAGCCTGGGTCGTCATCGATTGCAGCAGTTCCAGGTCATGCTCGGTGAACGCGCCATCCTGCTTGTTGAGGACCTGGGCAACACCGATGCACTCGCCCTTGATGGTGTTGATGGGGACACAAAGGATGCTGCAGGTCTTGAAGCCCGTGCGTTCGTCAACACTGCGGTTGAAGCGTTCGTCGGCATAGGCGTCGTGGATGATGAGACCTTCGCCGCTCTGGAAGACGTGCCCGGAAATGCCGGAGTTGTTGAGGATACGAATCTCGCGGCTGAGATCGCCCTGAGCGACGCGCGAGTAGAGCTCGTTGGAAGAAGAGTCGTTGAGGAACAGCGTGCCGCGTTCGGCGCCCAACTCCCGCGTGGTGATTCCGACCAGGGTCTCGAGAACCTCGTCCAGGGTCTCAAGCGCGGCCACCTTGCGGCTGAGTTCGAGCAGCAGTTCGGCACGCCACAGGCGGCGCGCCGCCTCCGCATTGGAATCCCTCGCCGCCGCCCCGTCGGCCACAGGTCCCGCAGGCTTGCGGCGCGAGGACGCCGCCTTGTCCGGCGCGGCCGGCGTCTTGGCATTCATTGCAGTGAACCAGCAGCACGGCCGTCACCGCCGGAACGCTGCCCCTCCGCTTCCCCCTCACCGCTCAGCAGGGACTGAATCCGGCGCTCGTAGGCATCCCGCTGTGTTTCCATATCGCTACGCATGGCGGCGATGGTGCGGCGCAATTCAGCCGCTTCCGCTGCGGCCTGTGCCTTGGCCTCCTGAACCGCCCGATCCTTCTCGAAGCCCAGCGCCTCCAACTGATCGCGCAACGCCTGCGTGGTGGCGCGCAGTTGGCGCAGATCTTCATGACCGGCGGCAAGAGCAGCCTGCACAGCCTCGTCACGGGCAATGGCCAGGCGCTCCATCTCATCACGGATCGCTGCGACCTGGCTCTTGAGCTGGCGCACTTCATCGCCGGCCTCGGCCAGCGCGCTCTGCACCTTCTGCTCGTTGGCCGCATCCATCTGGGCCATGCGCTCGCGCATGGCAGCGATGGTCTGCTTGAGCTGGTGAATCTCCATCTCCGCATCCTGGCGGAGACGATCCGATCCGGGTTCCGGATCGACCGAATTCTTGGTCATGTTCCACCCTCCCCCAGCGAGGGTCCTGCGTACTGCGTATGCCGCTCACCGTAACGAAAGCTGATGCTACAGCCTTGCTCCGGTACGGATCGCAAGCTGTGCAAGCATAGACCTCCCTTGCCCGGGATAAAACAGTATGCCGCCGAACAGCTTCTTTCTGGCGCCCCGCAACGTCATCCGCCGGCGCCGGTCTGGCCGCCCAGGGCGCGCAGCACCCGCGCCATGAGTTCGCCCAGGGCGATGTCGTCAAAGAAATCCTCGGGGTCGAGCGTGACGTCAAACCGGCGCTCGATGGCGAGTGCGGCCCCCAGCGCCTTCAGGCTGTCACCGCCGTAGTCCATGAAACTGCGCGCCTCATCCAGATTGGCGACACCAAGCTCGCTGGCGATGCACGCAGCGATCCGTTCGCGCATGTCAGCGGTCGGTCCCTCCCCGCCCGAAGCGGCCTGTCCGCCCGAGCCCGCCTTCTGCATGCGCTGCAGATCGAGCTCACGCAGGCGGTTGCGATCGACCTTTGCACTCTGGTTCATGGGCAGGGCCGCCAGAGCAACCATTTCCACCGGCCACATGTAACGCGGCAGTTCCTCGCGCAGGACAGCCTGGATCGCCTCGCCATCGGGGCGGGCGTTTTCGCCGAAGGCGACATAGAGGGCCAGAGCGGCAACCGCCCCGGCCTCGTCACGGCGCGGGACGACCCCTGCCGCGACCACGCCGGGCGCCTTGCGCGCCACGGTTTCGATCTCCTCCAGCTCGACCCGACGACCGCGCAACTTCACCATGTTGTCATCGCGGCCAAGGAACGCGAGCAGCCCATCCTGGCCAAGACGCACCAGATCACCGGTGCGGAACACCGGCCTTCCGGAGCCGTCGGGAAGCGTACAGAAGCGCTGCCCGGTGCGCTCCTCGTCATTCCAGTAGCCAAGCGACATGCGCGGGCTGGTAACCACCAGTTCGCCGGTACCGGTCTCGCCCGCGGGATCGAGCCACAGGGTTGCGCCGGGAAGAGCACGCCCGATTGGCACCCGGCCCTTTGCCGGAGGGTGGTCGCGCGGCACGATCCAGCCGGTCGACCAGGAGACCTCCGTGGCGCCGTAGGAGCAGAAGATATCGGCCCGCGGGTTCAGCACGGCCCGCATGGCAACGATGTCGTCCCACTGCACGACATCGCCGAACAGCGTCACCGCGCGCAGGCTGGCGAGCTTTTCGGCAGCATCGGGATGTCCCGCAACGATGCGCCCCAGCCCGACATAAAACGCGCTGACGGTGACCCTGTTGGCGGCATAGATATCGAGGATCGCAGCGACGGAGTCAGCGCCGGGAATGGCGATCAGGGTCGCGCCGGAAATGATCGCGGTCCAGCAATTGAAGTGCGCGCCGCTCACGGCGCTGCTGCCGGCAAAGGCTGCGACATCGCGCGGGCCGATGCCCAGCATGTGGCGGCGGATGCGGCAGGCCTGTCCCATCGACTGCCGCTTCTTGGCCACACCCTTGGGCTGGCCGGTGCTGCCTGAGGTGAAGACGATCATGGCGGGATCGTCGCCCTCCCCGATGGCACCGTCATGGACGCGCGACAGGTCGAGTGCATCCAGCGAGAGAACCGTGAGGCCCGGGCCGACATGTCGGGCGATGGTTTCCGGTGCGCCCGTGCAGAGCGCCGCGGTGGCGCCGACAAGCTGCACGGTCTGGCGGTTGCGCAGGGATGAAAGGGCGGGGTCGAGCGGCACCACCGGAACACCCAGGTGAAGCCCGGCGACCAATGCGACCAGATGCAGCCTGCCGAGCTGGCCGCAGACCACGATCGGCGCGCGGCTGCCCTGAAGCACGTCCTTCAGATTTCCGGCCAGAACACGAGAGAGACGCTCGAGTTCGCCATAGGTCAGGCTACCGTCCGGAGCGATGACCGCATGCCGGTCCGGCTGGACAGCCGCCCAATGGGCGAGCGCCTGAAGCAGATCGAAGGGGGCGGTGTGCTCCATCGCCTGGCCACTGGCATCGGCCAGTGGGATCAGGCGTTCAAATTCCGCTGCACTCATCGAATTCGGCATGGGGCTGTGTTCCATAGAGCTGTGGCAGCACAGCGGCCACGGACGGCACGCCCAGACGCGTGCTGGATCCATTGTCTGGGCCACCGGTTCACGGTCAAGCGCGAACGAGCCGGCGGCCAACATGGTTGCTGGAACATTCCGATACGGTGCATGCTCGATTGCTGCTCCGGGCGCGCACAGCCTGGGGTCTGGACGCGCACGGGGGCATCGATGATGCGCGGCACCATGAGCAAGCCACGGGGGGCTCGCCCAATGATCAGGCGCTGGAAATGAGCGTGGCCACAGAAGGCGCGCGCGGCGAAGCCGCCTGCGTGCTCCGTGGCCTGCACAGATTCGAGGGCCCCAACCTCTACCTGCCACAACGCTGCGTGGTGGCGAGCGTGACCAGCGGTTGCGGCCAGGACATGGTTCCCCCGCAGGCCGCGCGGCTGATCCACGATGTCCTGGAACGTGTCGTGCGCGTCAGCCGTCTGACCCCACCCCTTGACCAGGCTGAACGCATCCTCAAGAGCACAACCGCGGTGCCCCTGGCCGATGCCGCGGGTGCGATCTGCATTGCCTTGCAGTATCTCTCTGGCGAAGCGGTTACCCAGTGGCGCGTCACGCCCGGGCGCGAGAAGGGAAGCGCAATCCTGGCCTGTGCCTGCGAGGCCGGCGACATCGGCCTATCAGCCCTCCAGACCGCGGCTGCATTGCTGAGCGCCGCCTGCGAGAGTTAGCTTGAGGAAACCAAGCCCTTTGTCCCTCCGCCGTTGCTGGCGGCATTCGTCCGGAACATGCGTCGGCGCGCACTGGATTTCACCAGCCGATCCCTGGTCAGAGAGGCCGAAAGACGCGGTATCCCTTGGCGCCGGGTAGACGATGGCCTGGCATCCAGGCTGCTGATCGAACTGGGAGAGGGCTGCCGTCACGTCAGCATGATGGGGGCGGGATCGGATCGTACCGCCGCACTGGGCACCATGATCGCCAACAGCAAACTGCTCTCCGCGAAATTCCTGGCGCGCATCGGCCTGCCCGCCGCCGAGCACAGGCTGGTGCGCACCGCCGAAGCTGCCGCAGCAGCGGCACAGGCGATCGGCTACCCGCTGGTCGTCAAGCCGGAATCGGGCAGCAATGGACGCGGCGTTGCCGTTGGCGTGGCCGACAGGCAGGCCCTGGACAACGCTTATCAGGCGGCCAGGGCCGTCAATCCGGGGGTGCTGATCGAGCGGTTCATTCCCGGCAGGGACCACCGCATGCTGGTGGTCGGCGGCCGTCTGGTAGCAACAGTGCGGCGCGATGCGGCCCATGTTGTCGGCGACGGCGAGCTGAGCGTGGCCGCCCTGATGGAAAGGGTGAACTCCGACCCGCGCAGAGCCAGGGGTGTTCTCGCCCCACTGAAGGCACTCCGGCTGGACGAAGCAACGCGCGCGGTACTGCAGGCAGCAGGGATGACGCCCCAAAGTGTTCCGGCGAAGGGCCAGCATGTGCCGCTGGCGCGTACCGCGAATCTCTCCAGGGGTGCAAGCGCGACCGATGTCAGTGACCAGGTGCACCCCGACAACCGCTGGATGGCCGAAACGGTGGCGGCGATGTGCAACCTGGACATCGTCGGCATCGATTTCATCACGCCCGATATCACGCGCCCGTTCTCGGAAGTTCCCTGCGGCATCAACGAAATCAACATCCGCCCCGGCCTGGGGCCGCACTACGTCTCCGAGAACCGCGGTCACGAGATCGCCAGCCTCGTCTTCGATGCCATCGCGGGCGACGGGGATCCCGGCACCATCCCGCTGGTTGCCGTATTGGCCGCGGCAGGCGCTGAGGGCACGGTCGCGGCCACCGCGCAGGTGCTGTCGCAGGCCGGCCTGCATACGGTCAGCGTATGCGGCAGCGGCATCCGATCCGGCAATCAGCAGCTTTGCGGCACACCGCTTCCCGGCGGTCGCGCGGCGGCCGAGGCCATCCTTGCCAACCCGGATGCCGAGGCCGGCGTGATGGCGACAAGTCCCGCCGCGATCCACGACCATGGCCTTGGCTGGACGCGCAGCGATGTCGTGCTGGTGCGTGCGCCACTGGACGGCGACAGCGATGCCGCCGCGCTGGATGTGCTGCTCGCGACCTTAAGCGAAGCACTGGTGATCGAGGCCGCATGCATCCCCGTCCTTGCGCCCTGCAGGCCCCTCAACCCGAACAAGCTTGTGGTCATCTGCGACAACGCACACGAGGCAGAACAACATGTCGCGCAGGGTCGGCGTTCCATCGTGCCCGACGGGGAACATGCCGTGATGCTGCCGGCAAGGACTCGCTGGCCCCTGCCGGAGGGCGAGTCCGGCGCCGCGCTCGCGTCTGCGGCGGTGCCACTCGCACTGGGTTTGACTGAAGAGCGCACGGCGCCATGATGCGTCCACAGCCGCCCGCGCCGCTGGTCCTCAGCAGCCACGCCTTCGAGGGGCCAAGCCGCCACTTTCCCCGACGGGCGGTGCTGGCACGGCTCGACCGGGCTGCGCTGGATACCCGGTTCGCCGGTCATGAAACCATGACTCCAAGAACCGCGGCACGGTTGCGCCATGTTCTGCTCGCAGGCATCCGACGGCTCCATACCGCATCCTTTTCCCCGGGCTTTGAGGAATTGCTGCAGCCCGGTCAGCCGCTTCGCGTGATGCGGCTTCTGGCTTCACTCTGCGTTGAGGTGCAGCATCTCAACGAGGAACGGGTCGAAGGCTGGCAAGTGGTCAAGAGCGGGCCGGGCAAACCCGACAGCATCCTCTTTGCCTGCGAAACCGACGAGGTCGGTCATTGTGCGGTGCCGGCAGCCTGCGAGATCCTGATCGGCGCGGTGACGACGCCTGTCGACCAGTGGAGCGCGCGCGGTGCCATGGCCCTGCCCCATGCCAGCCACTTCCGGATCGTTGCCAGCATTCACGCACTCAACCTGGGCATGAAGATGATCTCGGATGCCGCCGGACGGGCCGGGGTCACGACGATCCGCTCCGCCGACGGCCGGCCGCAGGTGCAATTCGGTGAAGGCCGCCACCAGCACCACAACAACAACATCATCACCGACAGCACACCCGAGATCGGCCTGCGCATTGCAGGCAGCAAGCTGTTGACCAGCCTGATGCTGGAACGCCTGGGACTGCCGGTTCCGGAGAATGCCCTGGCCAGCAGTGCCGAGGAAACGGTGGCGGCGGCCAGGCGCATCGGTTTCCCCGTGGTCGTCAAGCCGGAGAACGGCGCCCAGGGCCGCGGTGTCACCGTTGGTGTATCGGGTGACGAAGAAGCCAGAGCCGCCTTTGAAGCCGCGCGCCGCTACGGCCGCGATGTCCTGGTCGAGCGCTTCGTGGCCGGACAGGACCATCGCATGCTGGTTGTCGGCGGCCGCCTGGTGGCTGTCGCTCAGCGGGTTGCAGCCCATGTGGTGGGAGATGGCGCAAGCAGCATCGCCCAGCTCATCAACGAGCGGAACAAGGAGCCGTACCGGCGCCCCAAGGGTTTCCACATGCGGGTTCAGATCAGCGTCGACAGCGAGGTGCATCGCGTCCTGGCCGCCGAGGGCCTGACCATGCAAAGCGTGCCGGCACAGGGCCGAACCGTTCGGCTGCGCCGCACCGCCAACCTATCGACCGGCGGCGATGCGCTCGACGTTCTGGATCAGGTTCATCCTGAAAACCGCGCGATGGCCGAACTGATCGCTCGCCTGACCCGCCTCGACATCGTGGGCATCGACTTTCTAACACCCGATATCTCCGTTCCCTTCCAAGCCATCCCCTGCGCGATCAATGAGATCAACACCCAGCCGGGACTCGATCCCCACGGCATGCCCGATGACCTGTCCGAGCGGGTTTCCGATGCGATCCTGGCCATGGTGATCCCGAACGGCCCGCCGCCCGCCATGCCGATAGCCCTGGTCTATGGCGAAGAGGACGCTACTGCGGCGGCGCGTTGCCTGCATGACGCGCTGCTTGCACGGGGGCGTCAGCCGGCACGCGCCACACAGGAGGGCCTGGTGGTGGGCGATGTCACGGTCGAGCGCACACCCCTGCATGGCGACCGGGCCGCGGCCCGTATGCTGCGGCACCATCCCCGCGCCGACTGCGGCATCCTGACCATCAACGCAAGAGCCCTGCACGACCAAGGCGTCGGACTCGATCACTGGGACGCCCTGATCCTGACCGGCCCGGCGACCAAGGCCAGGCTTGGCGACGCAGCCGCTTTGGCCGACGCGGTGAATTGCCCGATCTTCGCCCACCCCGCGTTCGTCGGGGCCGGCTCTCCCTTGCCCAGGGACCGGCTGATTCTGCTCGACGATGGATCGCCGGATGCCGCGGGCCATACCCGCAACGGAGGACGCCTCCTGGCTTTCCGAAACGGGAGCAATCGCGATGTGGCCGACGCTGTTGCCGACCTGTTTGATGCCTGACGTCGCAGACTTTCCAATGCTGCCCCATGGTTGCATCGCTGCGATGGCGCGTCTAAGTGCTGCCCGGGGCAACAGCTGCTGGACGGGGTCTTGAACCAGGAAACCATCGATACGCTTCTGCGCGAGCCAGGCGATCCCGGCATCTGGCGCGGACGTGCGCGTGCCGTGGTAGTTGCATCCGACCTCTTGGCCGCCGACGAGGCGATTGCGTCCATGCGCGCCCATCTCGAAAAGGGTGACGTTGCCGACGCCATGGAGCTTGCCGAAAGCCACCTGGCGGGCGACCGGCGCAACGAGACCCTGCGCGTGCTTGCTTCCCGCATGGCGCTCACCCCGGGGTTCATCGACCGGGCCGCGCCGGTGCTGGCCGCCCAGAAGGGAACAAGACGTCCGCCCAGTGTGCAGGCCGCGCTTTATCTTCTGGCTTGCCTCAACCAGCGTCGCCAACCCGACCTCGGTCTCGTTTCCCCACTGATATGGACCATGGCCTTGCGCTGGCTGTTCGACTACTGCGAGCCTGAAGCCCTGCGCGCCGCCTCCGCGGTCATCGTCCAGCGTTACCCCGACCAGCGCTTTCTCAAGCGCCTGTTCGATGCGGCCGGCATGGTGCCACCACGGCTGAAGGGATCGAACTTCAATGACCGTCTGGATGCGGCGGTTCAGTTCGTGCGCCACAAGAGGGATGGTTCGGCTGGTCTGCTGGTCTGTTTCTGCGGCTTCCATGGCCGCATGGGTATTCCGCTCAATTTCATCGACCGCTGGGCGCAAGGCGCGGGTTTCCACACGCTCTATCTGCGCGATCTCTCCCAGAGCCATTATCGCCGGGGCGTCTCGGCCTTCGGCAACAGCCGCGAGGACACCTACGCGGCGATCGGCGCCATCGCCAGGGCACTGGGTGTGCGCCACACCGCCATCTATGGCAGTTCCATGGGCGGCCTGATGGCCATCCGGACGGGTCTGGCGGTGGGCTCGCAGCGTGTCCTCTGCGCTGCAGGCACGGCCGATGTCGCGCCACGCAGCGACGGCACCCGGCTGACACCCGAGGAGAAGATCGCCGTGACACGCGAAGAAGCCCAACGTCTGGCCGACGAACTACGCCAGGGCGTACCCGGGCGCATCGCCTATCTGCACGGCTCCGAACACGACCGCGACGCCATTATTGCCGATGCGCTGGAAGGCATTCCCGGCGTTGACGCGATTGCCTTGCAGGAGCTCAACCGCCACAACATCGATTTCCACCTGGTGATGACCGGCCGCTACGATCGGACCTTCGACTGGCTGGCCGGTCGTGGCGATGACCTGGGACTGACCGCGACTTAAGGCGCGTCGGCCGCGTGGTCGGCGATGGCGGCAAGAAAGGTGTCGGCGAAGTTGCGCAGCTTGCTCGCACCCACCCCGTGGATTTCGGCGAAGGCGTCGCGGCTGGTGGGACGGCGGTTGGCGAGTTCGATCAGCGTCGCATCGTGGAAGATGACATAGGGCGGCACGCCGCGTTCGCGCGCCAGCGCCAGACGGGTTTCCTTCAGCTTCTGAAGCAGGGCCAGCGCCGCCGTGTCGCCGACCGGCTGGGCCGTGCGCGTTGCCTTGGCCTTGGCGCCCGCGGCCCGGCCCAGGCTGTCGGTCCTCAGGCGCACGCTTTCCTCGCCCTTGAGCAGGCGCTCGCCGCGCGGCGTCATGGCGAGACCACCATAGCCGCCGACGTCGATCTCCAGGAAGCCGGAGGAGACGAGCTGGCGAATGACGGCGCGCCAGACCGGCGCCTTGTGCTCACGTCCGATGCCGAAGGTCGAAAGGTTGTGGTGGCCGAACTTCTCGA